>JAQTOX010000009.1 GCA_028713055.1 Methylococcales bacterium | reverse complement strand
GATTTATGACCATTTATCATAAAGAACTCCATCATTTCTTGTAATTGCATGGCTTGTCCGCTCATCTCTTCTGAGGTGGCGGCTAATTCTTCTGAAGCACTGGCATTTTGTTGGGTAATCTGATTGAGCTGATTCATCGCAGTATTGATTTGTGCAACACCTGTTGATTGTTCTTCAGAAGCTGCTGCGATTTCTTGCACTAAGTCAGATGTTTTTTTGATTGAAGGCACAATGGTATCTAGGAGTTTGCCAGCACTTTCAGCCATTTCGACACTACTTGCAGCAAGTTCACCAATTTCCTTTGCTGCAATTTGGCTACGTTCGGCAAGATTACGAACCTCAGCGGCAACGACGGCAAAACCTTTACCATGTTCGCCTGCTCGTGCCGCTTCAATCGCGGCATTTAACGCTAACAAATTCGTTTGGTAAGCAATATCATCGATAATACTAATCTTATTGGCGATACTTTTCATCGCATTTACAGTTTTTTGAACCGCTTCACCACCTTGTATCGCCTCGCTGCTGCTTTGGGTTGCCATGCCTTCGGTAACTTTGGCATTTTCAGTATTTTGGTTGATAGACGCAGACATTTGCTCGACAGCCGCAGTGGTCTCCTCGACACTTGCCGCTTGTTCACTACTTGCCTGACTCATACTTTGTGCCGTGGCAGAAATCTCACCACTTGCCGAGGCGATATTGGACGCTGCACCATTCACTTCGCCAATAATTTCGGCGACTTTGGCAATAGTGTTGTTGACTGTATTTTTAAAATCTTCGAGTTGTCCCTTGTAATGACCATTAACGGTTTGAGTCAAGTTGCCCCGTTCCATTTCGGTAAGAACAGCAACAACTTCATTCACAGGAAGAACGATACCATCCAGCGTATTGTTTAACCCCTCAATCATTATGCGGTAATCGCCTTGATGCTTAGTGGCATCGGCTCGAACATTCAATTGACCTTCATTTGCTTTTTGAGCTAACAGGTTAATATCTGCAATCACGGTTTGAATCGAAATTGACATGTGCTTCATGGCACTCATTACGCTAGACGTGTCACCCTCGCACAATTCAATTTTGCTAGACAAATCTCCCAGCGCAATCTTGCTCGCAATGTCCACGGTTTTATCTGGCTCGCCGCCAAGTTGCCGCATCAAGTTTCGGATAATGTACCAACCCAACAGTGCCGTCACCAACAAAACCAAAATTGAAATTATGATTGATAGCCGAGTGGCATCATCTTTAACGACCATCGCGTCATTTGCCGCTTTATCTGCTAAATTAACGTTGTAATCCATGTGGGCGGAGAATGCTGCATTCGCGTTTTCGGCTTGAGTGGAATATTGCGCCAACATATCACGTGCTTGCTCGTTTTTATTTTGGCGAGAAACATCCAGCACCTTTTCTACACCATTCATGTATTCGTTAAAAGCAGCAACATCATCCGTCAGCATCTGCTTGTCTTTATTGTCTGCAATCATATTTTCATAATCCTTCAGAGCCTTCAGAACGCCGTACTGTGCTTCCCTAATTTTGTTTTCGATTTCAGAAAGTTGGGTCGGATCAGTATTCAATACATGACGATACACCCTGACACGCAGCCGACCGAGAGATTCACCTGCTTTGCTCATCGTAACGATGGATGGGACACTGTTAACATTGGCAAAATTTGTTTTTTCATACACAACATCCATTCGATTTTGCCCAACCCACGATAGCCCAATCATACCTAAAATAGCGGAAGCGATGAGCAACATCATCTTTTTACTAACGGTCATATTCATTGTTCTTCTCCAGGAAAATATTATTGTCTGATGTTACGTAGAGCTGAAAAAAATCCCCCTGCGCTATCGCGCTCCCCCTTCAAACAGGGGGAAAAACCATTAAAATCAAAAGCGGTTGCTTTTTAATCTTTCGCCCCCTTTAAAGGGAGCAGTCTGAAAGGCTGGGGGTTGTGCTTTAAACTCATCGACTGCGTGACATCAGTTACGTGATTACCACGCTCATCGCCTAAAACCTCACAAATTCGTCTTCGTTAAATTCATGGTGATGATCTGTCATTGCCTTTTTTACCATCGGTTTGGAAGACGGATGTTTACCCACTGATGATTTATGACCACTTGTCGTAAAAAACTCCATCATTTCCTGTAATTGCATGGCTTGTCCGCTCATCTCTTCTGAGGTGGCAGCTAATTCTTCTGAAGCACTGGCATTTTGTTGAGTAATTTGATTGAGCTGACTCATTGCGGTATTGATTTGAGCAACACCCGTTGATTGTTCTTCAGAAGCCGCCGTGATTTCCTGCACTAAATCAGATGTTTTTTTGATTGAAGGCACAATAGTGTCTAAGAGTTTGCCAGCACTTTCAGCCATTTCGACACTACTTTCAGCAAGCTCACCAATTTCCTTTGCAGCCACTTGACTACGTTCAGCCAGATTACGAACTTCGGCAGCAACAACCGCAAAACCTTTACCATGTTCGCCTGCCCGCGCCGCTTCAATTGCCGCGTTCAACGCCAGCAAATTGGTTTGATAGGCAATATCATCGATGATGCCAATTTTGTTAGCGATACTTTTCATCGCATTTACAGTTTTGTGAACCGCTTCACCGCCTTGTGCTGCTTCGCCACTACTTTGAGTCGCCATGCCTTCGGTAACTTTGGCATTTTCAGTATTTTGGTTGATAGATGCTGACATTTGCTCGACCGCCGCAGTGGTCTCCTCGACACTTGCCGCCTGCTCACTGCTTGCCTGACTCATACTTTGTGCCGTGGCAGAAATCTCGCCACTTGCTGAAGCGATATTGGACGCGGCACTATTTACTTCGCCAATGACTTCGGCAATTTTAGCAATGGTGTTATTAAGCGTATTTTTGAAATCTTCGAGCTGCCCTTTGTAATGACCGTTGACAGTCTTGGTAAGGTTGCCCTTCTCCAACTCGGTGAGAACCGTTACTGCCTCATTAACGGGTAAGATGATTGCATCTAACATATTGTTAATACCGCTAACAACCTCACTATATGCGCCTTTGAAATGTTCTGGTTTGCCACGCTCGGACAATTGTCCCTCTTTAGACGCTTCGATAAGATGTTGCAGTTCTTTCAACAAACCTTGCAACGTAATCGCCACATTGTTCACTGCCTGCTTCATCTTTTCGTGGTCGCCTTTGTAGGTTTGGGCAATTAACTCGTCGATTTTACCGCTGGAGATTTGTACAAGAATACGATTGCCTTCGCCTATAGGCAGCAAAATAGCATCCAACATTTCATTAACGCCACTAATAACATCAGCATACGCGCCTTTAAATTGTTCTGGTTTACCGCGTTCAGAAAGCAATCCTTCTTTTGATGCAGCGGTGAGACGTTGCAATTCTTTCTGCAAACCTTGCAGCGTAATTGCCACATTGTTCACCGCCTGCTTCATCTTCTCGTGGTCGCCTTTGTAGGTTTGGGTAATTAACTCGTCGATTTTACCGCTGGAGATTTGTACAAGAATACGATTGCCTTCGCCTATAGGCAGCAAAATAGCATCCAACATGTCATTAACGCCACTAATAACATCAGCATACGCGCCTTTAAATTGTTCTGATTTACCGCGTTCAGAAAGTAATCCTTCTTTTGATGCAGCGGTGAGACGTTGCAATTCTTTCTGCAAACCTTGCAGCGTAATTGCCACATTGTTCACCGCCTGTTTCATCTTCTCGTGGTCGCCTTTGTAGGTTTGGGTAATTAACTCGTCGATTTTACCGTTGGAAATTTGTGCAAGAATGCCATTACCTTCACCGATAGGCAGCAAAATAGCATCTAACATGTCATTAACGCCGCCAATAATCTCGGCATACGCGCCTTTAAATTGTTCTGGTTTACCACGTTCAGACAACTGACCTTCTTTGGATGCGGCGGTGAGACGTTGTAACTCTTTTTGCAGAGCTTGCTGTACTTCAATGACTCGGATTAAGCTTTTAGACAGGTTATCATTTTCAGAGCGAACAGTAACCTTAACCGATAAGTTGCCTTCAGAAATGGACTGCGCTGCGAAGCTCTGTTGATTGATGGCATCAATAGCCTGGTTGAGATTGTTTTTAATAGTATTGAAATCACCGTTATAGGTATCAGTAATTTTCAGAGGTGTATCACCATGAGATATGCGTTCTACATAATTTGCCGCTACATTCAATGGTGTGATGACTGCGTTTAAGGTCGCATTCACACCTTCGACAACTTTACGGAAATCACCTTGATGTTTGGTGGCATCTGCGCGAGTCGCTAGCCGTCCTTCCACCGCGGCGACCGCTAACACATTGGCATCCGCAACGAGGGCGTTCACGGCATCGATACAGGTATTGAGATTGTTTTTCAGAATGTTGAAATCACCGTTATAGGTATCGGTAATTTTAACGGGAATGTTGCCTTTCGAAATGTTATCGACATAGCTCGCTGCCACGTTCAGCGGCTGAATAATAGCGTCGAGTATCTGATTAACTAAATTGCCGACGTGTTTGTTTTCGTCATCAAATGCAGAGGTATTGACGCGCTCGCTGAGTTTCCCTGCAATTACTGCTTGGGTAAGTCTTTCAAATTCAGCAGCAACTATTTTGTTACGATTGGAAAATAAATCGGTCAGTTTCATGATGTTTACCTTAAAAGTATTTGGTTATTTTTGAATTAGGTTGAAACAGGCTTACGAACATCAATTTTTTCATGTTCAACCAATCCCATCAGCCCCGGTATATCTAAAATCAAGGCAACTTCACCACTACCTAAAATAGTAAATCCACCGATGCCTTTTCCGCTTTCAAATAACTTGCCGGGTGACTTTATGACAGTTTGGAATTCGCCCATTAGTTTATCTACTACCAGCCCCGCTTTATGTTCACCATAACGCACAACAACGACATTTTCTCGCTGTACCGTTTCGCTTTTTATGCCAAAGTGATCGCGTAACCGTCGATACGGCAACACTTCACCGCGCAAATTGATATATTGCCCATCCCCTTCGTCGCTAGCCCAAGCCTTTAGTTCGATACATTCAACCACGATGTCTAATGGCATAACGTAGGTTGCATTACCAACGCCCACCATAAAACCATCGATAATGGCGAGGGTCAGTGGTAACCGGATACGAACCGTACTGCCTTCACCTTCGACGCTATCCAAATCAACTGTGCCACGTAAAGCTTGAATGTTTCGGCGTACCACGTCCATGCCAACACCCCGACCCGAAAGGTTACTAACGGCATCGGCAGTGGAAAATCCAGCTTCAAAGATGAGATTGTAAATTTCTTTGTCTGTCGGATTTGTCCCCTCGGCAATCAAACCGCGTTCAATGGCTTTATTCAGAATTTTTTCTTTGTTCAAACCACCACCATCATCACTCACTTCGATAACGATATTACCGGCATCATGGTAAGCACTGAGTTGAAGTGTGCCTTTAACAGGTTTTCCACGGGCAATACGTAATTCGGCAGACTCTATACCATGATCCATCGAGTTACGTACTAAATGAGTGAGCGGGTCGCCAATTTTTTCGACAACGGTTTTGTCTAGTTCGGTCTCCGCGCCACTAATAACCAAATCAACATCTTTGCCTAATTCTTTGCTGACATCACGTACCACACGCTGAAAACGATTGAACGTTCCGCCGATTTGTACCATCCGCAGCGCGAGTGCAGAATCACGAACCTCTTCCACTAACCGCGATAAAGTGGCGGTGGATTGAAGAAGACTTGCCAGTTTTTCACGTTTGGCAAGAAGGTTAATACCTGCACCAGCAATAATAAGTTCACCTACCAGATTGATAAGTTCGTCGAGTTTGTCGGCATCGACCCGAATTAAATTGGCTTCGGCTTTTTTTGTTTCTTTAACGTGTTTTTGCTTTTCTAATGCAGCTTCTATTACCGGCGGCGAAACCATCTGTTGTTCAAGCAGAACTTCACCTATAGGTTGAGATGAGTCATCATCCTGTTCTGCTTGAAGACGTAAAATTCTTTCCAATTCTGTCGGGGTTAAAGAACCGCACTTAACGAGAATTTCGCCTAAGCGCATTTCTTGTTCAGGTAACTCCTGAATCAATCGTTCATATTCAGAAACTTTACTGTGAGGAGCGAGAATGTAAATTGAGCAGTCATCACGCACAAAGTTGAAAATATTTTCAATAGTGAGTTTATCGGCATCCGTATCAAAGCTAATTTCAAATCCCAAATAACACGATTCGGGATCCATTTCATCGGCGGGCGGAATGGCATCAATAATTGTCACGAGTTGCACAACCTGCCCAATGGAAGACAGGTAACGAACGAAAGAAAATGGATCCATGCCGTTTCGGAATACTTCTAATCCAAAACGTAAGGATATATGCCAATAGTCGGTTTTAACCACATCGCCCTGTACTAGATTCATCTTAGGCTTGACAACAATAGGCATATCGCTGGAATGCTCAGCTTCATGAGTGACGGGGGCATCCAAATACTGTTTTAATTGTGCGATTAAACGTTTACTGCGAGCATCGACTTCCTCAGTAGGTAGCGTGCCTTCGTCAACATGATTAACTAATGTACCTAAATGATCATGTACTTCAATGAATAATGCTGACAACGCAGAACTTATCATTACCTCACGGCTACGCACGCGATCTAAAACGCTTTCAGCGACATGAGTGAATTCCACCATGTAGTCAATACCAAACAAACCGGCAGTGCCTTTAATGGTATGAGCCGCTCGAAAGATAGCATTGATAATTTCTGGATTTTCTGGATCCCGCTCTATGATTAACAGAGCATCTTCCATTTGTTCGAGTAATTCTCTGCACTCGATAACAAAGGTTTGTAGGTATTCTTCTGGGATGTCTGGACTCATGACGATTCCCCTTCTAGTTTGGATTGATGAGCCATGAGTAACGGATCGCCGAAAAAACCGGATAAACCAGATAAATCAATTAATTCCGCCACCACCGGACTATGACTAATCATGAACAAAGTTTTCTCTAAAGCCATCGCGCCTTGCTTCGCCATTACCAGTAGTTGTAATCCAGCTCCATCAATTTCACTTACTTCAGATAAATCCAACTCTAGTTCGTCATTCATCAACAGACCCCCCAGAAACTTATCTTTTAATTCTGTCACTGTGTAAATGGTCAATTCACCTTTTACAGCAATACAAGCTCTTTGCGTTTTATTCGCCATAAGTTGCTCCTCTGTTTGTCGTGAAATTTTTTAAACACCTCCACTATTCAAGGTGTATAAGGAAGTTTCATTCACAAGTAACTAAAAACCTCGCCGTTCATGGTGAGGAGAATGTTAAGCCATAACAAGCTGTGCCACTGCCGCCATCAATTGTGCGGGCTGGAAAGGTTTAACAATCCAGGCTTTTACGCCAGCGGCTTTACCTTCAGCCATTTTCGATGCCTGCGTTTCAGTCGTCAGCATGATGATGGGTGTAAATTTGTAAGTCGGTAATTTTTTTGCCTCTTTCACAAAAGTGATTCCATCCATATTCGGCATATTTACATCGCTGATAATGAGGTGAATTTTGGTGCCGTCCAACTTAGTCAACGCATCCCGACCATCCACAGCTAGAATCACGTCGTATCCTTCACGTGTTAAGGCGGTTTTCATTACTTGTCTAACCGAAGCTGAATCTTCTACAAATAGAATTGTTTTTGCCATGTCTAACTCCCTTAAAAAAATGTAATCGTGGTTTGGTTGGTATCAATGCTGGCATCTACGCCCTCGTGAGCGGCAAGCTGTTCTTTCATCGTGTAAGTCTGGGTCAATTCTTCCAACCATTGTTCAACATTCACCACACGTAGCAATTTCCCATTGCTTTCTTCACTGTGAAGTTCATCTAAATGTTGTTCAAGTTTTTTCAAATCAGCACAGACCAAGGTTAGAATTTGGCTTACCCGATCTTGAAATTGCAAATCGACAAAGACATCGGATATTTCGTTGTTGATAGCGGTATTTTCATTACGTAATCGTTCGGTAGAATCAGCCAATTCGGCAGCAGCTCGAGTAAAGTGCATCAATACCGAAGCAATAATATGTTCCGCATTATCCAAAGTCCTTTTATCTTGTTGGGCGAATTTATGGGAAATGGTTAATGTGTCATCAATTGCCACGTTGACAGAATCAACAGTTTCAGTCATTTTTCTGCCGATGTCTCCTGACGAATGCGCCAGTTTACGCACTTCATCTGCAACAACACTAAAACCATGTCCGGCATCTCCAGCACGTGCCGACTGGATGGCGGCATTTAATGCCAACAAGTTGGTCTGATTTGCGATATTACTGACTTCTGATGCCATTTTGCTGAGTTGCTCAGTAAATGTGGATAATGCCTCAATGGAATGTAACATTTCCCATTTTTCTGCTAATGAAGCACTCAATGCTTCGGTGATGCTCCTTAACTCTAGCTGACTATTTTCAAACAGTTCAACAATTCCACTATGTGAATCATGACTGCCCACTGTATTTTGTGAGGCGATAATAGCCGCATCAAGACGTTGCGATAAACCATCGAAACGTTGCGCTAAATTGGCAACAGATTCTTCGGTATGTTCTCGTGCCATATCAATTTGGTTTGACCAAATGGGCAATACTTTTTGGCATAATGAATCCAGCCCAACGATACCTAAATCCTGAGATTCACGGATCATGGTTTGTGAATCAATATGGCAAATCAACGCATCAAAACGTTGTGTTAAATCAGCAATGTATGTTTCAACGGAAAGCAATGTAGTTGCAGCACGTTCTTCATTATCCTGTCCACCGAAACGATTTGATAGCTCATCGAAACGTCGCACCAAATCGGCTAATAACGCTTCGATATGCTCACGTTCTATTTCAACTTTATTGGTGCAAACCCGCACCACAGATTCATCATGTGTCTGCTGCAATGCCTTAATTTTTTGCTCCTGTTCCTGTTGAAAACGGTCACTCAAATCCTGCTCAACAATTTGCAACGATGTTTGATAACGATTCCTAGCCCAGAAATACAAGCCGATAGTCGCAACAATAAAGCCCCCCGCCATTATCAAAGCACTCATTGTAAATCCGCCTAAAATGGCAAGACTTAACGCACCCAATCCACCTGATATAAATAAGGGAAATGCCACGCCATAATCATTCCGATAAAATTTTACCAGTTCATTCATTTACGATTTCCTTGTGTCATCATTGCTTATTTTGAGATGCTGATTTGTTGAGGATTAAAGAGTCAAATTGAACTTATGTATAAATCAAAAAGCTAAAAAAGTCGAACATCTCACGTTGATAATGCTCATTTACAACTCAGAGTACGGGATTATCGACAAAAAATCATAAAACTAAAATTCTCATTTAATCTTTCGTTCTCACCGCTGTTGAGTCATAACAAAAAAATTGAATGTTATAACCGCCGAACTTTCTTACGTTCAAAACGCCTTTATCCAATAATAAATACTGCCCTTTAATACCGTGTAAAACGCCAGAAATATGCGGCGTTTTGTCGAAATTCAATGCAGTCACTTTCAACGGTGCAACTTCAATCGGATAATTTAAATCAACCACTTTTTCATCGGCTAAAAATTCAATCGCCCCTTTATGCGTTTGTTCTAAAGCGTTTAGTTCTTTCGCACAAATCGCCAACAATCTATCGCGTTCGGCAAGTAAATTTAACGGTTTAATTTGATGTTTTAACATCCGTTGCCATTGAGTTTTATCTGCGGCATGTTTGGCAATTAACGTTTCAATTACCCCAGATAAGTGCCGCGTCGCCACTTTGAAAATCGGCAATGCTTGAATTGCACCTTGATCTATCCAACGCGTGGGAATTTGCGTGTGGCGCGTGATACCTACTTTTAAACCGCTAGTATTCGACAAATAAACGATGTGTGGCTGAAAACAAAATGTTTCTGCCCACGCATTATCTCGACACGTTCCAGCAGCGTGATGACAAATTTCAGGTTTCATCATGCACATATCGCATTGTGCGAGTCTTGAAAAACACGGATAGCAATAGCCTTGATTAAAACTTTTGTTCATCGGCATATTGCAATGCAAGCAATACAATAACCCTGTGTGCTGCAACGTTATAGTTTGTCCAAGTAATTGATTTAACGGTACACGCTGTTGATTCAAAACTAATTCATAACGGATGGGTGTGTCATGATAAGACACCATTTTTTCTAATCGCCCTTGCATTTATTTCCTCGCTAAAAAGCACAACATAAGTCTGGTATAATGCCCGAATTCACGAACTTTAACCCTAAAAAAAGAGGAACAATATGTCTTTAATGCGTGTGCCATCTGGCAAAAATTTACCCGACGATATTAACGTTATCATTGAAATTCCCGCGTACAGCGATCCTGTAAAATACGAGGTCGACAAAGATACGGGGATTTTAACGGTGGATCGTTTTATGGGAACAGCGATGCAATACCCAACCAATTATGGGTATGTACCGCATACGCTTTCTGATGACGGCGACCCAGTGGATGTTTTAGTGATTGCGCCAGCACCGTTGTTGAGTGGTTGCGTTGTGAGATGCCGTCCGATTGGCATTTTGAAAATGACGGATGAATCGGGACAAGATGGGAAAATTTTAGCCGTGCCGGTTGATAAACTCACACCGTTCTACAAAAAAGTGCTTAGTTATAACGATATTCCTGAGATTACGCTCGTGAAAATTGCACATTTCTTTCAACATTATAAAGACTTGGAAGAAGGTAAATGGGTAGAAATTGAAGGCTGGTTTGGAATTGAGGAAGCAAGAAAAGAAATTATGGAGAGCGTTGAACGTTATAACGCGGAACAAAAATAAAAAGTTAGTTCAAGGTGAGAGGTTTAAATGCCTTTCACCTTTGCTGTATTTTTCGCAACCCACCGTGTTTCATTCGTCGCTAATTTTTCCAACTTCCAAAATGGCGCATTCGTTTTCAATTCTTCCATTAAATAACGACATGCTTCAAACGCTTCACCACGATGTGCTGACCAAACGGCAACTAAAACAATCGGTTCGTTCGGTAAAATATCACCCACGCGATGCACAATCAAACACTCTAAAATTTGCCACTTCGCTTTGGCTGCAACAATAATTTGCGCCAATTGTTTTTGCGTCATGCCATCGTAATGCTCTAACGTCATGGCTTGTACATCATCACCATCGTTAAAATCCCGCATCGTACCGATAAAAATACTCGTCGCGCCAAATTTACCTTCAAGCGTTAACGGATTTTGAAAGTTTTGAATTTCAGTAAACGGTTCAAATGCTACGTCACAAATTTTTATAGTCATGTTTAACCGCCTGTTACGGGTGGGAAAAAGGCTACTTCGTCGCCATCTTTGACGTTATTTGAGAGTGGTACATAGTCCATATTAACTGCTGTTAACGTATTTTCAGGCAGTGCTAAATCAGGATTTGCCAATCGCCACACACTTAAAACGGTATGCGGTTCAAAAATTTCTAGTTGCTCGGTTGAACGCCCAAGCGTTTCTCGTAAACTGGCGAAATAACGAATCGTAATCATGATTTTTTGAACAGCGTGTAAAAATTACGGGTAGAAATATCGGCAATTGATGTTAACGAAATGCCACGCAAATCAGCGACACTTTGGGCAACGTGCGTGACATATTGCGGATAATTTGGTCTGCCACGATGCGGTACAGGCGATAAATATGGTGAATCAGTTTCAATTAACAACCGATCAGTCGGTACTTTTTTGGCGACTTCTTGAATGTTTTTCGCACTGTTAAACGTCACAATGCCCGAAAATGAAATGTAAAAATTTAAATCCAATGCTTTCTTCGCAAATTCCCAATCTTCAGTAAAACAATGAATAATGCCGCCAACTTCGCCCGCATTTTCTTCACGCAAAATATCGAGCGCATCATGTTTCGCTTCACGAGTGTGAATAATTAGTGGTTTATTCAAGGCTTTCGCGGCATAAATGTGATTTCTAAAACGGTCATGCTGCCATGTTAAATCGCCTTCACTTCGGAAATAATCCAAACCCGTTTCGCCAATGCCGATGACTTTTTCGTCTTGTCCCAACGCAATTAACTCGGCGACTGTCGGATCTTGACCGTCGTGTTCGTTCGGATGCACACCAACGGTAACTGAAATATCATCGTAATCCGCCACCAATTCGCGCATTGCAGGATATTTTTCCAAATCAATTGCAATACACAATAAGTGTTCAATTTGTTGGTCGCGAATATGTTGCATCAAACAAGAAAAATCATTTTGATACGGTTTTAAATCAAGACGATCAAGGTGGCAGTGGGAATCAATGAGCATAATTATCCTTTTTTACATGGTGTAAGTTGGGCGTTCCGACTCCAACGTACCCGCTAAATAAGTTTCGATTTTATTTTTAACCGCAATATCATCGGCACCAAACTGCACACCAATTCCTGCCAAACGATAACCATCTGAGCCAGTCGGCGTTTTCCATACCACTTTACCGTTAATAGGTAAACGCTCAGTTTCTGCCATTAAATTCAATAACAAAAAAACTTCTGCACCCATTTCATATTCACGAGAGGTTGCAATAAAAATACCGCCGTTGATAACAAACGGCATATAAGAGGTATAAAGCGCATTTTTATCCTTCAGTGCAAACGACAACACGCTTTGTTTTTTATCTGGCATAACTTAACTCCGATTGAGCATTGCCCATGCAATTAAAATTTCTTCCCACAGCACTTGCTTGTTGATTTGTGTTTCGAGTCGTCGCCGACTTAGCAACAACAAATCATAAAATTCGTACAATTTAATAGGATTAACATGCTGCGCGAGTGAACTTAATTCACGATTTAAATCGGCATGATACAAATTTTTTGGCGCAGATTGATGACGATAACGCATTAAATCAATCACCCACGAACTCAACCAAAATAATAATGTTGTTTCGGGTAATTTCAACCATTGTTCAGCAACGATAATAGGATGACTTTGTTGTTTTGCAATTGAAAGCCACGCATTAAAACAGTCGCGGCGTTGCGTCAAATGTTCATCAGTGGCGTATTGCTGTGCGAGCAATGGCGAGCCTTGCGCCAAATTTAAAACAACCTCGGCATTATTTGTTTGTTGTGAAAGCCACTGTAACACCAGATTTTTATTAGGCATTGTGACCGTCAATTTTTGACAGCGACTTTTAATCGTTGCCGGTAATTTATTCATGCGATGCGTCACTAAACACACAACCGTGCGTTCAGTTGGCTCTTCCAAGTATTTCAAAAACGCATTTGCCGCTGCATTATTCAACGCATCGGCGGGATGAATTAGAATCACTCGATAACGTTCAAATTGTGGTTTTAAACTTAGTTTTTCGATTAAAGTTCGGATTTGAGCGATGGTGATATTTTTGCCAACTTCTTCGGGTTGTACATCCATAAAGTCAGGATGCGTATCAACTTTTATCAACAAGCAACTGCTACATTCGCCACAGTTAAAACCATCCGATGTTGGGCATTCACAAAGTAGTGCGTGTGCGAATTGTTCAGCTAAATGTTGTTTTCCAATACCTAATGCGCCATTGATAAGTAAGGCTTGTGGCACGCGATTTTGCACGACGTAATTTCGCAGTTGTTGCCATTCATTTTGTTGCCACGGATATAAGTTCATCGTAACAACGGACTCAACACATTGATAATCGTTTGTTGAACATCGGTAAGCGACTGATTCGCTTTGATAAGTTTAATGCGTTGGGGGTTGATTTCAGCTTGCAATAAATACGCGCGACGTACATCTTCAAAAAACTGTATCGTCTCCGATTCAAAACGATCAAACGCGCCCCGTTTTCGAGCGCGTTCAATGCCAATTTTTACAGGGGCATCGAGCAACAACGTTAAATCAGGACGTAAGTGACCTTGCACCAAATTTTCTAATCCTTCAATCGTGCTGATTTTCATATTCCGTCCGCCACCTTGATACGCATAGGTTGCGTCGGTAAAACGGTCACAAATGACCCAGTCACCACGCGCTAATGCAGGTTCGATGACGTGTTTAATATGTTGCGCTCTGGCGGCGAACATCAATAATAATTCTGCTTCTTCGGTAATTGTTTCACTTTTTTTGTCGAGCAATAAGGCACGTAATTTTTCGGCTAATTTCGTTCCGCCTGGTTCACGGGTCACAATAAGTGGGATATTTCGCGCTTGCAAATAACTTTCGACAAACGCCACGTTGGTGGTTTTTCCCACCCCTTCGCCACCTTCAAAGGTGATAAATTTGCCTCTACTCATTTTGGATCACCTCGTTTTAATCAGGTTCTTTGAGCGAACAATACAACATTTCAACTTCTGTTCGCGCCCACGGTGTTTTTCTTAAAAACATTAAACTCGATTTGATACTTGGGTCATTATAAAAACAACGTATTTTCACTAACTCGCTCAGTTCATGCCAACCATAGTAAGCCACTAACTCGTTCAGAATTGTTTCCAAAGTCACGCCATTTAAATGTTGGCGACGTTTTTTGTCAGTCATTGTGCAACCTCGTTTTTATGACGTTGATATATTTCAACAGCGGCATTATGCGCGTCTAACGTTGTAGAAAAAACGTGTGTCCCATCACCTTTTGCTACAAAAAATAAAGTATCGCTTGTATCGGGATGTAATGCGGCATGAATTGCCTCACGCCCCGCCATTGCAATTGGTGTAGGTGGCAAACCTTTAAATGTGTAAGTGTTGTACGGTGTTGGATTTTGCAAATCAGCAGTTTTAATATCGCCACGATACATTTCGCCCATGCCATAAATCACGGTCGGGTCAGTTTGTAACATCATATTTTGTTGTAACCGACGACTAAAAACACCCGCAATTTGCGTGCGTTCAACGGGTGCAGCAGTTTCTTTTTCAATAATTGAAGCCAAAATTAACGCTTGATATGGTGTAGTAAGCGGCAAATTTTCAGCTTTATTTTGCCATTCTTTCGCTAAAATCACCTGCATTTTTCGATAAGCACGTTTTAATATCGCAACATCGGTGGTGTGCTTTTCAAAAAAATAAGTGTCCGGAAAAAACAAACCTTCTGGATGATGTTGAGAAATTTCTAATTTCGTCAACATTACCTCAAATGGCATAGTTTGCAACGTGTGTTCAATGTATGGATTTGCATCTAATTCATGGCGAATTTCTTTGAAATTCCAACCTTCAGGAAACGTAATCGCGTGTTGTTTAACTTTACCTTGCACAAATAACGCTAAAATTTCTTTTGCTGTCACGCCTTTAGTCAGTTCATATTCACCCGATTTTATTTTTTTATTTGCACCATTTCGTTTTGCCAAAATTTTGAACCAAAACGGTTTAATTTTGACATTTTGCGCGACGAGTTTATCCGTAATTTGTTTCAGGTTTTCACCTTTTTCAATTTCAATTGTCACCGGTTTATCGAAAATCGTAGGATTGCTGATTGAACTTTCATAATCCATCCAAAGCCAACCACCAATGTAACTAAAGCCAATCAGTATGTAACTTGCGATTTTATTTAACGGCATAATCTAAAAATTATTAATGCCAAATCTTTTTAAAATCGTTGGCAAGGCTTTGGGTAATTTTGCACAAACCGCTGTTGTTTTGATGTTCACTACCTCTGTAGTCATATTAAAAGCACTGCACTTTTGTTCATCATTTTTTTGATTAGAATCTTTAACTGGATAAACCATGTATTGGTATCCAGTGCTGATATTTTCATTATTTAACGTCAAAAAATCACATTTTGATAAATCAGGAACTAGTCTTGTTCCCATTGGACATTTTGCAGTGACTGCCTCACAAGGCTTCCATTGCGTTGAGTTTGGATTAGCGATGCTGCATATTCCAGTTTTTTCGACTATGGATATTCTTTTATTAACGTCATTAAGTAACGTGTCTAAAGAATCAGCTAATGCAACATTTAAAAAGCTGGAGCAGAAAGCTAATGGGAGTACAAAGCGATATTTTTTCATTTGAATTATTCCAAGGTAATTAAAAGTAAAGGTGATGCGAGTTTGCATGATTGTTATTACTGTATGAATAACTGTGATTTGATGACTTGAAGCGCAACTTGAAGTTTTTGAGTTATTTCGCCAATTTTCAAATGTTGTTGTTCTATTTGCCGCACGCCGCAAATTCCCATAATGGAATTACAAACAAAAATTTCATCGGCTTCGCGTAAATCATCGAGAAAAAAATTGTGTTCGATAACGTTAATTTGTTCAAAAATCCAGCCTCGTAGAATCCCTGCAATACCACAGTTTTTTAACAAAGCCGTGAACAATTCGCCATCTTTTGCATAAAACAGATTGGTCATTGTGCCTTCAATAACGTGTCTATCAAAATCCAACATAATGCCTTCGTGAATTTCCGAATTATTCCATTCCGCCCGCGCCATGATTTGTTCTAAACGGTTTAAATGTTTCATGCCTGCCAGCGTTGGATTTAAACCTAATCGCGTTTCACAAAGTCGCGTCACAATGCCGTCGGTGTAAAAACTTTTCGGATAATCGGGAAACGGATGCAAACTTAGAATACGTGTCGGTTGAATAACATCGGGTTGACGATAACCACGTCCACCTGAACCACGTGTAATGATAATTTTTAAAACAGAATTTCCTGCATTTTTACAAATCTGTTGAATTTCAGAATGCAGCAAATCTAAATCGAGTTTTGGGAGATAAAGCCGTTGAGAATCGACATTTAAACGTTGTAAATGTTGTTCAAGAAAAATCGGTGTATTTTCACGGACTTCGATAGTTTCAAACAAGCCATCGCCGTATTGAAAACCACGATCCATGATGGCAATAGTGTCGCGTTGTTCACCATTGACAAGCATTTGTGGAATCGTGGTTTGTGTAGGAATAATTTTTATTGGAAGCGTTTGAAAATCAACGTCCCGTTTGTACCACCGAATCCAAAGGAATTCGACATTGCCACGTCGATTTTCATATCACGCGCCGTGTTTGGCACATAATCTAAATCGCATTCAGGATCTTGATTTTCTAAGTTTATAGTTGGTGGCGCGATTTGATTTTGAATGCTCAAGGCGGGTAAAACAGCTTCAATACCACCCGCTGCACCCAACATGTGACCAATCATTGATTTAGTTGAACTCACCGCAACTTTGTAAGCGTGTTCGCCCAAAGCGGCTTTCATCGCTTGTGTTTCGCCCAAATCACCCGCAGGCGTTGACGTGCCATGAGCGTTAATATAATCCACATCAGAAACATTCAAACCTGCGTCACGTAAAGCGTTACGTATACAACGTGCGGCACCTTCGCCACCCGCTGATGGTGTGGTAATGTGATAAGCATCGCCGCTCATTCCGTAACCCACGAGTCCTGCATAAATTTTTGCACCCCGTGCTTTAGCGTGTTCGAGTTCTTCTAAAACCACTACGCCCGCCCCGTCACTTAATACAAAACCATCGCGGTCTTTATCCCACGGACGACTAGCTTGTTGAGGTGCATCGTTGCGACGTGAAAGTGCTTTTGCTGATGCAAAACCACCCATTGCTGTTGGTGAAGTGGTACAACGTTCTGCTCCGCCAGCAATCATCACATCCGCGTCACCGTATTTAATCAGACGTGCCGCATCGCCAATGTTATGTGTCCCCGTTGCACAAGCTGTAACAATTGCGAAATTAGGTCCTTTCAAACCGTACTTAATCGACAAATTTCCCGAAATCATATTGATAATGTTACCAGGTACGAAAAAAGGTGAAATGCGGCGGGGTCCTGATTTGTCATAGGTGGCGTAACAATCTTCAATGCCCGTAATTCCACCAATTCCTGAGCCAATTGCCACACCAATACGTTCAGCATTCTCTTCGGTGACGATTAACCCTGAATCTTCAAATGCCTGACAACCTGCGGCAATGCCGTAATGTACAAAACCGTCCATGCGTTTCGCGTCTTTTTCAAAAATATATTGGCTAATATCAAAATTGCGAATTACGCCGCCAAATGTAGTTGCAAAGGAAGAAATATCAAAAGAATCAATTGCGCTAATACCACTTTTACCGCTGATAATACCAGCCCAAGTATCTGTAACTGTGTTCGCTAAGGGCGTAACCGCGCCTAATCCTGTGATAACGACTCGACGTTTCAATGTTGTATACCGTAGAAAAATAAAGAGGAAAAAAGAAAGGGAATTGCGCTGTGTACCGTGGATGAACGTTCATTCATCCACATGCACTTGTAAATTTAAGCGTGAGAGGTGACGTAATCAATCGCTTGTTGAACGGTGGTGATTTTTTCAGCTTCTTCGTCTGGAATTTCACATTCAAATTCTTCTTCTAAAGCCATAACGAGTTCAACGGTGTCGAGCGAATCCGCGCCTAAATCATCAACAAATGATGCGTCATTAGCGATTTCGTCTTTAACACCTAATTGCTCAGAAACAATTTTTTTTACTCGTTCTTCAATGTTACTCATAGTTTTTTCCTCTAACAAAACAAGCGATTGAAATGACGCTTATCTTGGATATTGTTGTTGTTTTTACTAAAAAATGCCGCCATCTATTGGCTGACAACGTGGCGAATTATACGGCATTATGCCGCAATGTCACACCTTTACGCCATGAACATCCCGCCGTTCACATGAAGTGTTTCGCCCGTAATATAAGCAGCACCATTAGACGCTAAAAAGCTCACAGCGTGTGCGATTTCCTTTACGTCGCCTAAGCGCGCCAATGGAATCGAGGCTAATAGACTGTTTTTAATGTCGTCGCTGAGTTCTTTAGTCATGTCAGTATCAATAAAACCAGGTGCGACTGCATTCACAGTGATATTGCGAGAACCGACTTCTTTTGCCATCGATTTGGTAAAACCAATCATACCTGCTTTCACTGCGGCGTAATTGGCTTGTCCTGCATTGCCAGTCGAACCGACAATTGATGAAATGTTGATAATTCGTCCTGTTTTCGCTTTCATCATGCCACGTAACACCGCTTTGCTCATACGAAAAACAGACGTTAAATTAGTCGAAATAATATCGTTCCATTCGTCATCTTTCATTCGCATCAATAAATTGTCACGAGTAATTCCCGCGTTATTAACCAAAACGTGTGGTGTACCGAATTCGTCTGTGATTGATTTCATCACATGTTCAATTGATTCGGCATTTGAAACGTCTAACCTTAACCCTTTTCCATTTTCACCTAAATAAGCCGAAATTGCCGTTGCGCCGCTTTCGGAAGTCGCCGTACCTAAAACGAAAAATCCATCTTCAGCTAATCGTTCCGCAATTGCACGTCCGATTCCACGACTCGCCCCTGTTACTAACGCGATTTGTTTAGTCATTGAGTTGCTCCATTACCTTGTTCATTGTTTCTGTGTCGTAAAGCGCGAAATGCTCCGCATTTTTGGCAATACGTTTATTTAACCCGATTAACACTTTTCCCGCGCCGCATTCTACAAAGCGTGTCACGCCTTGGTCTGCCATAAATTTAATCGTATCCACCCAACGCACGGGTTCATAAAGTTGCTCTTTGAGTGCATGACGAATTAACTCGGGAGAACGATGCGATAATACGTCAACGTTGTGAATTAGTGTTGCATTTGGTGTGTGAATCGTAGTGTTTTCGAGAGCTTCGGCTAACTTTTTGGCGGCGGGTTGCATCAACACGCAATGTGACGGCACGCTGACGGGTAATAAAAGCGCACGTTTTGCACCTGCCTCTTTTGCGCCTGCCATTGCACGTTCAACAGCGGCTTTGTGTCCTGCAATTACGACTTGCCCTTGTGAATTAAAATTCACCGCTGAAACGACTTCACTTTCTGCCGCGTTCGCGCAAATTTTAACAACTTCGTGATCTTCTAACCCTAAAATTGCCGCCATTGCGCCCACACCTTCGGGTACGGCTTGCTGCATCAATTCACCACGTAGCGCAACTAATTTAATCGCGTCGTCAAAGTCTAAGGCACCCGCGCAAACCAACGCACTGTATTCGCCTAAACTGTGTCCTGCCATCCACGACGGACGAATTGCACTGTGTTTTGTCCATACGTTCCAAACTGCAACGCTTGTCGCAAGCATTGCAGGTTGAGTGTTGTGAGTTTGATTTAATTCTGCTTCCAAAGTGCTGTCGGTGACTAATGCCCACAAATCTTTTTGCAACGCATCCGAAGCATGTTCAAAAGTTTGTTTTACTTCGGGATACGTCGCTGCCAAATCGTTGAGCATTCCCGTCGATTGAGAACCTTGACCAGGAAAAACAAAAGCTAAGTTATAAGTTTGTTCAGTCATATTTTGTTAAAAATAAAAAGTAAAAAGTTTGATTGTGTCATTTCGATGTCTAAGCCAAACTTATTCTAATCCTGTCAAAGGAAGTACATCTTGAACGGCATCCAATTTTTTCCATCCGGGAATAGGTGCTTCATAACCCTCCTTCGGAACATATTCGGATGGCTCAATTTTTTTATATTGATGAATGTATCGTGGACAGTTAAGAAATAAATTTCGTACAGTGATACGTATGATGGATTTTGCACCGTAATAGTCAGCAAGTAATGGATCATCTAATACGATATTAGCCTCGCCATGAATTCGTAGTCGTTGTGGATTTTCGAAATCAATAAAAAGTAATCCAACTTCGTGATTTAAAGCAATATTGCCAGCAGTCAGAAACATACCATTGCCATCATAATCCGGGAATGCGATGGTTTTATTATCAATGACACGAACAAAACCAGCTGCACCGCCCTTGTAAGAAACAGTTGGTCTTGCTTGTTCATCAACCGTGCTAATAAAAAACATATCGCGTGCTTGAATAAATTCACGTTCTTCACTTGTAATTTCATCATGCACTATAAGTTCGTTCACACGGTCGGCTAATTTGCTCGAATTAAATTGTTCTTGTAATTCACGATTGCCTTTGTGAAAAATATCATTCATAAACTATCTTCCTAAATTTTTGAAAAAATAATTAAGTGAAACATAAAATTTAATACCGAACCAATGCGGAACCCCAAGTAAATCCAGCCCCAAAGGCTTCAAGCAACACTGTTTGACCGCGTTGAATTCGTCCATCACGCACAGCTTCATTGAATGCTAACAAAACTGACGCAGATGACGTATTGCCTTGCGTTTCGAGCGTGATAACAACTTGTTCCATCGACATTTTTAATTTTTTCGCTGTTGCCGCGATAATCCGAATGTTCGCTTGATGTGGCACTAACCAATCGATTTCAGATTTATCCATGTTGTGCGCTTCAAGCGTTTCATCAACAATGCGTCCCAACGTATTCACCGCGACTTTGAATACTTCATTTCCACGCATAGCAATGTAACCTAATGATTCCTCATTGCCCATCGCTTGTGGATTTGGACAATTTAATAAATCTTCATATTGACCATCGGAATGAATGTGCGTCGATAACACGCCAACTTCGGTGGAAGCCTGTAATAACATTGCCCCCGCGCCGTCACCAAACAAAATGCAAGTGCCGCGATCTGTCCAATCGACAATCCGCGAGCAAACCTCTGAACCAACAATTAAAACAGTTTTTGCTGCGCCTGATTTGATGTATTGGTCGGCAATGCTTAACGCAAAAATCGAGCCGCTGCATGCCGCTTGAATATCAAACGCTACACCGCCTGCCACGCCTAAACGATGTTGCAACAAACATGCGGTGCTGGGATAAACGTTGTCTGGCGTACCTGTAGCTACAATAATTAAATCAATGTCATTCGGTTGAATTTGGGCGGCTTCAATTGCTTGACGCGCTGCGATTTCTGCCATGCTGGCGGCAGTTTCGTGTGCGGCAACAATGTGACGGCTACGAATTCCTGTACGTTCAAAAATCCATTCATCGGATGTTTCGACACGTTCTGCAAGGTCGTTATTAGTAATAACGTTTTCAGGCAAATAGCCGCCTGTACCGATAATCTTTGTGTGACGTGTCATGATGCAACTCGCTGGGCTAAAGTCGCTTCGACTTGTTCGGTAATTTTTTGAATAACGTTATGTTGCACTTCAACTTCCGCCAATTTAATCGCTGTTTTAAACGCTAACACGTCTGCACCGCCATGACTTTTAATCACCAACCCACGCAAACCTAAAAAACTCGCACCATTGTACAAGCGTGGATCAATACGATTTTTGAAACTTTTTAACACAGGATAGGCAACGATTGCGGCAAATTGGGTCAGCCAATTTTTTGAAAAAGCTTCTTTCAACGTGGTGGCTATCATTTTTGCCGCCCCTTCAATCGATTTGAGCGATACATTCCCAACAAAACCATCGCAAACTATTAAATCAACTTTGATATTTCCAGCGTTAATCGAATTGCCTTCGACATAGCCAATATAATTGAGATAAGAATTTTCTAACAATTTTGCCGTCGCTTTGACCTGCTCATTGCCTTTAACCTCTTCTTCGCCGATGTTTAGCAAGCCAACGCGGGGATTTTCAATACCGTCAATTGCTTTCACAAGTTCATTACCCATGACCGCAAATTGAAATAAATGCTCGGCGGTGCAATCGACATTGCCGCCTAAGTCTAACATGTGGGTGTGTCCATAAATCGACGGCAAGGTTGAAATAATGGCGGGGCGGTCGATGCCATTTAACATTTTCAAAACAAAACGTGCCGTCGCCATCAACGCGCCCGTATTTCCTGCACTGACACACGCATCAGCGCGTCCATCACGCACGAGGTTAATCGCCACACGCATTGAAGAATCTTTTTTATTTTTAAGGGCTTTTGACGGTGACTCATCCATATCCACTGTTTGTGAGGCGTGTTGAACCACCAAGCGTTCGCCATAAATCGGCAAATCTTGCGTTAATAATGGGTTAAGAATAGTTTCATCACCAACTAGAATGAGGGTTAGGGCTGGATTTTCTCTCAGGCAGACTAATGATGCGGGAACGGTAACATCTACCCCGAAATCGCCGCCCATAGCATCAATGGAAATTGTTAAACTCACGTTGACCAATTGCTCCGCAGTGCATAAAAAGAAGCCGAATCAGAAACCCTGATTCGGCATGGTATTTGTTCGCTTAAAAATTAACGCTTAGTCAATTTCAACAGCAGAACCAATAATTTGACGACCTTTGAAATAACCATCCGGTGTCATGTGGTGACGTAAGTGCATTTCACCGGTAATTGGATCTTGTGAAATTGTTTTTGCCGTTAATGCGTCATGTGAACGACGTTGTCCGCGTCTTGAACGTGTAACTTTACTCTTTTGTACTGCCATTAGGATTCTCCAGTAGATTTTAAATGGGCTAAAACAGAAAATGGATTAGGTTTTTTGATGGCTGCTTCTTCATCGAAAGCAACGATGTGTTTTTTGATTGCTTTACCTGCCATGCAATCATGCGTGTGTTTCGGACAATCCGGCAAGTGCAATAATAATTCGTCTTCGACGAGGGTAATTAAGGGAATAGTCTCATCTTCAAGCAACAAAGGCTCAAGTTCTTCAGATAATCGTTCAACTTGTTCAAAGGTGATTACAACCCCCAATTTCACTTCCTGATTGATTTCAAATTCAATACCTTGCAAACAATTTTGACATTCAAGTTGCAAAGTTGCTTTTAAATTACCATCAATTTTTGGCGTACGTCCTGCACGTCCGAAATATAAATTAACAGTTACGGCACCTTCGTCATTGACTAATTTCTCAGTCAAACGAGTTAAGCGTTTAATTAGAATTTGTCCATGTAATTCGCCGCGTTTATCGGCAAGATGTGTAGGATCAATGATTTCGGGAAGTCGATTTTGCATCTGATAATGATATATTGAAACAGGTATAAGCGTCAAACTAGACACTTACATAACTTTTTTAGCGTCAGTCATATTATCGCCAAAAATTTACGCCACAACACACGCAATTTCAAAAAACTATAATACAATGCACCGATTACAATTTTTACTGAGTGAGCAATCATGACAGAACTTATGAGCAGTGGCATAGAATTGATGTTTGCAGGCATGGGCATTGTGTTTTTATTTTTAACCATGCTGGTTGTTGTGATTAACGTAATGTCTGGATTGATACAGCGTTATCTTCCCGAAGAGCCTACGTTAAGCATTAGCATTCCTGTTTCTCAAAGCACTGCAACTGACAAGAATTATATTGCGGCGATTACTGCGGCAGTACATCAATATCGCAGTACGCATTAAACAACCTAACCCCTACACCTTTTAACCGCCAACTAAACGCTAAACAGTCGCCTACAAGAACTGCACAGCAAATAGGAGAGATATTAAGAATGGCTACCAACACCAAAAAATTAGGTATCACCGAAGTCGTTTTACGTGACGCACATCAATCTATTTTAGCTACGCGCATTCGTACCGAAGATATGTTGCCAATTTGCGCCCAATTAGATGACATTGGTTACTGGTCAATTGAATCATGGGGGGGCGCAACATTCGATGCGTGTATTCGCTATTTGGGCGAAGATCCTTGGGAAAGATTGCGTAATTTAAAAGCCGCAATGCCAAAAACTCCGCAACAAATGCTGTTGCGTGGTCAAAATTTGCTCGGTTATCGCCATTATGCCGACGATGTAGTCGATAAATTTATTGAGCGTTGTGCGATAAATGGAATTGACGTGTTTCGTATTTTCGACGCAATGAACGATATGCGTAACATCGAACATGCAATTAAAGCCGTCAAACGGACTGAAAAACACGCACAAGGTACAATTTCCTACACGACTAGCCCTGTCCATACATTACAAACATGGATTGATTTAGGCAAAACCATTGAAAATATGGGGGCAGATTCGATTTGTATTAAAGACATGGCAGGATTATTAAAACCCTATGAAGCTTTTGAATTAGTGTCTAAATTGAAAAAAAGCACTTCAATTCCGATCCATTTACATTGCCATGCAACAACAGGTTTGAGTGTTGCAACTTTAATCAAAGCTGTCGAAGCCGGTGTTGATAACGTTGATACCGCGATTTCATCACTTAGTATGACTTACGGTCACAGTCCCACAGAAACTATCGTTGCCAGTTTGGAAGGTGAAAAACGTGCCACAGGTTTAGATCTAATCAAACTCGAAGATATTGCTGATTATTTCCGTGACGTTCGTAAAAAATATGCTCAATACGAAGGCGGTCTGAAAGGCGTTGACGGTCGAATTTTGGTCTCACAAGTGCCGGGTGGAATGTTGACTAATATGGAAAGTCAGCTCAAAGAACAAGGCGCAGCAGATAAATTCGACGAAGTAATGAAAGAAATTCCGCGTGTGCGTGAGGATTTAGGTTTTATTCCGTTGGTTACACCAACGTCACAAATTGTCGGCACACAAGCCGTAATGAACGTGATGAATGGCGAGCGTTATAAATCGATTACCAAAGAGACGGCAGCGGTTTTAAAAGGTGAATATGGTATTACGCCTGCGCCAGTGAATGCCGAATTACAAGCAAAAGTGTTAAACGGCACACAACCCATTACATGTCGCCCAGCCGATTTAATCGATGCTGAAATGGATAAATTGATTGCCGATGTTCAGGAAAAAGCCAAAATTGAAAATGTAAAACTCGCAGGAAATGTGGACGAAGACGCTTTGATTAACGGTTTATTCGCGCAAGTGGGCTGGAAATTTTTAGCCAATCGCAATAATCCAAGCGCATTTGAGCCAAAACCTGACGCAGAAGCCTTTGCTGCCGCAAATACCCCGAAAAAAGACGTAGGCATTGAAACTTACACGGTGAATGTCGATGGCAAAAACTTCAATGTAGCCGTTGCTCCGGGCGGTACCGCATTGAACATTTTACCCGCTGTTTCCATGACTGCACCCTTAGTGGCTGTAGCGGGAAGTGGTGCAACAATTGATGCGCCTATGTCAGGCAACATTTTAAAAGTGTTGGTCAACATCGGCAGCGAAGTTACAGAAGGCGATGTCGTCGTGTTGATGGAGGCGATGAAAATGGAAACCGAAGTGCGTTCTAAATTTACGGGCGTAGTCAGCACGGTTCACGTCAAGGAAGGCAACGCCGTTGCTAGTGGCAATGTGTTAATTTCGCTCTAAAAAGGTTTGTTATGGAAAATTTGATTTCATTGTGGCAAAGCACTGGCATTTACAACTTCACTGCTGGTCAAGCATTTATGATGCTGATTGGCTTTTTGTTGTTGTTTTTGGCAATAAAAAAAGGCTTTGAACCGTTGTTGTTATTGCCGATTGGTTTCGGTGCGATTTTGAGTAACATTCCCGTCGCCGGAATCGCAGAAGAAGGTGGCATCCTCTATTTTTTATATTACGGTATTAAACTCGGTATTTTTCCGTTGCTGATTTTTATGGGCGTTGGTGCAATGACGGATTTTGGTCCGATGTTGGCAAATCCTAAAACTTTGTTGCTTGGTGCTGCGGCACAAGTTGGCATTTTCGCGTCACTGATTGGTGCGTTGGCTTTAAATGTGATTCCTGGTTTGGAATTTTCACTTAAAGATGCGGCAGCGATTGGTATTATCGGTGGTGCAGATGGTCCTACGGCAATTTATGTGGCTTCGAAACTTGCGCCAGATTTATTAGGTGCAATTGCGGTTGCCGCTTACTCATATATGGCATTAGTACCGTTGATTCAACCGCCAATTATGCGTGCATTAACCACGGAGGCTGAACGTAAAATTGAAATGCAGCAACTGCGTCACGTTAGCAAAACCGAAAAAATTCTGTTTCCCTTAACGCTGCTATTGCTGTCAATTTTGTTATTACCTTCTGCAACACCGTTAGTGGGTATGTTTGCGTTAGGTAATTTAATGAATGCGTGCGGCGTTGTTGATCGTTTGAGTCAAACCGCGCAAAACGAACTGATTAACATCGTAACAATTTTCTTGGGTTTGGCCGTGGGTTCAAAACTCAGCGCGGAAGCATTTTTGCAAGTAAAAACATTAGGAATTCTGGCGTTAGGGGCGGTAGCGTTTGCAATTGGGACAGCGTCTGGCATCATGATGGCGAAATTGATGAATCGCTTTAGTGACACGCCGATTAACCCGTTAATTGGTGCGGCAGGGGTTTCGGCTGTTCCAATGGCAGCACGAGTTGCGAACAAAATTGGTTTAGAAAGCAATCCGCATAATTTCTTATTGATGCACGCGATGGGACCGAATGTTGCCGGAGTTATTGGTTCGGCAGTAGCCGCTGGTGTATTGTTGAGTTTGATTAAGTAATTTTTATTTGAAACGAAAAAGGCTCAAAGTAACCACTTTGAGCCTTTTTTATTACCCATTATTTCAAGGTAGTTTATTTAACTCAGAAACTTTATCGTAATCAACACCGATACTAACAATAAAACTACTTGCTTCTTCGATGTTCATTTGCGATTTAATCACTTTGTTTTTATCTACAATCACTGTAAAACCTGATGTTGGATTTGGTGACGTAGGAATGAACAACACATATTTGTTCTCAAAACGGTTAGTGACGTAGGCCGGAACCCAAACGTCTTCCTTAGGATATTCAACATACACCACTTCTTTCGCAAACTGCTGATCGCTACTTGAAAACATACTGATTACTTTTTTCAACACACGGTAAATGGTATTTAAAAATGGAATTTTTTCAATTGCCGCATCAATCAATGTAATAAACCAAACCCGTCCTTCAACGGCTAATTTATGTCCAATGGATACCAAAACCACAAAACTCAATGTTAAAAATAAAATCGTGTAAATCGTATTGTCCGCGTAGCCGTAAACAAAACGCACCATATCCGCCAACAAATCTCTTACGAAAAACAGAATTTTAATCACCAGTGCAATCGGAATAACTGCAAAAATCCCGATTAAAAAATAATTTAAAAATCTTTTGATTGTTTCTTTCATTACGTCATCCTTCCTCAAAAATAACTGTTAGCAGATATTTTCACATGAACAAGTTAATCATTTACACTCAATCGTTTAAGCGGAAAAACACACTGAAAACAACTGCCTTTACCTAATTCACTGCGAATAATAAGCTGTGCATCATGCCGCATTAAAACATGTTTCACAATCGCTAAACCTAGACCTGTACCATTTATTTTTTTGGAACGTTTAGTCTCAACACGATAAAAACGTTCTGTTACCCGTGAAACATCCGCCTCTGAAATCCCTTCGCCTTGATCAATAATATCGAGTAAAAGTCCATCTGGCGTTTGATGCCAATGAATTTGTACAGGCGTATTTTCAGGAGAGTATTTCAACGCATTACCCAATAAATTAGTAAACGCACTGCGTAATTCATGTTCTTCACCCACCAACTGAGCATCAGAATCTAACGTTAATTGAATTCGTCCCTCTCCAAGAATCGCTTCATTTTCGTGGCAAATTTGGGTAAGTAATGCAGGAATATTGACGAGTTCGTGCATTTTACTTTTAGTTTCTAAATGTGCTAACAACAGCAAATCATCAACTAAATACTGCATTCTATCCGTTTGCCCTAACATATTTTTCAATGAAGTAGTCAGTAGCGACGATGTACCAGAATCTAAATCTTGAAAGGTTTCCAAATAGCCTTTAATTACCGTCAACGGAGTGCGTAATTCATGCGACACATTCGCCACAAAATCTTTCCGCATTCGTTCCATTTGTTTTAATTGCGTCACATCTTGTGCCAATAACAAACGTAAACCTGCGCCATAATTGATGATACGAACGGCTAGAGTAATCTGATTGTTGATGGGTGACGGTAAAACGACAGGCTCGTCATATTGTTTGGATTTCAGATATTGAATAAATTCAGGAAAACGAATCAAATTGGGAATGCGTTGCCCTTTATCGGACTGCTTTAGACCTAAAACATCACGAGCAGCTTTATTCGCCCATTCAATTTCATCCGTAGCATTTAATACGACAGCTGCATCAGGCAAGGCTTCGGTAGATTGCCGAAACTGATCGACCATTTTGCTAAGTTTCTTTTTACGACGTTTGTTATTTTTTCTGATTCGATAAACGTGATAATAAATTTCTTCCCACACGCCTGTCGTTTTTGGATAATCGCTTTGTCCACCGGTACGCAACCATTTTTCAAAGCGATGGATTTGATATAAATGTCGACATAACGAAAAAAACGTCAATGCAAAAAGTAATGGCAAAAATAATTTCGTAAATAGACCAACCACACACACCACTAGAAACAACAGTAAAAAAGTAATTATTTCACGTTGCCAAATTGCCATTCATAAACCTCATTACTGCGTAACTGAAAATCGATAGCCAAAGCCACGCACAGTTTGGACTAATTCTTCACGTCCGTAGGCTTCCAAAATTTTGCGTAGACGGCGAATATGGACATCCACAGTACGTTCCTCAATGTACACACTACGTCCCCAGACTTGATCAAGCAACTGTGTGCGGTTAAATACCTTATCGGGATGGGTCATAAAAAACTGCATTAAACGAAATTCCGTTGGGCTAACTTCGACAACTTTATCGCTAATCATAAGCCGATGCTGCTCTGTATCCAACGTTAAATCCCCGACAATAATCTGTGGAGACCATTGATGTTTACTGCTACGCCGCAACACGGCACGTAATCGAGCCACCAATTCACGCGGCGAAAATGGTTTGGTCATGTAATCATCGATGCCGCACCCAAAACCGCGAATTTTGTCCTCTTCTTCACCTCGCGCCGTAAGTAAAATAATAGGCAATTCTTGATAAATAGGCTCTTTGCGTAAACGTCTTGCCCATTCCACCCCATTTAGATTTGGCAACATCCAATCCAACAAAATTAAATCTGGAAGCGTATCGTTTAAAAAACGTTGCGCGTCTTCGGCATTTGGTACGGCTTGTACGGTAAAGCCTGCTTGTTCTAACACGACAACCAACATTTCTCTGATAGCGTCTTCGTCTTCAACAACGAGAATAATAAAATTAGGCATATTTAAAGGCTAAAAAGGAAAAAAAGAATATTTCAAAAAACTTAACTAAGACGTATCACTTAGCTCTCTTCTATTTTGAAATTTCGTATAACAACAGCTAAGTTTTGAGCTTGCTCTTCGAGTGATTCAGCGGCGGCTGCCGATTGTTCAACTAATGCGGCATTTTGTTGCGTAGCGTTATCCATTTGGCTAATAGCTTGATTTACCCGAATAATGTCCGCATTTTGTTCAGTCGACGCACCACTGATTTCACTCATAATTTGTGTGACACCTTGAATGGCAACAATGATTTTATCCATCGTTTGCCCAGCTTGTTCTACCAATTGACTGCCGTTATTTACTTTCGAAACAGAATCGGCAATTAGTTTTTTAATTTCATCAGCAGCTATTGCGGCACGTTGTGCTAAGTTTCGAACTTCTGTTGCAACTACTGCGAAACCTTTTCCTTGTTCACCAGCTCTTGCAGCTTCTACTGCGGCATTTAGCGCGAGAATGTTGGTTTGAAAGGCAATATCATCAATTACGGCGATTATGTCTTCAATGCGTCGTGATGATTCATTGATGTTGCCCATCATTGCAATCACATTTTCGACAACTTTTCCTCCCTCCATTGCGATAGTAACGGAGTTTGTCACTAAACAATCGGCTTGGTGTGCGTTATTGACATTATTTTGCACCGATTGAGTGAGCTGTTTCATGCTCATTGTCGTTTCTTGTAAATGTGTACCTTGCATTTCAGTACGCGATGACAAGTCATTATTACCAGCGGCGATTTCTTTTGAACCACTATAAATGCTATCCGTCGCACTTCTGATTTGTTCAATCATAATTTTGAGTGTTTCAACCGTCGTATTAGTATCGTGTTTAAGCTGTCCAAAAGTTCCTTCATAATCACTTGTAATTTTTTTTGTTAGATCGCCATTTGAAATAGCCGCTAACACTTGTGCTATGTCTTTCAAACCGGTTTCGCAAGTATTCAATAATTGATTTAAACCTTGCGTTAAGTCGAGTAAAAAATCTTCTTTATCTTCCAGATTAAATCGTTGTGAAAAATCACCGCAACTCGCTGCTTTTACAATTTTGGCAACTTCTTCTTCAACAACAGCTTCAGCAGTACAGTCATACCATTCAGCAACCGTACCTAAACGTTCTCCTTGTTCATTGATTATTGGACTGGCAACGACGGTCATCATCCGGCTACCTAGTTTTGCATACGAAAAAATACTTTCCGTTAACGAATCGAGTAACTTTATTTGATGGGCAGAATTCTTATGAAACATGTCAATATTCAGACCAATCAAATTTTCAACATCAAAATGTAAGGATTGCTCTTCGACTTCAGTTTCATATACTTTCAATATCTTCTTTGCCGCATTATTGAGATAGACAAGATTTCGATTATTGTCTGCCATCATAATGCCTTTGCTCGCGTTATCTAATCCGATTTTAATACGTAAAATTTCCGCCGCCGCGTGCCTTTCTTCAGTTCGACGAATCAATAATTTTTGCTGCATATTTTTAATCGAATGCAACAAACTATCTTTATCGCCTTTACGAAGTGTAATCTCCCGCGACAAATGACCATCTGCAATTTCTTTTGCAATTCCTTTCGCTTGAATTGGATCAATCCCCAATTGTTTTCCTAGATGACGACTTAATAATAAGGCAATGGCAATTGCCATAGAAATAATAACGAACGCCATTATCCACAAGGTATTTCGCATTTGATGCGTATCATCAAAAATGTTTTGAATGCTTGATTTCACACCGTTCGATTCACTATTTCTCAATCGAATCATTTGCGATGACAATTTACTCGCGGCATGATCAAAATCATTCATAATTCGATCGCCTGCTTCCTGCCCTTCATTCAAATAGGCCTCTGTCATTCGCTTACCATCCGCATAAAACGAATTAAATCCCATCTCTAATGTGGCAATGGCTTTCGTTTTATCAGGATCGTCAGCAACATATTGTCGGTATTGTTCTAAACCATTTTTAAAATCTTCGCGCGAGCGTTCAGCATCGGCATAGCCTGCATTATTGCGTGTTGCCGAAACATTATTTAAAAATTGTTGAACTTGAACAACATCACGCGCCATTTGCCCTGATAGTAAAGCATTCGGCAAAAACACATTTTTAATTTTTTGCAAATCCTGTTCAGTATGGGCATAGTTAATCATCGTGGAAGTGATTACTATGACCATTAAACCGATAATGGCAAAGAAGCCTAATGTGATTTTTTCTTTGAAACTTATCATGTTAGTTTTCATGCTTGATCACTTACCTGCATTAACTTGGATGACATAATTTACTCGATGAACCTGAAATTTAAAAATAGGGATAAATTGAATTACGGAAGGTAAAAATAACGGGTTCAAGTCCCTTAAAAAATAAAGATAGTCATTCTAACAACCCATTTATGACTGTTTGATGACGCAACAACATTGCCGCTCCCATTTTATATCGCATTACAACACCTTATAAAAAATGAAAACGAATTGTTTCGACGCACTTAATACACCATTAAAAAATGGCATAAATCTTATTGAAGCCAGCGCAGGCACTGGAAAAACCTACACATTAGCAATGTTGGTGTTACGTTTTGTAGTTGAGCAAAATTTACCCATTGAAAAAATTTTGGTCGTCACCTTCACCAAAGCGGCAACTGAAGAACTCAAAGAGCGTGTACGTTTAAGGTTAGTTGACGCGAAACGGGCTTTAAAGAGTGGAGAAAATGAACTTTTCGATTGGCTCAATTCGTTGCCGATTGAAAAAAATGAAATCGAAAAACGTCTACAAACTGCATTATTAACCATCGACCAAGCCAGTATTTTTACCATTCATAGTTTTTGCCAAAAAGTATTACGTGAACACGCACTCGAAAGTGGACAACTTTTCAATGCAGAACTTACTAACGATTTAGCACAAATCACCCAAGGTTGTACGGACGATTTTTGGCGAAAAAACATCTACGAGCGCAATGCGTGGGAAGCTGCGATTTTAACGGCGAAATACAACACGCCTGATAAATTATTCGAAAGCATTAAAGGCATCGGGCATCACATCACGGTGTATCCATCAAAACTCGAAACAGTTAATGATTTATTGGTGAAGTTGAAAACGCTTTCAAAAATTGCACTCGCTGAATTAAACCATTGTAGAGAATCGTTGCAACAAGCCTTTTCAGAAGGTAAATTCAAAAAAGACATCGACAAACATTTCATCGCCGTGCAAGCGTGGTTAAACGGTGAAAGTACACACATTAAAGCAAACCAACTCGATTTTTTAACTGGAGGCGGAATTTTCGGCGCAATAAATGGCACGAAAATTCGCAAACCAAAACAAGACGCTTTCATTACAGAATTAGGAATCGACACAACCATTTTTGATAATTTAAAAATCACCTTCGATCAGTGCAGCGTGATGTTGCGTCGTGAATTAGTTGAAACCTTGCGACGCGAAATTGACCAACGTTTATTGCAACGCAACGCTTTAACATTCGACCACTTAATCATTCGCCTCGATGAAGCCTTACGTGGTGAAAACAAATCAGAACAATTAGTTCAGGAATTACGAGCGCGTTTTACAGTCGCGCTTATCGATGAATTTCAAGATACCGACGACAGTCAATGGTTTATTTTCAAAACGCTTTTCGCCGCCGAAACCCAGTATTTGTATTTAATTGGTGATCCCAAACAAGCAATTTATAAATTTCGTGGCGCGGATATTTATTCATATTTAGACGCAAAAAACAGTGCGGCAGCCTCATTCACGCTGGCACAAAATTGGCGTTCACATCCGAATTTAGTCGAGGCAATAAATCGTTTATTTCAACGTGATAATGCGTTTTTGATTAAAGAATTAGAATTTAACAATGTGTCTGCCGCAAATTCACATGAAAATGGGGCGATTTATTTTGAAGAAAAACCATTACCGCCGTTGATGTTATGGCATTTAGTGCCGCCAAATTCCGGAGATTCTTGGACAGCGCACAGCGGCACAAATAAAACCGTCGAAACGTCTGTGTGTTTTGCCGTTGTAGAAGAAATTCTGAAATTGCTGCAAAGCAATTATTCTTTGATGCAAGAGCATGGAAGCAGACCTTTAAAACCGAAAGATATTGCGATTTTAGTCCGCAAAAATAAACAGGCTAAAGCCTTTCAAACTGTGTTGCGTGATGCTGGTGTGCCATCGGTTTTGAATAGTACAGAATCGGTTTTTGCATCCACTGAAGCCAAACATCTCTTCACATTGTTAAACGCAATTTCTAATCCGACCGATATTGAAGCGTTAAAAAATGCACTTGCTGACGTTTTATGGTTTGCCAGTGTTCCGCATGGACAAGCATTTTACAACATCATCAACGACGAAAATGCGCTGGATTCGTGGCTTGCAAAGTTTTTAAATTATCACGAGCAGTGGCAAAAAATGGGGTTAATGGCGATGATGCACTCGTTTTTAGCAATGGAACATGTCACTAGCCAATTAGCAAAAACGCATCTCGCCGAACGTGAATTGACCAACATTCATCACCTTTTGGAACTGTTACAAGAAGCCGCACTCGACGAACATTTGTCACCACAAAAAACCTTGGATTGGTTACGTGTTTCAATTACGAATGCGTTAGCAAAAAAAAGTGGGAGTGGTGATACGCAACAATTGCGTCTCGAAAGTGATGAAGATGCGGTAAACATTGTCACAATGCACAAATCGAAAGGGTTGGAATACCCGATTGTTTTTTGCATATCACTTTGGATGCCAAGTGAATTGTGGAACAACGACCGTGCGGAATGTCATATCAATGAAAAAATGTGTGTCGATTTGGGTTCAGAAAATTTTGAAAAACATCGCGCATTAGCGTTGAAAGAACAACGTGCTGAAGATGCCAGAATGTTTTATGTTGCCGTAACACGAGCAAAATACCGTTGTTATGTGGCGTGGGCAAACGTACGAACCGAAAAGGCAGCGAATAATTCGGCAATGGCGCATTTGTTTAATTTCGCTGAAAAAGATGCTGCTGCCCAGCAAAACACGTTTGCTGATTTGAAACGCACAATGTCGGATTGTTTTGATTACGAATGTTTGTTTAAGCGTGAAAAACCAGAAGGTCATTATTCGCCCGAAATTAAAAAAGACATTTTTCATCATCAAACGCGCCACCGTGATTTACGTTTTAGTCCGTGGCAAATGAGTAGTTACACCGCGCTTTCGGCGTTGAGTCGAACATTTACGCCAGATTTACCCGAAGACAAAGCACAAGAAAATGCGACTTTCTCCCCCCTTGAAAAGGGGGGCGGGGGGGATTTCGAATTACCACACGGTACACACACAGGAAATGTGGTGCATGACTTATTAGAAACATTTTCTTTTGCTGATTTAGCACATAACCTCGATATTTCGGCAATACGAGATAAAGCCTGTTTGCGTTACGGTTTGAAAGTGGCACGTCCCGAAATTTTAAATGAACTTTTACAAACTGTCGTTCAAACACCGTTGTCTGAAAACGACACGAATTTTTGTTTGATGAATTTATCTGAATCAGATTGTTTAAAAGAAATGCCGTTTTATTTGGCGACGCAAAAAATCCACACTGACGAAATAAATCGCATTTTAACGGACGAACCAAGTTATCAGTCATTGGATAGTAAAATGATTAACGGCTATTTGACGGGCGTTATTGATTTAATTTGCGTGTATGAAAATCGCTATTACGTCATGGATTATAAAACGAATTATTTACCCGATTATCGGCCTGAAACTTTGTTAGATGCGATGCGTGAACATAATTACGGTTTGCAGTATTGGCTTTATAGCGTAGTGTTGCATCGATATTTACAAAGTCGTTTGCAGGATTATGACATCGAAAAACATTTTGGCGGTGTACGCTATTTGTTTGTGCGTGGAATGCAACCAGATTTGCCGTTGCGTGGTGTTTATGAAACGAAACCAGCGAGCGAAAAAATTGTGACCTTGGCGAATCTATTTAATGGAGTGTAAACATGAATTACATCGCTATAAAAATGTTAATGGGTGACACGGGGAAATACATCGGTATTGTGATAGGTTTGACATTTGCGTCGTTAATTATGACCCAACAACCCGCAATTTTTACGGGTTTTATTGCCCGCTCTTACAGTTTTATTACCGATTTAGGCTTACCAGATGTTTGGGTGATGGATACGAAAGTGCAGTTTATTGATGATGTTAAACCGCTACAAGAAACAGAACTTTATCGTGTACGCGGAATTTCTGGAATTGAATGGGCGATGCCGTTATATAAAGGGATGTTAAAAGCCAGAATGTCGGACGGAACGTTTCAAAATTGCAACGTCATCGGGCTAGACGATACAACCTTGATTGGTGCGCCTCCGATATTACTCGAAGGAAAAGTGGAAGATTTACGTCGTAGCGATGGCGTGATTGTCGATATTGATGGCGCATCTGAAAAACTTGCCAAACCTGCACTCGTCGCGGGTGGAAAAAAAATCCCGCTCAAAGTCGGGGATAATTTAGAACTCAATGATCGTCGTGCCATTGTGGTTGGGATTGCCAAAGTTACCCGTACGTTTCAATCACAGCCGGTTATTTACACGACTTATTCACGTGCCAAAAATTATGCACCAAGTGAGCGCAAGCAATTGTCGTTTGTGTTGGTAAAGGCAAAACCGGGGCAAGATTTACACGAATTAACACAACGCATTCACGCGAATACAGGTTTGGCGGCATACACACGCCAAGAATTTATGGATTTAACGTTTTGGTATCTTATGAAAAACACGGGGATTCCGATTAACTTTGGCGTGTCGGTTTTACTTGGTTTCATTGTCGGGGCGGCGATTGCAGGGCAAACGTTTTACAATTTTACGCTCGACAACATTCGCCAATTCGGCGTGTTAAAAGCGATGGGGGCAAGCAACGGAACGTTGTTACGAATGATTTTATTACAAGCGTTAGTCGCTGGTAGCATCGGTTATGGAATGGGTGTAGGTTTAACAGCATTATTTGGTTTTGCAATGCGGCATTCGATTTTGGCATTTAAATTTCCGTGGCAATTGTTGGTGTTTAGCGGCACGGGCGTAAGTTTGATTTGTATGTTTGCTGCGTTCATAAGCATCATAAAAGTGATGCGTTTAGAACCCGCCATTGTGTTTAAGAGTTGATTATGAATGTGGCTGTCCGTTGTGAAAATTTAAGCAAAATTTATGATACTGGTGAACAAAAAGTCATCGCCTTAAACGCCGTTAATCTTACGATTGGTCTAGGTGAATTGATGATGCTTGTTGGTCCTTCGGGTTGTGGTAAAACAACGCTGATTTCTGTTATCGCAGGTATTTTGGATCAAGACGATGGTTTGTGTGAATTATTTGGCGAAAATTTATCAACCATGAAAGGAAAAGACAAATTACGTTTTCGCGCTCAAAAAATCGGTTTTGTATTTCAAGCATTTAACTTATTGCCAGCACTGAATGCCGCTGAAAATGTATCCGTGCCGCTAATTATTAACGGTGTAAAACGTGACGTAGCAAAACGTAAAGCGATTGAGGTTTTAGAGCGCGTCGGTTTAGGTGATCGATGGAAATCGTTTCCGTCGCAGCTTTCAGGCGGACAACAACAGCGTGTGGCAATTGCACGGGCATTAGTTCATAGTCCGAGTTTAATTGTGTGTGACGAACCCACCAGCGCATTGGATCACGCTAGTGGACATAATGTCATGAATTTATTAAAAGAAATTGCAGTACATAAAGACCGTGCTTTAGTCATTGTGTCGCACGATGCCCGTATTTTTGGTTTTGCCGATCGGATTGCTGAAATGGATGACGGACATATCGTGAATGTACGCTAATTTTTACTTAACAAAACATAATAAAAGTTAACGTTTAATAAGCATATTTAATCACCATCGTGATCAAAAGCTGAACTATCCCAATCTATTGATTTTATTTGCTCAACGATTTCATCAGACGGCAAACCAAATCCATCTTGAAACCAAACAATACCTAAAGTCGAACCCATTGCCGCTTTGTCTCTTGCGGGTTCGAAAGATTCAAAGTTAGCTAAACAAACAACTTCAGGTAGTTTAGAAGGCATTTCAGACGTATATGTAAGATACCTATCACGTTCTGCATCAGATAAATCTATCGGTGTTTGAGTAGGTATCAGTAAAAATGGTTTTCCCCATTGACACCATAATTTCTCTTTTGTGTATTCTAAAGCCCTTTGAATCACTTTTTCGTTATGGCTTGGCGTAGGATAACCCACCGATAATCCTGCATACGTTCTGTATTGATATAATTGATCAAGATAAATATCACGTCCTGAATTTAAAGTTATTTGATAACGTTGACTCATAAAATAATCTCCCCTTTATTCATAATACTGCCAAACAAATTCATCACTTTTTGTAGACCAAGGATAGTTATTAACAAAATTTTGCTCATCTTCTGTTACAGCAAGAAAGCGAAGTTGATTGTCTTTAAATTGAACTGCACACAATATCCTCCCTCTATAACATCCTGCGTCAACACTAATGCGATGTTCATGAACAGATGGCACTGAAACCGTATGACCATGCACAACGCAAAAATCATGTTCCCAATTGTCACAATGAATAAATGGTGTTCGAATAGAAAGCAAATCTTCAATACTCTGCTCATCTAAACCAAATTTTGGATTTATACCTGCGTGAACAAAAACATAATCATCCACTTTATGGATTATTTTGAGCTTGCTTAAAAATGTCACTAAATCCGAACCTAAAACGTTTATGGTTTTCCGACGAAGTTTTTCAACAAATCCTGATTCAAGTATTGTTCTTGGACTGTCAATTCCAAAACTTGCCATTGTTTCAAGACCGCCATTACCAAACCATGTGTTAAAACGACGATTTAATTTTGCGTATATTTCATGCTCTACTTCTGGACTAATTAGGTCGATTAGATATTTTTCGTGATTCCCTAACAAAAAAATTTGTTCTACTTTTTCTCGACCTATTCCCTTAGCAAGAATCTCTAAAACCTTTTTAGATTCATAACCTCTATCAATGTAATCACCTAGATGTATGACACTGTGTTGAAAATTCTCGTTGCTGTCTATTTCACGACGAATAACATCATGCAATGCAGTTAATTCATTTGAATTCCCATGAATGTCACCGACAGCAAAAAGCATTTTGTTTTTTGATAGTTCACGAGGACTTTCAATCCACTGCGTGCAGAAGCTATACATGTGAACTACCAACCACTAAACGCTATCGCGTTCTAGTGGTGGCTTCGACTGACCCGAACTGAGAATATCAGTCCCTTTCACATCTCCACGAGCTTTGACGCGTTTAGAAGATGGGGAACGCTTTACAGTCACGACAGAACCTGCCGCCTCAAATTCTTTTTGCAATCCAAAACGCTTGATATTGTGCGAGGCATGCAAATCACGGTCTTCGGTGTGATTGCACACAGGACAAACAAACACGCGGTCAGACAATTTCAGTCCAGTGTGTTTGTTGTGGCACTTGCGACATTCTTTGCTACTGGGGGCAAACGGTGAAATCCGAATCAGATTTTTACCGTTTTCTGCGAGCTTATACGCAAGTGCGTTTGCCCACATCCCCCAACCACAATTGGCAATATGCCTTGCTAATTTTGGATTACGAATTAGGTTGCTAATCTGCAAATCTTCAATGCACACCGTAGTCGCGTGGTTTTTGACAGCTACGTTGTAGGAGGATTTGTGGATAAAATCATGGCGTGCGTTAGCTACTTTTTCATGTAGTTTTGCGACCACCATTTTTTGCTTACTGCGATTTTTTGAGCCTTTTTTCATACGAGAAAAACCCCGTTGTGCTTGTTTCAAACTGACCAATTGACGGTCTAACAAGCGTGGATTTTTGATTTCGCCACCGTCCGAACAAACAGCAAACGTTTTGATGCCAACATCAACGCCGATGGTTTTGTCTTCTTCGATGATGCAAGGCATCACCTTGCCAACCTGTTGTTCAATCAAAATCGAAATAGAATACTTGCCGCTTGGTGCGCGTTTGATGGTACAAGTTTTGATTTTTCCTTCGGGCAAATCGCGGTGCATGACGCAATCGACCCAGCCAATTTTAGGTAATTTGATTTTGTTTTTTGTCGCTTCAACGTGTTGCGGTGCTTGAAATGATTGCCATGCGGCGTATTTTCTTTTGAATTTGGGATAGCCTGCACCGCCAAAAAATTTTTTGAATGCCGTTTCAACATCCATCAATGCTGCGAGTAACGCTTGCGAATTGGTGTCACTAAGCCACTGACAGTTTGCTAATTTTTTCTTTTTTACCAACTGGTCTTGCAATCGACGACTAGACAAACCTTTACCGAAACGGCGGTAATAGCGTCCTTTCAGTGCAATCGCCCAGTTTTTCACAAACCGAACGTGTCCGAAGTGCTGGTCAAATTGAGTAATTTGCTCCGCTCTTGGCTTCAATCTGTATTTGTAGGCTTTGAGTCTAATCATGCTAAAATTCTAACTTATTTTTACTTGGTGTCAATATGGAAGAAGAAGCTAAAAATCCATCAAAAGCAAATAGAAGAAGTCATTTTCACGCTGTTTATAATTTGAAATACCATTTA
>JAQTOX010000110.1 GCA_028713055.1 Methylococcales bacterium | reverse complement strand
ACTGACGACGATGATTGGATGAAACAATTAGACGGTTTGGATGAAGAAGAAACTGAAAAACCTTCTGAATCATCAGACGATGATGACTGGATGAAACAATTAGACGGTTTAGATGAAGAAGAAACTAAAAAACCTTCTGAATCGTCAGACGACGATGATTGGATGAAACAGTTAGATAATCTCGACGATCATGATGAAGACACCGCGAAAATGTTGATGGATGCGGGACATGGTCATGATACTGATGAAGATGAAATCGTTGATAGCAGATTTAATATCGCCGACAAAGAGGAGCAACAAAATTTAAATCAATCTAAAACTATCGATGAAGATGCGCTCATCACGAAAGCGGCTGCATTGGCGATAAGTCAAATCAAAGATGATCAAGACCATGCCTTTTCGCAATTACGTGCCGATCAGGACACAATCGAAAGTAAAAATAGAAAACAATTTGTCGAAGCCGAAAACAAAAGAAAGAAAGCCGCTACGTTCGGTTACATAGCGTTAGGGGTTGGTGTTATTGGTGTACTAGGCAGCGCAGGAATTGGTTGGATGTCTTACGGTACGAAAAACGAGGCAACAAATTTAACTGAGACGGTCACCACATTAGAAGAAAAGGTAAATACTTTTTTGGCAAAAAACCCAGAAAAAGAAATTGAAAATATCAAAACATCCGTTGAACAACTGAATCAAAAAGTGGATAAAATTGCTGCTGCGCAAGTTGTTGCACCTGTCGACGTAGCCACAGCACCGGTTGAAGCCGCTAAAACGTTGTCCACTACAACAAAACCGAATTCATCTATCGACTTGTTGAATAGCAATAAAACGACACCCACCGTATCAACAAGTATTGATGCGCCTAAAGTAGCAGAAAGTGCAATTGTACCGCCGATTGATATTTCACCTGCATCACCAGTAACTGAAAGTACACTTGCACCAGTGAAAGCAGCTGAACCCGTTAAATTGGCGGATATGGCAAAAAAACCTGTTGATGTCGCTAAAGAAAAAATTGCCGCAAAAGCAGAAGCGGATAAAGCGGCGAACGATAAAGCAGCCGCAAGGGCGGAAGCAGAATTATTAAGTCAAAAAATTACCAAAGCTAACGCGATTGCCAAAGCGGCGGCAGCATCGAATTCTAAAGCTGAAGAACAACGTAAATTATTGATGCAAAGCAAAGCAGAGCGTTATAGCGGTCGCATGACACGTGGAATGGCGCGGGGCGGAAGTGAAAAAAATTCGACAATTGTTGAAGCAGTGAAAACAAAAAATGTGGCTGTACCCGCTAAACCTGCGGCTAATAAAGAAGTGTTGAATACGGCAATTAAACCGCAAAAATCCGTTGCTACCGGTAAATATTCAGTGAATGTCATTTCATATCAGCAAGAATGGTTTGCTCAAAGTAAAGCGGCTGAATTTAAACAAAAAGGGATTCCTGTTGAAGTTGTACCGATTGATGCGAGTAATCCTGCTACTAAATTCCGTTTAAAAGTGGGTGGTTTTAAAAACAAAGCTGAAGCCGATGTGTATTCAGACAAAGTCAAAAAATCACTGAATTTGAAAGAAACATGGGTTGGTTCGACTGACTAATGTGGAAAGCAAAGGGGAATCTTCAAAATTCCCCCGTTATTTTTCCGATTCGATTAACAACCTGTCCGTTGCTCTTCGATTCAAGTGGTAAACATTCAAATCCTCTGGAACGTTTATTGATGAACTATCCGTCGCTCTTCGCCATAAAATTTGAATTGGAAATAGCAATCTAAACGTTGTCCCTACGTTGAGTTCAGAATCAATCAAAATGTGACCACGAGAATGATGCACAATACCGCTGACTATAGATAACCCTAGTCCTGTACCTTCACCTACACCTTTTGTGGTAAAAAATGGGTCGAAAATATGTGAAATAGTTTCTTTTTCAATTCCCAAACCACTATCAGACACACTCAGTTCAATAAATTCGCCCGCAATGGGTGTTAAACAAACAGAACATAGGCAATTCGACAGATTGACGGTTGAGAGTTGAATTTTGATAACACCATGTCCATGTTTTTTCATTGCATCGCGAGCGTTTACTAATAAATTTGTCAACACTTGATGTAATTCAATTGGATCAATCACGATGTTAAGAGTCTCATTTAACGTTAATTCAATTTTGACGGCTTCCGTTAGCCCCGAACGTAACATTTTCACCACTTCGTTAATCACTTGTGCGGTTGGCTTAGTTTCAACCACTTTTTTCGGAACATTTTGACGACAATAGGTCATCATTTTTTCGATTAACTCTGCCGCCCGTTTTCCAGAAATTTCGACTTGATGCAAATTGTGCGTTAAATTTGTTTTTATGTTTCCTTCGGGAAGATCTTCGGTAAAAAGTAAATTCATTTCGGTATAACCCAAAATGCTCGCCAAGATATTATTAAAATCATGTGCAATTCCCGCAGTAAGTCGTCCAATACTGTCGAGTTTTTGCATGTGATTTAATTGTTGTCGTAAATCTTCACTGTGTTTTTCTGAGTTTTTACGTTCGGTAATGTCACGCAACAATACGAAAACACTACCATTATCAACAGGCGAATAACTCGCAGTAATCTCAGCCACCCATGTTGAATTATCTTTGCGCTGTCTTTCTATTTCAAATGTTCCACTGCCTCCTTTCATAATGCAAGTGAGATATTCCGCATCTAAGACAATAGAATTTTCAAGGGTATTCAAATCCGAAATTTTCATGGTCAATAAATCATCACGGCTATATCCCATGAGATGACAATAACCATCGCTTACTTCCAAAAATCGACCAAAAGTATCAATACGACAAAATCCATCAGTAGTTTCGATTACCGCTTGGTATAAAGCCGAATGACGTTGTAGTACGGTATCACGTTTTTTTCTTTCGGTAATATCGAAACGAATCGCAACGTACTTGTAAATTTCATTGGTATCTTCGCTATGAATAGGTAATACAGTCACCTGGAGCCAATACAACTCACCAGATTTTTTTCGATTACATACTTCACCAAACCAAATTTCACCGCTTTGAATGGTTTTCCACATTTTGTTAAAAAACTCTTCAGAATGCACGCCGGAATTAACAATATGGTGTGTGGAGCCAATCAATTCCTCTTCGCTATAACCCGAACCACGGCAAAATTCGGCATTAACAGAAATAATATAACCTTGTAAATCGGTTTCAGTAATTGACGCGGCCTTATTTAAGGCTCGAATTAAATCGGCGTTAGTTTGGAAGTACATAAAAAAACCTCAGTTAAATCGATGGTAAAACGACAGTGACGGTTTCGCCAATTTCTACGTCGGTACAGTCGGAGGGAAGGATAATATAGCAATTTGCTAAATTTGCCGTACTTAAAATGTGTGAACCTTGATGCCCTGTCGAAGCGACTTTAAATTCACCGATCTCAGTTTGTTGCAAAATTCCGCGTTGATAATCTTGTCGTCCACGAGATTTTTTTAATGGCGTTGTACAAACTGCTGATAATAGCCATGGTTTTTGGGCTATTGCACCTACTAAACGCACCAATGCAGATTTCACAATTATGTCAAATGTCGTTGTAACTGCAACGGGATTGCCTGGTAAACCAAAAAAATAACACGCGCCAATTCTACCAAATGCCAATGGTTTTCCTGGTTTCATGGCGATTTTCCAAAAGTTTACGTCACCACATTCCTCTAAAACAGTTTTTACATAATCTGCGTCGCCAACGGAAGCTCCACCAGTTGTAATGATGACATCGAATTCACTCGCCGCTTGCATTAACGTCCGTTTTAATTCGTCTTTATCATCAATAATTACGCCGCCGTCCGTCACTTGATAACACGGATTTTGCAATAAACCATGCAAACTATAGCGATTACTATCGTAAATTTTTCCTCGCGTTAAAGATGCTTCCAAAGGTACGAGTTCGTCACCCGTCGAGAAATAAACGATTTTTAGTTGCCGAATAATCGACACATTTTCAATTCCAGCCGCCGCCAATAACCCTAAATCGCCCGCCGTGAGTATTTTGTTTACGGAACAAAGTGCATCGCCAACGCTCACGTCTTCGCCAATTTCACGCACATTTTTTTTTAGTTTCACATTGGTTGGGAATTCGATTTGCGAGCCATTAACCGTGACGTGTTCTTGCATCACGACAGAATCAGTATTTTCAGGTAAAACTGCGCCGGTAAAAATACGTACACATTCGCCAGCGTTTAACTCACCTTCAAATGGTTTTCCTGCCCACGACGTACCGACATTGGTTAAAGTTGTCGCAAAACTTTCACTGGAAAACGCATAACCATCCATCGCCGCATTTCGCGCCGAGGGTAAATCGATTGGCGCAAAAACCGTTTCAGCTAACACGCGCCCGAATGCTTGTTTTAATGGCAACATTTCACTTTCGGTCAACGGTAAAATTGCGTCATAAATGCGCTGCTGTGCTTCTTCAACAGACAATAACGGTTTTTTTTCGGTGGTAACGCAGGATTCAAGAGTCATAATTTTTTAGGAAAGTGTGCAAAATAAAGTCGGCGATTTCGGCGGGTTGATTTAGATTCAGTTGCGGCAAATTAGCATTTATCGGTGTATCGGTTGCGATGGCAATAATATGCGTATCGTTCAAATATAAAAATGGTTGATTGATACTACCGCGGTGCAATTCGATTTTTGCAAACGGTTCATTCCGAAAACCTTCGACTAAAATTAAATCGATTTCAGCCGAATTAAACAACGCGATTTGGTCGGCAAGGTTCGGTTCGATTTGATTAGTAAATTCTTCAATCATGACGCGCCGGTGTTTCGATACCAAAACAATCGGCGTAGCTCCGGCTTGCCGTAGTCGAAAACTGTCTTTACCAACGTGATCAATTTCAAAATCATGATGACTGTGCTTAATTAAACCTACGTGTAAACCGGCTTGTGTGAGCAGCGGTAAAAGTTGTGTAAGTAACGTAGTTTTGCCTGTTCCGCTGGCAGCGGCAAAACCTAGAATTGGAGTGGTAGAATGGCAAGTCATAAATTAGGAATTTAAAGAGGGCGATTGTGTTTCAACTCATTTTATTTGTAGTCGCATTTTTTGCGGTTCAATTCTTACTTAAAAAACCACCCGAAATTTTAAAAAAGTACGGCAAAATTTTAATCATCAGTTTCATCGGCATGGCATTGACGTATTTGTTAGCAACGGGGCGATTGAATTGGTTTTTTGCTTTCATAATGATGGCAGTCACGTTTTTGTTTCGATTATTGCCAGCAGCGTTGCAATTTCTACCTCATTGGCTACAGGCACATCGTCATTGGCAACAATGGAAAAATTCAAATTCGCAGCAAAAGCAACAATCGTATCAATCAAATCAATCTGGGGAAATGACCCGCGCCGAGGCGTTTGAAATTTTAGGATTAACGTCAGCCGCGACCGATTCGGACATCATCATGGCACATCGTAAATTGATGCAAAAAGTTCATCCCGATCGCGGCGGCTCGAATTATTTAGCGGCGAAAATAAATTTAGCAAAACAAACGCTATTACCGTAAAACAGCATTATGTTGCAACGACCAATCTCTATAATTGAAGACTTGTCCTCTGGCGCGTATTTTTTCGCAATTATGCAAGTCAATTGTGGCATAAACCCATTGCGGTACATTAAATTCACCTGTTGCCAAAATACCGTTATCGGGAAAACCATAATCAACCGGTGTATAAACGCCCGCCGAACCACAATTGACATCTACGGCTGGAGACCACGCCGAATCACCGACTAAACACGCTTGCGCGACATAACATTGATTTTCCAATGCGCGGGCTTGGCAAGCAATTTTTACGCGATGATACCCTGCCGCGTGATCGGTGCAGCTTGGCACTAAAATCAAATTCGCACCGGCTTCGACTTGTTGTCGCGCTAATAATGGAAATTCACTGTCATAACAAATGTTAATGGCAATGCGCCCATATTCCGTGTCGAAAACTTTTAATTCATTGCCTGCGCTAATTAACCAATGTTCATTTTCAAAGCGCGTCATCATGATTTTGTCTTGAAACCCCACGTCACCATTCGGCATAAATAAATGGGCGCGATTGTGATAAACATCCTCCGAAACACAAACTGGAAAAGTCCCCGCTAGAATGTAGCACTGATATTTCTGCGCCAATCCTTGAAATAAATGCACATATCCATCGTACAACGTTTGCAAGTTAGCCAGTTGTTCATTTAATGCCGAATAAATTTCTTTGGAAAATAACGATGGTAGTTCCATCGTGTTATATTCAGGAAAGAGGAGGATTTTCGCGCCTTGTTCAGCGGCTTGTTTCACCCAGCGTTCTGTTTTACGTTGGTAATTTGCCCACGTTTCTAAAAAACTGATGTCGTATTGAGCGGTTGCAATTTTAACGGTCATGTTTTAGCCAAAAAGTCATAGGTTTAGCGGTTTCTTCGCTGTCGTCCAAATCTTTCCAAACGTATTCGGTGTGTAATTCGGGATGTTTAACGTAACCACGTTTATTCCAAAATGAATCCAGCGGCACATAATCGATCGGACGACGAGGGTGGTCAATTGAACGTTCCACGCAGCAAAATGTAATGTGTTTAAAACCCCCTAATTCAGCGGCATGAGCTTCGCGTTCATCGAAAAATTTCACGCCAATACCCAAGCCACGATAATTTTTATTCAACACGGATTCGCTGCAATAAAAAACTTCATCGAGGTTATAGCCATTTTCGATAAATGGTTTTTGAATTTCGAAAGTTTCGAATTTCATAGGCATCGCGGTAGATGCACCAACAACTTCATTACCGTCAAATGCCAAGACAATCACGCTTTCTGGGCAATCAAGATAAGTTTGCAGATATTTTTTTTCGTATTCAAAATCGCCATCGTACAAATACGGAAAATCACGAAATACTTCAATTCTAAGGCGTGCTAAATCTGGAATGTGACGTTCTAATGCCGCGCCACTTTTGCGTTCAATACGAATTTCTTTGGACATAAATAAAACGGGAGTTAAGTTAAAAAATGGGTTACTTGCCTACTTGCAAGACAATATGATATTCAAAATCGTTGGTGAATGTTTCTAAAACTGTATGTCCATTGATACGACACCATGTTGGAATGTCTTGAAGGATACCGGAATCAGTACCGATAATTTCTAGGGTATCGCCAGTTTGCAATTTTTTCACAGCGTCTTGAGTGCGAATCACCGGCATCGGACAAAGTAAACGTCGTGCGTTTAACGTATGTTTTTTAGACATATTAACCTGCTCGCTTCGCATAAAAATCTTTCACAAACGTTTCTAATTCGCCGCGTTCAATTGCATCGCGCAATCCTTGCATCAAACTCAAATAATAATGCAAATTATGAATCGTATTTAACCGCGAACCGAGCATTTCTTTACATTTATCTAAATGGCGTAAATACGAGCGCGAATAATTTTGGCACGTGTAACAATCACAATTTTCATCAATCGGATTCGTGTCGAATTCATATTGTGCGTTACGAATTTTTACCACACCGAACGTCGTAAATAAATGCCCATTTCGTGCATTTCGAGTTGGCATCACACAATCAAACATATCGATGCCACGACAAACCGCTTCCACTAAATCTTCAGGTGTTCCCACGCCCATCAAATAACGCGGTTTATCGACGGGCATTTTTTGGTGAATCGCATCGAGTGTTGCCATCATTTCTTCTTTGGGTTCGCCAACTGACAAACCGCCAATAGCATAGCCATCAAAACCAATATCAAGCAATCCCGCAATCGATTCGTCACGCAAATGCTCATACATTCCACCTTGCACAATGCCAAATAATGCCGATGGATTATCAGCGTGAGCATCTTTACTCCGTTTGGCCCATCGCAATGAAAGACGCATTGAATCGGCAGCTTCGTGAACCGTAGCAGGATACGGCGTGCATTCGTCAAAAATCATCACAATGTCAGAGCCTAATTCGCGCTGTACTTGCATCGAACTTTCGGGCGACATGAAAATCTTGCTACCGTTAATGGGCGATTTGAACGTTACACCTTCTTCTTTAATTTTGCGTAACGCACCCAAACTGAACACTTGAAAACCACCCGAATCCGTTAAAATTGGTTTTTGCCACTTCATAAAATCGTGCAAATCGCCGTGCGCCTGAATCACCTTCGTCGTTGGACGTAACATCAAGTGAAAAGTATTTCCCAAGATGATTTGTGCGCCGATGCCAAGTAAATCTTCTGGCGTAAGTGATTTCACCGCGCCATAAGTGCCAACAGGCATGAAAATCGGTGTTTCGACAACACCGCGTTCAAACGTTAAACGTCCACGTCGGGCGTGTCCGTCGGTAGAAAGTAATTGAAAATCCATAACACTCTGTGAATTAAAAAAAGGTTTGAATTATAGGCTAAAAATGAACAACACCGTAAAATGCTCGTGACACAATACCTCATTATCATTTTGAAGAGAAAAACATGGCAACTATTTTAATTACAGGCGCAAATCGTGGTTTAGGTTTGGAATTTTGTAAACAATACGCAGCGAATGGCTGGCAAGTTCTGGCATGTTGTCGTGAACCAAAAACGGCTACGGCTCTAACGCAACTGGCACAACAGAACACAAACATTTCAATTTTTCCGTTGGATTTAGCGGATTTAACGCAAATTGACCAACTCGCCGCGCAATTAGACGGCGTGACGATTGATGTTTTATTGAATAACGCGGGCGTTTTTGGCGATATATCGGGACATGGTTTTGGCAATCTTGATTACGCGGAATGGCAAAAAACCATGACCATTAACGTGTTCGCCCCCGTGAAAATGACGGAAGTGTTTTTGCCACATTTGCAACGTGGAACACAAAAAACGGTGGTGGCAATGAGCAGTTTAATGGGCAGCATGGCGGACAATAGCAGCGGTGGTAGTATTTTGTACCGTTCTAGCAAAGCCGGATTAAATGCAGCGATGAAAAGCGTCGCAATTGATAATCGCGCCAAAGAAATTGCTGTGTTAATTTTGCATCCAGGTTGGGTTAAAACTGATATGGGTGGCACGAATGCGCCAATGGAAATTTCAGAAAGCGTGCAAAAAATGCGTGAAACAATTGCAAATTTTACACTCGAACACAGCGGGGAATTTTTGCGTTACGATAGCGAAACTCTACTCTGGTAATTACGTTTTATGAATAACAGCGACGACCTAGACTACTTAAAAACTTTGTCGATTCTTTATGTTGAAGATGATGACAATGTGCGGAGGCAATTGTGCCAATTTTTAAATCGTCGTTGTGCCGAACTCTATTTTGCCGTGAATGGTAAAGAAGGGGTGGTTGCTTTCGAATTACATCAA
>JAQTOX010000109.1 GCA_028713055.1 Methylococcales bacterium | reverse complement strand
CCCTACACGACGCTCTTCCGATCTTCGTCGCTTCGGTGTAAGCAATGACTAATTCATCAAATGAAATGTTACGAAAACCTGGGTCATTTACGTCTGGTGACATCGATGCCGTGCGATTTGTTGGACCTAAAACACCTGCCACAAAACGTGGTTTTTCAGGTGTTGAAAATTCCGTCGCTGCTTCACGAGCAATTTTTGCCGCCGCAAAATTGATTTCATAAACCAGCGATTCCATTTCATAGTCTGCCATCGCAATGGTCGTACTATTAAATGTATTTGTTTCAACAATATCTGCCCCCGCTTCAAAATACGCGCTGTGAATGGCTTTGATAATATCGGGCTGCGTCAAACACAATAAATCGTTATTGCCTTTGACATCGGTTTGCCAATTAGCAAACCGTTCGCCACGATAATCTTTTTCATCGAGTTTGTAGCCCTGAATCATTGTTCCCATCGCGCCGTCGAGGAAAAGAATGCGTTGCGCGAGATGTTGTTTAAATAAATCGGTTCTGTTCATTTGGTAAATTTGTTGCGATAAAAAGATGGAATGAATAATACCAGACAGTGCAGCTAATGTGTCATCCAACGCAACTTTTACAACTTTGTAATCTCAAAAACTGCACCATAATCATTATTACTCGTTGGCGATGGTAATTGTGCGCCAAACGAAAGCTGCCACTCTTTTGGTAAAAAAATAACAAATCCTAATACGGCAACACTGATGTCGTTATTTCCCGTCAAAATATCGCCTTGAAAATCAAGTTTATTTTCAATCAATGGATAGTCGAATCCCGCCATTAAACCAAATGAATCACCCTCTCCAGCATAAGCATGGTTGGCGTGATAAACTCCCAAATTGTACTTCCCATATTCGCCCAAATTTACGGCATTATTGAAATAAGAAAAACTGGGAATATCGATTGTTTTGTTATAAATCGGTGGTGTAATGCCTGTTTGTGTCCCAAAACCGATTTTGTAATACTCGTTAATCGTAAATCCTTTTTGAAAGTTAGCCAAAACGTGTGGGTTTTGCAATTCACCTGTCGGGTACATCTCGACATTGAAAATGTTAATGCCTATTTCTAAATCATTTTCCAAGCCATAATCAAAGGTCGTATTACTCACGCCGGATAAATTACTTAAATTAAATTGCTGTTGAAAAAACATTTTACCTGTTTCAGTAATATCTGAAGACGGTACATTAAATAAGTTTTGTTGCGCTAAACTTTGAAATGAAAGACTAGTCATCGCAAATATCGTTAAAATTATGAATCGTTTACTCATAGGTGCCTGTCCGTACTTTAGTCTGAATGTATCTACACAGTACACGTTATCGCACGTTACTCAAAAACCTTTATTACAACTGATCATTTATAAATTTCAATTTTCTGTCGATACAGCGTCAACACAAAAATAATGCCTACCGCATTACTCACTCGTCTTCAAAGGGGAATAAAAAATGTTTAACAATTTAACCATCAAACTTCGATTGATCTTACTTATTGGATTGATGTCAGTAATTATGCTAATAAACAGCGGTATTGGATTATTTGGAATTAGTGAAAGTAATGACAATATAGAAGAAATTTTCACCAATAAAATGGTTTCTGCAGAAATGCTTGGCAATATAAGAACCAAAGCATTGGAGACTCGGCTTCTTCTTAATGCTAGCATCATTTATCCTAATGAAGCTGTTAAAAATGCTGAAAAGATAGAAAACAATTTGGTAGAAATCGATACATATTGGGAAGTCTATGCTGGGACTCCTTCTTCAGCTAAAGAGCAGGCACTTGTTGATAAATTTATCCCAAAACGTCAGCGTTATATTGATGAAGCAATTAAACCTGGGATTAAACTGATTAAATCGGGTAATGTGGATAAGTTAGATGAACTCATCACAGACAAAGTACGCTCATTATTTCCTCCTTATTACGAAGATCTCGAAGGGCTAATCAGAATTCAATCAGAAGATGGAAAAATGAGATACGAAATGTCGAAAGCGCGTTTTTCCATAATTCTTTGGATGTTGATTGGTTTGATTCTTTTTGGTTTGTTAGCATCAATAATCTTCGGTAATGTCGTTATTCGCGGTATTTTGAAATCCCTAACATCCGTACGAAATATTGCAAATGCTGTGGCTCAAGGTGATTTAACCTCACGAATTGATGCTGATGCTCAAGATGAAACCCGCGAAATGTTACAAGCCATGCAAGCGATGCAAAATACAATTTTTCGTTTTATTGATGCACAGAAAGTCATTACCAAAAGACATAACGAGGGTTTTATCTACGACGAAATTGATGTGGCTAAATTCCAAGGTTCATACGCCGACATGGCAAGAAGTATGAACTCGCTGGTGAAATCACATATTGATGTAAAAATGAACATTGTCGATATAGTGTCAGAATACGCAAAAGGTGATTTTAAACATGATATTGAGAAATTGCCCGGTGAAAAAGCCAAAATTACGAATGCAATTAATTCGGTAAAAACTGCGCTATTAGGCGTAAATACTGAAATTGAAACGCTGACAGCAGCAGCGGCACAAGGTGATTTTTCTAAACGGGCTAATGCCAATAATTATGACTTTATGTTTAAGTCGATGCTGACCAACCTAAATACGTTAGTTGAAACGTGCGATACCGGATTTAATGACGTATTGCGGGTAGCTAATGCGTTGGCAAACGGTGATTTAACGCAAACAATTACCAAAGATTATCCAGGAGTTTTTGGTCTGGTAAAAGTAGGCATGAACAATACTTCTGAAAGTTTGACGACATTGCTCACAGAAATTAAAGAAACGACCAGTACTATTTCGGCGGTATCGACAGAAATTGCATCTGGCAATAATGATTTAGCACACCGTACCGAACAGCAAGCCGCTGCGTTAGAAGAAACTGCTTCAAGTATGCAAGAACTCACCTCTACTGTGCAGCATAATAGTGAAAATGCAAAACAAGCCAATACACTTGCAGTGGGTGCCACTGAAACCGCAAATAAAGGTGTGAGCGTCGTCAAAGAAGTGGTCAGCACGATGGATAATATCAACGAATCGTCTTTGCGAATCGTGGACATTATTTCGGTAATTGATGATATTGCTTTCCAAACGAATATTTTGGCGTTGAACGCGGCGGTTGAAGCGGCTCGCGCGGGTGAACAAGGCAAAGGATTTGCGGTAGTTGCGATTGAAGTACGAAATTTAGCGCAACGGGCAGCAAATGCAGCAGGTGAAATTAAACGCCTTATTAGTGATTCGGTCGAACGGGTTTCGGGCGGTAGTAAACAGGTGGCGGCAGCGGGTCAAACGATGCAAGAAATTGTAAATGCGATTGAAGGCGTAAATAAAATTATCGCTGAAATTGCGAGTGCGTCGGCTGAACAAAGTGCAGGAATTTCGCAAGTCGGACAAGCTATTGCATCGATGGATGATGTGACTCAACAAAATGCGGCATTAGTTGAAGAAGTTGCTGCAACGGCTGAATCACTCGAAACACAGACGCAACATTTAGCGAAAGAACTCGCACATTTCAAAACGGGTCATAATGCGGGGAGTCAAAAAAGCTCTGTGAAAACATCTTCATCAGTGAAAAGTACGCCGTCCACTGTGAAAAAATCTAGTCCAACGCCAAAATCTCCAGTGCCTAAAGTAGCAACAACGTTCACGACAGGAAACGATGATTGGGAAGAGTTTTAATAACGGTGCGTTATTCCCACCCAAACTTATAGATTCTGGGTGGGAATGTTAATAGTTCCTCAAAAATTGCTACTAAAACTATCGTAGTAACGTTGTTTGAAAGTTTCCAAAGTGAACGAATGGTTTTGTGTACCGTGGTGTTCAATCTTGATTGCGCCCATCAACGATGCAATCCGTCCTGTAGTTTCCCAATCGAAGTCATTCAACAAACCGTATAACAAACCCGCGCGATACGCATCACCACAACCTGTTGGATCAGAAAGATTTGCAACGGGTGCGGCAGGAATTTTGATTTCCTTGCCACTGGTGTAAATCGTCGAACCTTCACCGCCTTGTGTGATAATCAGAGCTTCGACCTTTTCGGCAAGTTGTGCCAATGTTAAGCCAGTGCGTTCTTGCATCAATTCAGATTCATAGTCATTTAACGTGAGCCACGTCGCCTGTTCCACCAATGTCAATAATTCAGAACCATTAAACATTGGCATTCCTTGACCTGGATCGAAAATAAATGGAATTTCGAGTTCAGCAAACTGTTGCGCGTGTAGTTGCATCCCTTCTTTACCATCAGGCGAAACGATACCGATGCGAATTTCATTTTGAGCCGTCGGAATTGAATTGAGCTGCGAAAAATTCATTGCACCAGGATGAAACGCGGTAATCTGATTACCGTCTTCATCAGTGGTGATATAGGCTTGTCCCGTATATTGATTATCTAGGATACGAATAAACTTTCCACTAATTTTGTGCTGATTTAGCCACTGTGCGTAAGGTTCAAAATCATGCCCCACTGTTGCCATAATCAACGGCTCTTCGTTAAGTAATTTCAAATTATAAGCAATATTTCCCGCGCAACCACCAAACTCGCGACGCATCACTGGCACTAAAAACGACACGTTCAACATGTGAACTTTTTCGGGCAAAATGTGGTGTTTAAATTTATCGTGAAACACCATGATGGTGTCATAAGCCATTGAACCACAAATTAACGCGCTCATAAAATTCCTCTTAAAAAATTAAAATAACAGACCAAGTAATTGCCGCCCAAATTAACGACAACATAACAGCCGCAGAACTAATATCTTTTGCACGTCCAGACAATTCGTGTTGCTCTAAGCCGATTCTATCAACGACAGTTTCAATGGCAGAATTCAGCAATTCGACTAATAAAATCAATACGATGCTACCGATTAAAAGCAAGATTTCGACGGGATTTTTAGCTAAAAAAAATGCCGCTGGATGGGCGACAATTAAGAGTAAAACTTCTTGCTGAAAGGCTTCCTCATGCTGCCAGGTAGCTTTAAAACCCGATATTGAAAATTGGGTGGCGTTGCGTAATCGTGCAATGCCTTTTGCATGTTGATTCGCCATTTACGCGGTAATCATGGTTTCGTAAGCAGTGCGCGAAAGTAATTTATCCACCTCGGCTAAATCATCTGCCTTTACACAAAACAGCCATGATTCGTAAGCAGCATCGTTAATCTTTTCGGGGTCGTCAACAACTTCTTGATTGATAGCGACTATTTCCCCCGAAACAGGGCTTGAAATATCGGAAGCCGTTTTAACGGATTCGATAATCGCGCAATTTTCATTCGCTACTACCTTGCATCCTAGATCTGGAAGTTCAATATAAACCAAATCGCCCAGTTCTTGTTGAGCAAAATCCGTAATGCCGACGCGAACGATATTATTTTCTTCAATTTGCGCCCATTCGTGAGACAGAGCATATTTTAAATGTTCAGGCAAAAGACTCATAACGGAATTCCTGCGTGCTATTGTGGGATGTAATTAAGAAAAGCGAGAATGTACAACGAAGATAAATGGCGTCCCCAAGGGGGTTCGAACCCCTGTTACCGCCGTGAAAGGGCGGTGTCCTAGGCCACTAGACGATGGGGACTAGATATTCTGAAAATTTTGAAACGTAAATCAAAAACTGGCGTCCCCAAGGGGGTTCGAACCCCTGTTACCGCCGTGAAAGGGCGGTGTCCTAGGCCACTAGACGATGGGGACTGTGTTTAGATTTTTAATACTTTCTTGGTGGAGCTAAGCGGAATCGAACCGCTGACCTCAACACTGCCAGTGTTGCGCTCTACCAATTGAGCTATAGCCCCGTATTGAGACGCGAATTCTACAGGTTTTGAATTTAATGTCCAGTTTAAATTTGAGTTATATATGTTTTTCTGAACATTGGGCAACTTCCAAAGTTATTTTGATAAGTTACTAACCACCTGAACCATCATTGAAGTTCTAAAATTAACAAGGGTGTTGTTAGTTATTCTATTCCACCACAAAAAGCCCACCTACTTCGCAGCAGGTGAGCTTTCTTATTTCAAATAAAAGCGGATTAAACAACTCGCTTTATTGGATTAAAATTTATGTCAACGTGAACAAACCTACGCCAGATTCAGTAATAGTATTGATACCTGTTGGTAGTATTATCACAACACCAGTGCCAGCACCTGCAACAGTTTCAAATGTCAATGTGTGAGTACCAACATTCCAATTCCAATCCAAATTAGCATCGGCAGCTAGTGTTACACTTGCCGTTCCAGTATTAGTAAACGACAAACCTGTGTTAATCACATCATTCACTGCAAAATTAGCGTATGTACCAGCTGTTAACTGTGCTGTAGTAACAACACCAGTTGTTGCATTCAAAATTGCATCTGTTTCTGGTTGAGTACCAACATCAGACAGCACAATTGTTTCAGTTCCTGAAAGTACCACTGTATTGTTACCAGCTGTACCATGCGTTACCAACAATGCCGTCGCTTGGGCAATGGTCGAAGCGGTAATTCCTGTCAGACTCGATGCCGTGACAATACCACTGGTGGCATCATCAATGGCTTTCAGTGCCGTTGCGGTGACTGAAGTCGCGTCCGTAATTGCCAGGGTTTCAGAACCTGAAAGTACCACTGTACCATCACCACCATTAGCAACTAAGCCATGAGTGACCAACAATGCCGTCGCTTGGGCAATGGTCGAAGCGGTAATTCCTGTCAGACTCGATGCCGTGACAATACCACTGGTGGCATCATCAATGGCTTTCAGTGCAGCGCCCGTTGCGGTTGTATCATCTAACGTAACAGCTTCATTGCCTAAACCTGAAATGGTGCCTGTTGAATTTGCCGTGTAAGTAGTGGTTACTACAGCAATAGAACCCGTTAAAGTTGTTACCGCCGCAGCGTTAATTACGCCAGAAGTGTAGCCATCGACAGTATTCAAATCTGCCGCCGCAACACTCCCAGTATTCGTCACAGTCACCGCATGCGTCCCTGCTACATAACCTCCAGCGTTGGTAACTAACGTAGCTAAAGCATCAGTGACCGCCGCATAGGTCAATGTTCCTGTTGTGAGCGCATCAATGGCAGTCAATTGTGCAATCGTCGCTGCATCTGTTACGGTCACATCGTGAGTTGTCTTCACATAAGCGGTACCGTTTGCCGTCATCGCTCCAGCCGCATTCGCGTAATTTGCCGCAATATCTGAAATACCTTCATAATTCAAGGTACCGCTAACTACCGCATCAACCGTTGCCAACTGTGCCAGTGTCGCCGTATCAGTGGCTTGAACAACATCAATTATCGAATTGTAGCTAGAGAACGTCGTTATTCCAGCGACAAGATTGGCAATTGTATCCACAACATAAACTGTATTCGCAATTGTCAAAGTAGGTGCTGCGACTGTGAATTCCGCAACCGTATAAGGTTTAACGGAAACAATATCACCAAGGTTTAAAATTACCGCGCTACCAATAACATCTTTTAACTTAATCAGTACGTCATTCGCATCAACACCAGCTACTGCGTCGGAAATAAAAATGTAAGAATCCGAACCATAAACAAATAGTGCTGATTCGCCTGCCACAAACGCTGTACCAAGTTGAATTGCTTTTTCAGTAGCCACGATTCTTTCAGCCAATGTGTCATCATCGACGTGAAATGTTGCGACACCCAAGTTAGAAATTGCAGCCGTTCCCGCAGCAGCCGTTGTGGTATACAGATTAACGGTGACAGCCGTAGCACCAAAATCAATCGAATCGGCACCCGTGCCAAAATCGGTAATGGTATCGAAAACGGTTGAACTCGGTGTCGTTCCATTTGCACCAGCGGCGAGAATGAATGTATCAGCTCCCGCACCACCGGTAATCGTGTCCATGCCCGTGCCGGCGGTAATGGAATCCGAACCGGAACCCCCAACAATTGAATCTGTACTTGTTGTGCCGGTAAGCGTTGCAATTCCTGAAGCTGTCGCCGCGTTAATGGTTAATGTTCCACTGTTCGCTACACTCGCTAAATTGATAGTTGCGGTGGTTGTATTTGCCGCCGTTGTGAAGGTTGTTGTTCCAACGTTAGAGGTCGATGATGATGCCGTCCAAGTCGGTGTCGTGCCGTTCATAGTGACATTCGCAGTCGAACCGATGGGAACAACTAAAACATCAACAGATGTAACGCCACCTGTACCACCAAAACCTGTAATCGTTGCAGTCGTTGATGCGCCTAATGTAACAGTATCAACGCCTGTACTTCCAACGGCTACTGTGATGCCATCCGAATCAATAACGGTGATTGTATTTGCCGTTGCGCCGGTAGGTAACGTAACTGTGTCTACACCGGTACTACCATTAACTGTTACTGCGGTTAACGCTGTTGTCGACGTAAACGTAATGGCATCAATGCCTGTTCCACCGGTGACCGAAACGTCACCATCATTGATAGTTAACGTATTGGCATAATTCCCTAAAATAATCGAATCGGCTCCTGTCCCACTTGCAACTGTCGTAGCAATGAGTCCCTTTGTAAAAGTGAACGTATCGACTACAGAACCACCCGTAACAGAAATGCCATCGGTATCAACAATAGTAATGGCGTTTGCTGCTGTTGACGCACCCGTTAAAATGTCGGCACCTGTTCCACCAGTAATTGTTGCAGCAGCAACAGCCGACGATCCAAACGTGAACGTATCTATATTGGCACCACCATTGACGCTATCCCCTGTACCGAGATTGGTGAAAATATCCGCACCTGCCCCCCCGGTGAGGGTATCTGCCGCTGAACCACCAGTAATGCTCACGGTACCATTTGACGCTAGCACTGTAGCTAAGTTCAACGCTGTTGCACTGCTGTCATACATCGTCACTTTCAACACGCCGGCGGAAGTATAAACACCACTAAATGAATCTGCACCATAACCAAAATCAGTAATCGTATCGATTCCGGTATCTGTAGGCATAATTACAAACACATCGGTATCTGCGCCGCCGGCAAGGTTATCGGCACCCAAACCACCTATCAGCGTATCGTCGCCTGCACCACCTATCAGCGTATCGGTAGCGGCTGTACCCACAATACTATCCGCCCCTGCCGAACCCGTAATACTCTGACCACCCGCACCTGAAGCGGTAATCTTGAAACCTTCGGTTTGAGCCGTTAAATCTACCGTCAACGCAGTAGATGAAATGACGGTTATTTTTTCAATGTTGGTAATCAAAGCGTCGACTGACCCCGAAAATGCCGAAGTAATTGCTAACGTATCCGCTGAACCGTCACCCCCATCGAGAGTATCGGTAACCAAATTGAATGCGAAGGTGTCATTACCCGCTCCACCATAAATACTATCTGCCGCTGTACCACCACCATTGATCACGTCAGCACCCGAACTGCCGGTGATAGTTTCAGCAGTCGTTGTTCCTGCAACCGTCCCTGAAGTTTCGATACCGCCTGTTAAG
>JAQTOX010000108.1 GCA_028713055.1 Methylococcales bacterium | reverse complement strand
GTGAAAACGTGGAATGCAGTTTCTATTGGTCACGGTTGTAATACAAATGAAGGTGGAGAAGCAAATGGTCAACCACATAAAGATGTCATTGCAATCAGTGCAATTTTTCCAAACTCACCGAATTTTAGTGATGTTGTAATTCGCAAAAGTAACGGCAAACCCGCTGTTGCAGAAGTAAAAGACAAAGACGGTAACATAACTACGAAAGGAGTTGCGGGTTTTACAGCAGGAGAAGAGGATGTATTACCAAATTTAGCGAACGATATTGTCGGTTCAACTGCTGATACCACACCATTGAAAGCAACATTATCTGTTATTACGAGTGGCGGTACATTATTCGCGAATACTATTCCAGTTGTAGATGGCAAAGGTAATCTACGTGGTTGGCAAGGTTGGGGAGACGCAACTTCTGCTCCGAATAAAGGCGCACCATTATTAGAAAGCGCGAAAAAAGCCGATGGTTCAGACATCAGCACAACCGGTTTATCGCCTTTTGGCATTAACGGATTTCAATTTCAACCAACCTCTTGCGCGAAAACCTTGAAAATTCGTGTTGCCGTAGCAAACTGGTGTGCAAAAGGTGCATCATCTTACAATGATCCAGCGCGGGTAGATTTATGGATTGGTCATACGACACCGAAATTCAAAGATCAAGTTGTCATGCCTAGCTCGGATCCGAAATCGATTTTTTGGACAACGTTGACTGTGAATCGTGATTTAGCCAAAAATCCATTACCCGGTACAACAGGATTTGATGTTACTACGGGGTCTGTTATCAATCGTAAAGATCCCGGCTGGGATGCTGGAAATGGTGTGAAATCCGACAAAGTTTCGTGTGCAGCGGCGACTGATTACGATACGGTTTATATTGAGCCGAGTGATAACGACATCGATACTTATATGCCAATTTCTGCGGCAAAATATCCCAAGGGTACAAGCGGTGCGTTGTACTGGCCAACAAAATAAATCACTGGTCGCTTCAATTATCATCAGCACACTTTTCAGTTTTGGTATCTTCGTAAGGTGTGCTGATAGTTCAAAAATACACGATAATACGTCAACCGTTATTTGTCTTGGATTCTCCTTATGAAAAAAATAGCTCAAAAACTGGCGTTATCGCTACTTGCATGCAGTACATTTGAACAAAGCGGGTGGGCATTGGATTCGGGTACACAAAATTTAACCACCACGGTTGGTGCCACCGATTATTTTAAAATCAATTGCGCCGGAGATACCGATCATTTGAATTTTAAATTATTAGAAAATGCTACCACTGCTGACCCAGTCGAAACTCCCGACAAACCAAGTGTAACTATCGGTACTGTCAATCCAACGACTGGTCCAATTTTACCGCAAATTTTAAATGCGAAATTATCGAAATTAAAATTAACAACAAGTGCTTCAAAAATCGCCGCCGGCACAATTAAGGAAATCAGTTTAAGTGGGGGTAATGGCTCGTATTTATTGAACTTAGATACCATCGGCACGAATCTAAATTTAAAAAATTCACAAATATATTCCGTGCAATATCAGTGTTTAAATACAGTAAATAAAGTCACAACGGGTTCTGCGATTGTTACGGGTTCATTAAGTAATGGCAGCACAAAATCTTACACCATCAAATGCAGCAAAAGTAAAACTACTGGTGATACAAGCAGTTTAAAAATTAAAATCACCAACAAAACAGCGATTACAAAAATTAAATCAGCCGCGCAAGTTATTGAAACACCAGCATCAGGAAATTTAATGGCGCAAGTTCTGAAAGGTGTAACCGCATTGAACACGATTGGCGAAGTTTTAAATTTACAAGGTGGAAACGGCGATTATTCAGTGATGGTAAATAGCCCCGTTAATGCTGCGAAAAATTACCGTTTTCAATACAGTTGCTTAAATACGAGTAACATTGAAACGAAAACGTCTCTAATTCAAATCTTACAAGACCAATAACAGAGGAAAACTAAATGAAACGTTTTATTTTTTTGATGTTAACGGGTTTGTCATTCAATAGTTCCGCCCACGATTACAGCGGAGTTTTACCCGCCGAGGCTTCAGCCGTTGATTTTCTTGGCGTATCTTGTAACGCGGATGGTGACATGGTTCCCGACAAAATGTATTTCAAAATTAGTTCACCCGACACTACGCCACTTATCAGCGCACAAATTGCTAAGGGAAATTTTGTTACTAACATGACACCGAATCGAGGGGGTGTGGAAATCTACCAAGGCGAAGGTTTGTATCGAGTTACAGTTGATAAGAATGGTACAGGTGTAGCAAGTTATTCCATTGAGTACCATTGCGAAAGCGGCGGTGACCATACCGAAACCACAATTACACACTATTAAAAAGTGCGTATGAAAAAATTTTTATTTTTAGCCACAATACTTCTATTTTCAAATGTTAACGCCGCTACAGTGGGTGAAAATTCGTCTGATTGTGTGCTGACTTCGATCAACAATACGCCTGTACATTTTCATGAATACACGGGTAAAGTTTTATACATTGATTTTTGGGCATCATGGTGTACGTCGTGCGTGCAATCGTTTCCGTTTTTAAATCAACTGACGCACGAATTCGGTGAAAAAGGGTTACACATTGTTGGCGTGAACTTGGACGAAAAAGTAGATGATGCAATGGCGTTTTTAGGACATCATCCGTCGCAATTTACGATTGCCAATCACGGTGGTGAACAATGTGCCAAAAATTTTGATGTCCAAGCCATGCCAACTTCATATTTAGTCGACAAACATGGTGTAATTCGCCATATTCATCAAGGTTTTCGTGAGGGCGAAATGGAAGAGCTAAAAATACAAATCGCGCAATTATTGGTTGAAAAATAAAATAATGTCGCGCTTTTTTAATGTAAAAGAAAATCTTTCAACCTCCTTCAAAAAGGGGGCTTTTTTTTGTTTATTGTTTTTGTCTGGATGTAGTTCTGTTTCACCGTGGGAACGCGGTATATTAGCGAAATCTGAAATGAGTTTAGAAACAGCACCGCTACAAAATAGTTTACGCACGCATCAATATGGCAGCCGTGAAGCTGCTTCAGGCGGTGGTCAAAGTGGCGGAGGTGGTTGTGGTTGTTACTAACCCCCTAAAATTATTAACCGTCGCTGCTCTCGCATTACCTCTAACAACGATTTACGCTAGCGATGAAGAAGCCACTTTTCAATACGGACATTACGAAGATGGCGCACGAAATTTAATCAACGCGCAAAGTGGTTTTAAACCGATTCAAGTCGATAGTATTCAAACCAACACCAAACTCAAACTTTCTGACCGAGTGCGTCTAGCATTCAATTACACGCAAGATACGTGGAGTGGTGCAACACCTATCACGACTGCCCCGTTAGCTTTCAGTGGCAATCGCCAACGTATAATTGCTCCGAAAATTCTCAGCGGCGCGTCGCCCTATTTGAACAACAACAACATTTTTGTTGATAAAAATTTCAATCCACTGCAACAAGATTCAAAAACAGGCGAATTTACCAAAAATTTACAACTCGTTCACACTCTTTCAACTGCATCGCCAGAAACACGCAAACAAGGGGATTTACGTTTTGGCTACGATTGGGACGAAGCGAGTTTAGACATTGGCGCAGGAACGTCGGCAGAAAATGATTACAACTCGAGTTTCGGTAATATCGGCGGACGGCTTGATTTTAATCAAAAACTGACCAGTGTAAATTTTGGTACAAGCTATACCACGAGCGACACAGAGGCGATGCTGGATCACGATGCTGTGCCATATATTGAAAAATCAACTTTCGGGACACGGGTCAAATCATTGCCCAATGGTGTGAAATTGCTGATAGGTTCAAAACAAGATTGGTCAGGCAGTTTAGGTGTAACACAGGTTTTAAATAAATCTACGCTCGTCGAAGGCAGTGTCAGTTACACCGCTAGCAACGGTTATATGTCAAATCCATACAAAACGATGGCGGTTTTATTTGTAGATCCAGCTCAAAAAATAGGCAAAAACGGGCAATTAAACGGAAGTATGTTGGCGTTTTTGGAACAACGTCCCGAAGAACGTCAGCAATGGACAGAAAATTTACGTTACGTTCAACACATTGACGCACTCGATGCCGCGTTGCATTTTGATTACCGTTTTTATCATGACGATTGGGGAATTCAAGCCCACACAATTTCAAGTGATTGGATTCAACCACTCGGCGACGGCTGGTCAATTACGCCACGTGTACGTTATTACTCCCAAAATGCCGCAAATTTTTACTCACCTTATTTGGTTTCCAAACAAGCGGTAAGTAAAAGCATTTACAATCCAGAAACGGATAAAACTACAACGACTAAATATGATCCAAAATTACTGCCACAAAATTATTCGAGCGATTATCGTTTATCAGGTTATGGCGCGTTAAGTGGTGGTTTAACGGTGACTAAAAAATTCGCCAAAGGCTTAGAACTACAAGCGGGTGCAGAGTATTACACCCATGCGGGAAGTTTAAAATTAGGTGGTGGCGGTGAAGGAAATTACAGTGACTTTGACGGTTATTTAGTGAATGCCGCGTTGAAAGTCGATTTAGCGGCGTTATCCATTGCGAATTCTACTCACAACGAACACGCGAACCACGTCCATCATCACGGTGCAGGCGCACCTGCAGGCATCATGTTTGATCACGTTTTGCCAAAAGCGGGCGATTTTATGGTGGGTTATCGTTATCAATATGCGGATCAAGCAGGTGGTTCGATGGATTCTGATGACGACAAAAACGTTGTGAATAATGCCTGTGCGCCAAATAAATGTTACGTCACGCCGCAAGAAATGAGCATGAATATGCACATGCTCGATTTAATGTATGCGCCGACAGATTGGTTGACGCTGATGTTGATGCCACAATTCATGGATATGCACATGACGATGCGTCCACTTGATGGTGCGCCAGAAACGCCGTCGATGACGACACCTCTAGGCGCGGCGATTATTCACGCTGGACATGAACATACCACAGGCGGTGTGGGCGATACGGGAATGTACGCACTGTTTAATTTGTTTAAAACGGACGCGCAACAAATCAATCTTAGTTTAGGTATGACTGCACCGACGGGCGATGCAGCGATTCAACTGCGCGATACGCACAGAGTTGATTTGGGATTTATTCATTACGGAATGCAATTAGGTAGCGGCACGTGGGATTTTAAACCGGCGGTGACTTATACCGCAAACATCGAAGATTGGTCATTTGGAGCACAATTGAACGGTACAAAACGGATGGAATCGTATAATAAAGCGGGTTTTGCGTTCGGTGATATTTTCCAAGCAACGGCATGGGGAAGTTATAGCTGGACGAATTGGTTGGCAACTTCCGTGCGTGGTGTTTATACCTTGGAAGGTGCGTTGCGTGGCGCGTATCGAGGGGTTTATCATCAAATCGGTTCAATGGATTATGGACGAAATTACGGCGGACAGTTTTTTGATGTCGGTTTTGGGATTAACGCCACAATGCCAAGCGGCAGTTTGCAAGGTAATCGTTTAGGCTTTGAATGGTTACAACCCATTCAAGATAATGACACCTATCAATTACCACGCAATGGTGCGTTGTCAGCGACGTGGTCTTATGCCTTTTAACCATTTTTCTTTCAACGCAATGGGTTCACCGTGCGAATTACAGCTTTATGCCGAAAACGATTTACTTGCTCAAAAAATTGCCCAGCAAATCATTGGTGATGTTTATCGTTTAGAACGCAAATACTCCCGTTATCAAGCAGATAGTTTTTTATCTAAAATTAACGCCGTTGCTACATCTGGCGGTTCAATTAGTGTAGATGAAGAAACGACTGGTTTACTCAATTACGCGCAAACCTGTTACGAACTCAGTGACGGTTTGTTTGATATTACATCGGGAGTTTTACGCCGCGCATGGCGATTCGATACAAATGTATTGCCCGATGATAAGACGATTCAAATGTTGTTGGGAAAAATTGGTTGGCAACATATTCGTTGGGAAAATTCAACGCTGACGTTTTCACAAGCTGAAATGGAAATCGATTTTGGTGGCATCGTTAAAGAATATGCGGCAGATAGAGCGGCGACGTTGTGTTTGAGTGCGGGGATTTCGCACGGAATCATAAATTTAGGTGGCGATATAAAAATCATCGGTTCACATCCTGACGGCAAGCCGTGGCGCGTCGGTATTCAACATCCGCGTGATAAAACTAAAGTCTGGAAAACGTTGAAATTAAAAACCGGCGCGTTGGCAAGTAGCGGTGATTATGAGCGATGTATGTTGATTGATGGCGTGCGTTATGGACATATTTTAAATCCGAAAACAGGTTATCCCGTTCGGCAATTAGCGGCAGTTAGCGTTGTTGCGGATTTATGTGTTGTCGCTGGAAGTGCCGCTACTATTGCAATGCTCAAAGAAAAAGACGGCGAAAAATGGTTAAAGTCGCTCGGTTTACAAAATTTTACCTTCAAAAATTAACTATTACTTCACCACCTGTATTTCGCGCACTCACAATTTTGAATTGTAACGGTGTTGCAGTAAAAACGGTTTGAATTTGTGCAACCAAACTTTCAGCTATTTCGTTATTTTCAACCAAACAAAATCCTGTGGGTCCCCACGAGGTTTGTCCAATAGCAACCGCACCACGTTCTGCCAACCAGCGCATGGCTTGCGCTACATCTGGACTTGTAAATATACCGCCTTGTGCCGGTGAAAAATGTTCCCCGACGGTGCGTTGCAATTCAGTAATCACTTCACCAAAACGTATTAAATTATTTTCTGCAATTGCAGGTAGAGCTTGCATCAATAACAAATAACTCAAGCGTTCGGCTTCATTGCGTGGAAATGGTGGCAACGTTTTGAAAGCCTGAATTTCTTGTTGACCATGTAAACCCTGTCCGCGTTGGTCAAAAACTAGAATAAATCGCCAGTTTTTTGGAATATCAAAATGTGCCAACATCGGCGGTGTAATCGTATTTACACCCCGTCCGCCATCGACCACAAACCCACCTTGTTCAAAAACGCCGATGCCAATACCTGAACGCAAACCACGATCCATCGTGGCGGCAAGGTCTCGTACACTTAAATTTAAATCGTAAAACGCATTTAAACCCGCGCCAACCGCTAATGCCATTTGTGTTCCCGAACCTAAACCAACGTGTTCAGGAATAGCTTCGATGAGTTCAATTTGAACATTGGAGGAAACATTGAATGTTTGGCAAAATGCAGTTAAACATTTTTCGGTACGTTCGTTAGTTACGATTTTTTTTTCAGAAGATGTAATTAAAAGCCGCGTCATGGGTTCGTTTAAAGCCACGCCAATACTGCCAAAATGCCGCCCTAACGCGCCACTTAAATCTAAAAAACCCATGTGTAGTCGAGCGGGTGCAACAACAGAAATAGAACGAGAAGAATTCATGTGTAATCAGTGGAAAATAAAGAATCGCGCAAAGATAACAGATTTTGGGATTATTGAAAGTGCGTTATGAAAACAGCTGTAAACCCACATCACAGCGCGTTAGCGTGCAATTTTTATTGTGCTACAATTCGCGCCTTATTTAATCTTCTACAAATTGTGATCTATGAATAAAATGAGTAAGAAAAAATTGTTGCTATTGATCGCGAGCGTCATCGCTTTAGTCGTGATGCAACGTGAATTTTTGATTCCAATGGCAAAAGATGTCGCAACAAAATCTGATTTATTCCTTGTCGAAAGCAAAGATCAAGGCAGTATGATGACGCAATCGAATGAAATGACACAGTTTGCATTTCAACATTGCAACACGCATCTTAAAGCGGATTTAGATCCAAAAACGGCAGTAACCTTACCTCAAAAAGCATTAAATGCGTGGAGTTTAGGAAACTATGAATACGTTGTAAGTGCAGAAGCGGAGGTTTCACACGAAGGCTCTGCACCTAAAAAACACAAATACGTATGCCGAATTAGTTATAAAAATGGCGACGATACGAGTGGCGGTAAAGATTTTGAAAATTGGTCATTAGATGGTTTATCCAAAGTGGATGACGCGCAGTAATCACAACTAAGCGCGTGAAATATCAAAACTTAAAACGTTCGCAATCGACGGCGAATGTGCCAAAACCATCAACACTCTATCCAAACCCAGCGCAATGCCTGAGCAATCAGGCAAACCGCTTTCTAACGCAGCTAACAACCATTCGTCTTTTTTTGCCACGGGTAAATTTTCACGCTGACGGGTTTGAATTTCAGCATCAAACCGCCGATTTTGTTCCGTGACATCCGTCAATTCATGAAAACCATTACCTAATTCAATGCCATTGATAAACACTTCAACACGCTCAGTGATTAACTGATTTTTAGCATTCAAACGCGCTAACGATGATTGACATGCCGGATAACCATAAACTGAAAACAAACCATCTTTACCTAAATGTGGTTGTACACAAAAACTAAATAAGAAATCCAACCACAGCGCGTGACTTTGTCCACAAATCGTAATTGCGTCGGGTAAATTCGCTTGTTTCGCAAAATTTGAATACGCATCAAACGAAAAAATGAGTGCATTCAAACCTGTAAATTGCTCAAAAATGGTTTGATAACTGGCACGTTGTGGCGCGTTTAATTGTCCGTCAAATAAAATATCGAACAACGCTTCGACCTCGTCCATCAATTCTATCAAATCAAAATCAACGCGATACCATTCCAAAATTGTGAATTCAGGATTATGAAAACGTCCCGCTTCACCGTTCCGAAAGGCTTTGCAAATTTGATAAATCGAACCACTGCCAGCTGCTAATAAACGTTTCATCGCAAATTCTGGCGACGTTTGTAAAAATAATGGCTGAGAGTTTGGCGGAGTTTCGTAAGTTGACGTGAAAAATGCCAATTGTGGATCAGTGCCACTTGTGTGACTGAATAGCGGTGTTTCTACTTCTAACACGTTTCGTTCGGCAAAAAAAACGCGAATGCGTTGCAGCATTCGCGCTCTTAGTTGCAATAATTCAATCGAACAGCTTGGTTGCCACAGCATTGAATTTTGCATGATGATTTATTCTTTGACGCGAGAAATATATTCGCCAGTGCGGGTATCAACTTTGATTATTTCATTTTGCGCCACGAATAATGGTACGCGAACCACTGCACCCGTTGATAATTTTGCAGGTTTACCACCACCGCCTGAAGTATCGCCGCGTACACCTGGGTCAGTTTCGACAATTTCTAATTCTACGAAATTCGCAGGTGTCACGGCTAATGGTGCATCATTCCACAATGTGACGGTACACATATCTTGATCTTTCAACCACAAGCCAGCGTCCCCAACTACCTTCTCATCAGCTTGATATTGTTCAAATGTATTTTGATCCATAAAGTGACGGTAATCGCCATCGTTGTAAAGATATTGCATTTCAACATCCATCACATCCGCGCCTTCCAGCGATTCGCCTGATTTAAATGTACGTTCGATAACGCGACCGGTTTTTAAATTTCGGATTTTGACGCGGTTAAATGCTTGCCCTTTACCAGGTTTCACAAATTCGTTTTCGATAATCGCGCACGG
>JAQTOX010000107.1 GCA_028713055.1 Methylococcales bacterium | reverse complement strand
TGCGATTGTTTACTACGACTGTTTTCAAGCAAATAAGGCGACAATTCACTATCACAAACCTTTGACCAATGTGCGGCTGAATTGGAATGGTGACGATAATTTTTTACCATCAAGTAAATTAATGGAATCAACGCCAAAAAGGCATACGGTCTTAAAAAGTGAAAGTTTGTTAAAATTTCTGTCATGACGTTTTTCTCCAGCTCAATAAACCCGCCAACACCAGCGCAATCGCCAACGGCACAAAATACAATTCACGTTTCGGACGAAAGTATTGCTTATCTTTTTCGACGGGTTCGAGTTCATCGAGGCGCATATAAATGTTGTTTAATTCGTCTAAATTTTTGGCGCGATAATAACTGCCCCCTGTACTTTCAGCGACTTTAATTAACGTACCCTCGTCGATGTCGGCAGAAGGATTGACTTTGCGATAACCAAAAAATCCACCCACCAACATTTCGTCTGCACCAATTCCAATCGTATAAATTTTCAAATGATTAGCAGCAGCGAGTTCAGCGGCTTTCAACGGTGACACTTCGCCAGCCGTATTCGCACCATCGGTCAGCAAAATTAACACACGGCTATTTTGTGATTCATTTCTCAACCGTTTTACCGCTAGCCCAATCGCATCGCCAATCGCCGTATTGTCGCCTGCCAAACCAATCGCAGATTCGTCCAAAAGTGTAGCAACGGTTTTGCGGTCAAACGTCAGCGGCGTTTGTAAATAGGCTTGTGTGCCAAACAAAATCAGTCCAACTCTATCGCCAACGCGCCGATTGATAAAATCCGTCGCAATCGATTTAATCGCTGTCAAACGGTCAACGTAATCGTTGTTCAAAATAAAATCTTTCTCTTGCATACTCGCCGACAAATCAACGGCAAGCATTAAATCGCGCCCATTCATCGCTTGTTCAATCGGTTCACCTAACCATTGCGGACGCGCCGATGCAAAAACTAAAAATGTCCATGCTAACGCTGCCAAATATAAGCGTGTGCGATTCGTTGTAGTTGCAATTTTGAACGTCGAATCTTGTGTGAAATCAGCTAAAAATGGAACACGCAAAGCGGATTGTTCAACGTTTTTTTTCGCAGGGGCGAGCCAATAAACAAGTAACGGAAAAGGCAATGCGGCAAATAACCACGGGGCGAGAAATTGAATCATACGATTTTTTTACGACGATGAGAGTTTGAAGTCTGAGCATTAAGCCACGTTTGCGCGAGTTTAAATAACGCTATTAAATCGGTGTCTGCTGGTAATTCTTTTTGATAAGGCGCATCTACTAAACAATGCCCAATACCATTTTTAAACGGTGCAAATCCCCCCTGCCCCCCTTCAAAAAGGGGGGATTTTAGTGAACCATCTAAATAATCTAACCACGCCCGTCCCGTTAAGCCACTGACTTCTGGGTGATAACTCACCGCAACACGACGCAATAAGATTGATAATTCACAGACTTTTTCTAAAGGGGTTAGCGAATCATTTGTTTGTAATTGTTTCAGTAATTTTTTAGCTTCTTTAATCGCCGTTTTTTGAAGCAATCGTTGAATTAAGGCAATTAAAAAATAAGTAAAAATTGGCACAAAAATGGCGATGATCCACCAACCGATTGCAGGTGGAAACCAACTAATAGTTTCGGGTAAATGAATATCGCGGATGGGTAACTCTTGAATTGGTGGCATGGCGAACGTTTAAATTTTTAAGCAAGCCAATGGATCGGCTTGCGTATTGACAGAAATAAAAATCATATTGCGTTGTTTCGCTAACTGTTGCAAATGCTGTTGTTTATCTGAAAAACGTTGATGGTAATCAAACGATTGTTTCGCGCTTGCATCGATAATCACGTTTTGTTCATTTTGGGTAAAACGATATTGTCCAGCCGTTGGTAAATGCTGTTCAAGTTCGTCATAAACGAACATTAAAACCACGTCGCAATGTTTGGCGAGTTTAGCCAAAAGTGTTTCGGATTGTGCAGTTAAGCCACGAAAATCACTAATGATATAAACCAAACTACTTGGACGAACGTGATGCACCAAGCGATTTAACACTGATTCTAAGTCATTCAAATTTGAAAACTCTCCCCCCTTTGAAGGGGGGCGGGGGGGATGTGCTTTCACCAACGCATTCAAAAAATGCAGCACCGCTTGTTTGCCATTTTGGGGTTTTAATTCATAGCAGTGATTATCAAAAAAGAGCTGTCCGCCAATTCGATCACCATGATGGTGCGCCGTCCACGCCAATAATGCCGCGAGTTTTGCTGCTAAAACTGATTTAAAAACGCCACGTGTTGCAAATTGCATCGTGGCGCGTTGATCAACCGAAATAAAAATGGGGCGTTCGCGTTCTTCACGGAAAATTTTGGTGTGGGTTTTACCGGTTCGTGCAGTCACGCGCCAATCGATACTACGAATATCATCACCCGCTTGGTATAAACGAGTTTCATCGAATTCCATGCCACGTCCTTTGAAGCGCGAAATGTAGCCGCCGCTTTGTTTGGCACGAATCGCACGTTTATGAAAGGTTAAACCCGCAGCGGAGCGTGCTAAATCAACAAGCATTTTTAGCGACACAATGGTGCGTTCAGAAGAAATAGGAATTTGTGACATAAAGGGTAAGCATTTTGTGCGAGTAATTTATCTACGAAAAAAAACGGTGTACTATCCACGTTCACCTGAAAAATAAAAACAAAATCTTAGAGGGGAACATCATGGGTACTATTATTGAAATATCTATTTTCATGTTAATCGCTGCGTCAGTCGCGTTTGCACCATTGGCTTATTTTATTTACGTCTACACCAAAAAAGGCGAAAGTCCTTTCGATCAATTTGAACACAACGAAGAACACGGTCATTCAATTATTGATGAGTTGGCAGAAAAAGCGATAGATGCCGCAAAAGAAAAATTGCATTGATGCGTAGGGGCGCACCGACGTGTGCGCCCTTTTTGTATTCAAGGCACAGGAATCCGTTCAATCAATACTTTAATCACATCATCAGTTGTCACGCCTTCTGCTTCCGCTTCATAAGACAAAATCAACCGATGTCGCAACACATCAAACGCCATTTCTTGAATATCTTCTGGCGCAACATAATCGCGTTGAGCTAACCACGCTTTTGCTCTCGCGCATCGGTCTAACGCAATACTTGCTCGTGGACTTGCGCCATATTGCAGCCAACTCGCTAAATCATCACCATAAACTTCAGGTTTGCGGGTCGCTAAAATAAGTTGTAATAAATAATCTTCCAACGGTTCAGCTAAATACAAATCTAAAACGTTGTTTCGTGCTTCAAATAACGTCGCTTGCGTAATAGGTGTAAAAGATTTTTTTAATTTTTGAGTGGCTTGCCGTGCTTCAGTTCGTACCAATCGTAAAATCGTTTTTTCGTGTTCCGCATTAGGATAATCAACTTTTACTTGCAGCAAAAATCGATCTAATTGTGCTTCTGGCAACGGATAAGTACCTTCTTGTTCAATTGGGTTTTGCGTCGCCATCACCATAAATAATGTTGGTAATTTATACGTCGCTTGCCCTACGGTGATTTGTCGTTCTGCCATTGCTTCGAGCAGCGCGGCTTGGACTTTTGCAGGAGAACGATTGATTTCATCCGCCAAAATCAAATTATGAAACAGTGGCCCTTTCTGAAACTCAAACGTGCCTTGTTGTGGGCGATAAATTTCTGTTCCCGTTAAATCCGCCGGCAATAAATCAGGCGTGAATTGTACTCGATGAAAATCGCCTTCAATGCCGCGACTTAACACGTTAATCGCTCGTGTTTTCGCTAAACCTGGTGCGCCTTCAACCAAAATATGCCCATCAGCAAGTAAACCAATGAGCATTCGTTCAACCAACACATCTTGTCCAATAATTTCTTCGGTAATGTGGTTTTTTAAAGCAATTAAGGAATTTTGAATCTCTGACATAAAAACTTAAACCGTTGCGTGTTTGCGTTTGTAAAAAATGGACGAAAGAACTGACAACCCAATGAAAATTGCGCCCACTAACCCTGTGATAACTTCGGGAATTTCGTGTTTCATACTGACTAACATAATGCCTGCCAATGCGCCAATCGCATAATGTGCGCCGTGTTCCAAAAATACATACTCATCGAGTGTGCCTTGACGAACCAAATATACAGTCAAGCTCCGCACAAACATTGCGCCAATCGCTAGTCCTAACATGATGATGACAACATCTTGCGTAATCGCAAACGCGCCAATTACACCGTCGAATGAAAATGAAGCATCCAAAATTTCTAAATAAATAAAACTCATCACACTGCCACGTTTAATCGCCGTCGAAACTTCTTCGCCTTCTTCTTCATCTTCAAACAATGCTGACAGACTGTCTACGATAACAAATAAAACTACACCCGCAATGCCTGATGCTAATGCCGTTAAACGATCTTCTGGATTAACGAAATTTTGCATTCCGAGCAGAATAGACAAGGAAAAAATAATTTCAATCGATTCCAATTTACCAAAACTGGCAAATTTCCGCTCCAAATAACCAAGCCAATGTAATTCACGATCGTTGTCGAATAAAAAGGCAAAAAATACCATCAGCAAAAACATGCCACCAAATGCTGCAATCTGGACGTGTGCGCCGGTTAGATGTTCCGCATATTTTGCCGAATCGTGCAGTGCCATTTGCGCGACACTCATAAAATCAATGCCTGTCGCAAAAACCACAATCGCAATTGGAAACACTAATCGCATTCCAAACACTGCGACTAAAATCCCCCACGTCAAAAAATAACGTTGCCACTGTTCGTTCATACGTTTCAAAATTGACGCATTCACCACGGCGTTGTCGAACGATAAACTGACTTCCAAAACGCCCAAAATTAACGCAATTGTCGCTGCGGTAACGCCTACATTCACGCCACCGGATGAAAATCCCCAATAAAATGCGGTACTCAAACACACTATCGCAATAAGAAATGACGCTTTAAAATGTTCCATAAAAACTCCTAAGGTTTAGTTTTGAATGGCGCCACTATAAGTCGATTTGGGTTTTAATCAATAGTGCAACCGTTTAAAAATGCTAAAATTAAACCCTTGAAACCGCTTATCTTACAAATTCATACATGCCCCTACTGCGTTTTATTATCTTTGGATCATTGATTAGTTTAAGTTTGCCAATTTTGGCAACATCGACCAGCCCTGAAAAAATCAGTCTACAACTTAAATGGTTAAACTCATTTCAATTTGCGGGTTATTACGCCGCGAAAGCCAAAGGTTTTTACGCTGAAGAAAATTTAGACGTGGAATTACGAGAAAGAAAAGTCGGCATAAATTCTACTCATCAAGTCATCAATGGCGAAAGTGAATACGGTGTTGCAGATACGGCATTGTTAGTTGAACGTTTAAACGGTATTCCAGTTGTCGTTTTAGCTTCAATTTTTCAACATAATCCACTCGTTTACGTAACGCTAAAATCATCGGGTATTGTCAGTCCTTACGAAATGCGTGACAAACGCATTATGGATGATAACAATGATAATGCGGCGTTACGAGCAATGCTTTATGAATCAAATTTGACAGAAAAAGAGTTTATTCATTTGCCTAATTCTGGAGACATCAACGATTTAATTGAAGGCAAAACGGATGTTGTGTCCGCATATTCAACAGATGAAGTCGATCGTTACAAACAACGTGGTATTGAAATCAACATTATTGACCCACGAAATTACGGCTTAGACTTTTTAGGCGATAATTTATTTACCACTCAACAAGAAATTAACACCCATCCTGAACGAGTTGAAAAATTTATTCGTGCTTCACTTAAAGGTTGGGAATATGCCGTCAATCATCCGGACGAAATAGTTAATCTGATTTTTGAACAATACAATACTCAATCGCTCACGCTCGAACATCTCAGATTTGAAGCGCGTGAAACTGTAAAAGTGATTGCACCGCGAGGCGTTCCAATCGGACACAGTGACAGTAAACGTTTTGAACGTATCGCCGCCACTTATAAAGAATTAGGTCTAGTTAAATTAACTGAAAACTTAAAAGGGTTTGTTTACGGACAGCAAACTAATCAACCGTTGCATCTTACTGATGCTGAAAGAGAGTGGCTCAAAGCACATCCTATTATTCGCGTTGGTATTGACCCACATTTTGCACCTTATGAATGGTTGGATGAAAAAAATGATTATGTCGGTTTAAGCGCTGATTATTTGCATCAAGTTGAAAATCAGTTGGGTATTAAGTTTGAAATCGTAAAAAGTACATCATTTGCAGAAACTATTTTCATGTCAGAAAACGGCGAGTTAGACATGATCGCCGATGTTAATAAAACACCCAATCGTGAGCAGTATTTAAACTTTACCGAGCCGTATATTAGTAACCCGATTATCATCGTCGATAATAATACAAATAGTTTTATTGGCGGTTTGACACAACTTTCTGGTAAACGACTTGCGATAGAAAAAGGCTATTTTACTGGTGAACTCATTGCACATGATTATCCGAAAATTGAAATTATTTCGACCGAAAATGAACGAGAGGCATTGCAGTTAGTTAGCAAAGGCGAGGCTGATGCTTATGTGGGTGATGCCGCATCGGTCAATTATGAAATTCGTAAAAGTGGCATGCTCAATTTGCATTTTGCAGGCGAAACCGAATACCGTAGTAATCACCGCATGGGCGCACTGAAAAGCCATCCCGAATTGATCAGTTTATTGGCAAAAGCTTTAAACGCGATTCCTGAAACCGAAAAAACACAGATTCAAAATCGTTGGTTGAGTTTGAAAATCGAAACAGAGTTGAACTGGAAACGCTTGCTGAAGTACGCGATGCCCTTAGTTATCGCATTGCTGCTAGTGATCTATTGGAATTTTCGATTGCGTCAGGAAATTGTGCAGCGATTAAAACTCGAAGCCGCGTTGCAACATTCAATTCATTTGTTTCAATCGGTATTGGATAACGCGCCGATGATTCGCATTTTTTGGAAAGATTTGAATGGCTGTTATCTGGGTGGAAATGCGGCATTTATGAAAGATGCAGGATTAGATTGTGCTGATGAATTGATTGGCAAAAATGATTATGAATTGCCGTGGAAAGAATTTGCTAAAAGTTATCGTGCTGACGACAGACATATTACGCAATCAAATAAATCAAAATTGCATTACGAAAAATTATTGATTTTACCGAATGGTAAAAAAATTCTATCCCGCACTTCGAAAGTACCGCTGCATGACGAAAAGAAAAATGTTATTGGTTTGCTAGGTATTTACGAAGATATTACTGACGCAAGAACTCATGCTGAACAACTTGAATATATTGCACATCACGATATGTTGACGGGTTTACCGAATCGGCTGTTATTGGCAGATAGAATGAAGTTAGCATTGGCAAATACTAAACGAGAACAATGTTTGATGGCAGTCGGTTATATCGACTTGGATGGTTTTAAAACTGTAAACGATAAAATTGGGCGCAAAGCGGGCGATTATTTATTGGTTGAAGCGGCAAAACGAATCAAAAATGCGTTACGCGAAGAAGATACCGTGGCACGTTTGGGCGGCGATGAATTTGCATTTTTGCTGTTAAAATTAAACTCCGTCGAAGAATGTGAAATGACTTTGCATCGCTTGCTTAAAACGATAAGTGTTCCGTTCCGTGTTGAACAACATTTGGTCTCGATTTCAGCAAGTATTGGGGTCACGATTTACCCGAATGACAATGCGAATTCCGATACTTTGTTACGACACGCCGATCAAGCAATGTATGATTCGAAACAAAATCATAAAAATTGCTTTAAAATTTACAACATGGAAGTGGCGCATGAATTTCAAGCACATCAAAGCGCGTTACATCGAATTGAAAGAGCCTTAATTAAAGATGAATTTGTGTTGTATTTTCAGCCGAAAGTAGACATGAGAAAAGGCGAAATTATTGGTGCAGAATCGTTAATTCGTTGGCAACATCCAGAACGTGGTTTGGTGATGCCAAACGAGTTTTTAGGCTTAATCGAACATCATCCTTTGGCAATACAAATTGATACTTGGGTGATGAATAAAGCATTAGCACAAATGGCTAAGTGGCATGAAAACGGTTTGATGTGGACGGTAAGCGTTAATATCTCAGCACGAACGTTGCAAACAAACAATTTTGTTGAGCAATTAAAAAAATTATTAGATAAATATCCGAGTGTAAAACCCAAGCATTTTGAGTTGGAAATTTTAGAAACCGAAGCACTACATGATTTAGCGCAAACCTCGAAAGTAATGGTGGCGTGTCAGGCATTTGGTGTTAAATTTTCGTTAGATGATTTCGGAACTGGCTATTCATCGTTGAGTTATTTAAAACATTTACCTGCTGACATTTTGAAAATTGATCAATCGTTTGTGCGTAATATGTTGTTTGATTTGGATGATTTAGCGATTGTGGAAGGCGTGATTGGTTTGGCTTCATCGTTTAAACGTTATGTCATTGCCGAAGGCGTGGAATCAATTGAACACGGCACGGCGTTATCAAAGTTAAATTGCCATTACGCGCAAGGTTATGCGATCGCGAAACCCATGCCAGCAGATATTTTTGAAATGTGGGCAAGCAATTGGGAATCCCCCGAAGAATGGAAAGAATTGAGTTAATTTTTGTCACTATATTTTGAGAACTAAATGAAACACTACGACTATCCCGAAACGTTTTACCATCTCGCTGATGCACTTATTGCCGCTGGCAGTTTTATCGATAGCAAAGGTTGGGTACCTGCGACAAGCGGCAATTTTTCTGCACGATTATCCGATGGCACCATTGCAATTACAGTCTCGGGCAAACATAAAGGACATTTGCAACATGACGACATTATGCTCATTGACGCGCAAGGCAATCCTTTAGATGGCAAAGTGCCGTCGGCTGAAACCTTGTTACATATTCAAATTTATCAGCGTTTTCCTGATGTTCACGCTGTATTACATCCGCATTCGTTAAATAGCACATTAATTTCGCGACAGCATAAACGAAAAAAAGTGACACTAAAAAATTATGAATTACTCAAAGCTTTCAGTGGCGTGACTACGCACGAAAGCCGTGTAATCATACCGATTTTCGAAAATGATCAAAATATCGCACGATTAGCCGAACAAGTTGAAAGTTATATGGATACTAATGACGAAATTTATGCCTATTTGCTCAACGGTCATGGTTTATATACATGGGGCAGTTCGGTGGTAGAAACATTGCGTTATTTAGAAGCGTTGGATTTTTTATTTGCTTGCGAACTACACGAACAACAGAGATGACAATATGAGTGTGCTTACTATTTATGCTGAAAACTCGCCTGAAAAAGGCGAGCGTTTTACTGATTTTTTAGACATCGAAGCGAAATTGAAAGCTATTGGTGTGCAGTTTGAACGATGGACTGCAACGCAGGATTTATCGACTAACGCGAGTAATGATGATGTTTTGAACGCTTACGTTGATTCAACCGAACGTTTAAAACAGCAATACGGATTTCAATCAGCAGATGTCATCAAATTAGATACGACGCATCCCGATAAAATTACAATGCGGCAAAAATTTCTTGCTGAACACACACACAGTGAATTTGAAGAGCGTTTTTTTG
>JAQTOX010000008.1 GCA_028713055.1 Methylococcales bacterium | reverse complement strand
CGCGGACGTGCATCTTTTCCGAGCAGAAAGTTCGGCAATTCTCACCGGAATTGGTACCGTTTTGGCTGATAATCCATCCTTGAATGCACGTATTGATTTTCCGATTGTGCAACCTATTCGGGTAATTTTAGATTCACAATTACAAATGCCGCCAAACGCACAACTAGCAAAAACAACGGGACGCATTTTAATTTTGACCTGTTCGACCAACGAACGAAAACATGCCACTTTGAAACAAGCAGGGTTTGAGATCTACATCTTGCCCGAATTAAATGGACGGTTAGATTTACTCGCCGTGATGAATTTTTTAGCCGCGCAAGAAATTAACAATGTGTTTGTCGAAGCGGGTGCAACCCTCAATGGTGCGTTACTCGAAGCAAATTTAGTCGATGAATGGTTAATTTATATGGCTTCATGTGTGTTAGGCGATAAAGGACGTGGCACATTCGCACTACCAGAATTGCGATCCATGAATGACAAAAAAATACTGCAATGGCGCGACGTACGACACGTTGGACGCGATTTACGATTAACGCTGACTTCTTAATTTTTCTTTTTTATTTTTTGAGTTTTGTACAATGACAGTTATTACACGATTTGCACCTAGTCCAACCGGTTATTTACACGTTGGAGGCGCACGCACAGCTTTATTTTCATGGCTTTATGCACGTAAACACGGCGGCACATTTATTTTGCGTATTGAAGATACCGATTTAGAACGCTCTACTCAAGAATCTGTGCAAGCGATTTTTGACGGTATGGAATGGCTCGGTTTGAATTACGATACCGAACCTACTTTTCAAACGCATAATTTCCCACGTTACAAAGAAGTTATCGGGCAATTACTTGAAACGGGTCACGCTTATTATTGTGATTGCAGCAAAGAAGAACTAGATATTTTGCGCGAACAACAAATGGAGGCAAAAGAAAAGCCACGTTATAACGGCAAGTGTCGCGACGCGAATAAACAGCAAAGTGATAAAACCGTTGTACGTTTTAAAACGCCTGTTGATGGTGCAATCACGATTCATGATTTAGTCAAAGGTGATATTACTGTTGAAAATAAAGAACTTGATGACTTAGTCATTGCTCGCACAGACGGTTCTCCAACATATAATCTAACGGTTGTGGTTGATGATATGGACATGAAAATTACACACGTTATTCGTGGCGATGATCATATCAATAATACGCCACGTCAAATTAACATTCTCAAGGCATTGAATGTTCCATTACCAGAATACGCGCATTTGCCGATGATTTTAGGTGCGGACGGCGCACGATTATCAAAGCGTCACGGCGCGGTTGGTGTAATGCAATTTCGTGACGAAGGTTATTTGCCACAAGCATTATTGAATTATTTGGTGCGTTTGGGTTGGTCACACGGTGATCAAGAGATTTTTTCAATTGACGAAATGATTGAATTTTTCGATTTAGCTGATGTGAATGGCGCGGCTTCGACGTTCAACATGGAAAAATTATTGTGGCTCAATCACCATTATTTGATGCACAGTGAACCAAAAGAAATCGTGCCACATTTAGTTTGGCATTTAGCGCAATTGGGTATTGACGCGAAACGTGAAGAAGTTGATTTAATCGACCTCGTTCAAGCCCAGCGTGAACGCTGTAAAACGCTTGTTGAAATGGCAAACGCAAGTATTTATTTTTACCGCGAATTTGAAAGTTACGACGAAAAGGCGGCAAAAAAAGCCTTTGCTGAAAATAGCGATAACGTATTGGCAACATTAAAAACTGCTTTTTCAAAAGTACCAACGTGGGAAGCTGAAGCTTTACATGACGTAGTTAAAAATGTGGCTGAAACGTTAGAATTAGGTTTAGGAAAAGTCGCTCAACCGTTACGTGTTGCTATTTGTGGTTCAGGTATTTCGCCATCGATTGATATTACTTTGTCGTTGTTGGGCAGAGAAAAAACCTTAGCTCGCTTACAACGCGCTATTTTGTACATTCAAACCGCATAAATGTACAAACATCTGCTCGATAATTTAAATACGGCGGTTCTATTGTTTGATTCGACGCTGTGTTTACGATATTTGAACACGGCAGCAGAAATTTTGTTGGCTGACAGCGAACGGCAGTTATTGGGGATTTCTGCAAAACAATTGTTTAAATCATCCGATGCGGCGTTTTTAAATAATTTGAAACATTGCCGTGACACTGCTGAACCGCTAATTGATTACGCACTGGCGTTAAATCGTGCAAATCACAGTATTTTTGTGAATTTCAGCGTTACACCGTTAGGCTCAGACATCAGTGTGAGCGAAATTCTGGTGGAATTGTTGCCGATTGATAATCGTCTGCGAATTTCGCAAGAAGAACAATCACATGCCCAACAAAATACCGCCCGTTTAATGGTTCAAGGGTTAGCACATGAAATTAAAAATCCGTTGGGGGGGTTACGTGGCGCGGCGCAATTGTTAGATTTAGAACTGCCGAATGCGGAACTCAGAGAATACACGCGAGTGATTATTGCCGAAGCCGATAGGTTGCAAGGTTTAGTTAATCGAATGCTTGGCTCGAATGAATTGCCGAATAAAAAATTGCTTAACATTCACGAAGTGTTGGAACGAGTGCGCTGGTTGGTACAAACAGAAGTGGGAGAGAATATAAAGATTCATTGCGATTATGATCCGAGTATTCCCGATTTGCTTGGTGATAAAAATCAGTTAATTCAGGCAATTTTGAACATTGTTCGAAATGCAGTGCAAGCGATTCCTGAAAATGGGAATGTTATATTGAAAACTCGCATTTGCCGTCATGCAACGATAGAACGCCAGCGTTATAAACTGGCGTTGCGTTGTGAAATTATCGACGATGGCATTGGCATTATGCCCGACATGATAAACAAAATTTTTTATCCTATGGTTACGGGACGTGCCGAAGGAACCGGTTTGGGATTGTCGATTTCACAAGCCTTGATTTCGCAACATCAAGGCCTGATTGAATGCAGCAGTGAAAAAGGTCGAACGGTTTTTGCAATTATTCTGCCGTTGCTTTTGGAGTAGTGGGCGCACGGCGTTTGCCGATATTTTTTTGATCACGTTGGCGGACTTTTACTTTTTCAGTTTTTTCTTTCTTTTTCTCAACTTTTGATTTGCCGCCAACTGTTTTTCCAGACGCTTTTAATTTTTTTGGACCTTGATATTTTCCGGCTAATTCTTTGATGTTGCGGCGAATGAAACTTTGTCGCAAAAAGCGTTCAATCCCCGCCATTAAATTCCACTCGGTATGTTTTACCAATGTAATCGTCAAGCCCGTTTCATCACTACGTCCCGTGCGTCCAATGCGATGAATATAGTTAATTCCATTACGCGGCACTTCGAAGTTAATCACAATTTGAATGCCTTTAATATCCAAACCACGTGCAGCTAAATCGGTCGCAATTAGGACATTAACTACGCCATCACGAAATAATTTCATGACACGCTGCCGTTCTTTTTGATCCATGTCACCATGTAAAACCGTGGCGCGAACACCCGTTGCACGTAATGGATCGCATAACGCTGTGGCTTGCAAACGGCTATTTGAAAACACGAGAGCTTTTTCAAATGTTTCATTTTTTAGTAACCACGCTAATAACTGTTGTTTGTGTGCGTTGTCATCAGCTAAAACGATTTGCTGTTGAATGTGTGGCAATTCATCACGCAACGTATTTAGTGCAATCAATTCGTATTTTTTTAAAACTTTATCCGCCATTTTCAACACACCAGCGTGTGTCAAGGTTGCCGAAAATAACAACGTCTGACGATTTTCATTACAGTTTTTCGCAATCGTTAACACGTCTTCACTAAAACCCATGTCGAGCATTCGGTCTGCTTCGTCAAGAATTAGCGTTTCTAAATTTTCAAATGGCGCATTGTCTAGTGTTAGTAATTCTAAGATTCGACCTGGTGTAGCGATAATGACAGCGGTGTTTTTACGAAACATATTTTGCTGCTTTTTGAAATCTTCACCACCCGTAATCAATCCTACGTTTAACGACGTGCCATCCAATAATTGTTGGCATTGTAAAAAAATTTGTTGCGCCAACTCTCGCGTTGGCACTAATACCAACGCACGAGTTCCGGCATAATAATTTGGATTGATAAGTAAGTTATGTAACGTCGGTAACAAAAATGCTAAGGTTTTGCCGCTGCCAGTTTTTGCACTAACGAGCAAATTTTGGCGCGTTAAACTCGCTGGAATTGTGCGTTGCTGTACGGGCGTAGGTTTTTCAAAACCGTTTTTGATTAGCGCAGTTTGTAATGCAGGATGTAGATTAAAACTCAAAAAATCAGATAATTCTGTGATTGTGGTGGGGGTAAAAGTGGTTTCTGTCATGATGAAATTAGGTGTGGGTGAATTTGTAAAAAAGAGGGATATTGTAGGCGGTATTGCTTACGAGCTTTTAATAATTGAATAAACTTAATTTTTTTGTACGGCGTTCATCAATTTTAAATTGCTGAAAATATCAGAATAAGTAATGAATCAATAAAATTTGCATTGGGTTTTAGCTTAAAGGATGTAGAAAATGCTAAAAAATATTAAATGCCGCTATCACGAATTTCAATTCGCAACAGCGGCATTTTTGTTTGTAACTTATTTGAGTAATCAAGCGACTGGCGGAGCTAAAACAACGCGTGTACCGTTATTTTCCGCCGCACTGACTACGCCAGCATTTTCCATGTCTTCAATCATTGATGCAGCGCGGTTATAACCGACTTTGAAGCGGCGTTGTACACTTGAAATTGATGCTTTACGCGATTCAGTTACGAAACGTACCGCTTCGTCATACAACGGATCAGATTCAGAACCGCCACCGTAGCTATTACCGCCGCCAAAATTGTCACTGCTATCAGAACTTTCTTGGAGAATTTCTTTGAGATAATTTGTCGGGCCAGTTTGTTTTAAGAATTCCACCACGCGATGTACCTCATGATCATCGACAAACGCGCCATGCGCTCGAATCGGAATACTTGTACCAGACGGTAAAAATAACATATCACCATTTCCTAACAATGTTTCTGCACCACCTTGATCCAAAATCGTACGCGAATCAATTCGCGATGAAACTTGAAAGGAAATCCGTGTCGGTACGTTCGCTTTAATCAAACCAGTCAAAACATCAACTGATGGACGTTGAGTTGCCAGAATTAAATGAATTCCTGCCGCGCGTGCTTTTTGTGCTAAACGTGCTATCAATTCTTCGACTTTTTTGCCGACAATCATCATCATGTCTGCCAACTCGTCGATGACAATGACGATACTTGCTAAGGTCGAAAGCGTAGGAAAATCTTCGTCGTCTTCAAGTGGGTTTATCATTTGGAACATTGGATCACGAATTGTTTCGCCACGTTTCGCTGCATCTTCGATGACTTGATTGAAACCCGCTAAATTTCGTACGCCCATCTTTGACATCAATTTGTAACGTCGTTCCATTTCACCGACTGCCCAGCGTAGCGCGTTACTCGCTTCTTTCATGTCCGTTACGACAGGTGTAAGTAAATGAGGAATGCCTTCATAAACCGATAATTCCAACATTTTTGGGTCAATCATAATCAAGCGTACTTGGTCGGGTGTCGCTTTATAAAGCAAGCTCAGAATCATGGTGTTAATGGCAACCGATTTACCCGAACCTGTTGTACCAGCAACGAGTGCGTGCGGCATTTTTCCTAGATCTGCACAAATTGGAATGCCCGCAATATCTTTACCCATTGCTAAAGTTAGCATGGATTTCGATTTATCAAATGCAGTGGATTTCAATAATTCGCGCAACGTTACCATTTCGCGTTCACGGTTTGGAATTTCCAACCCAACAACCGGTTTGCCTGGAATAATTTCGACAATTCGTACACTCGTTACGGACAATGAACGCGCCAAATCTTTAGATAAACTACTAATTCGACTGACTTTTACACCTGCTGCGAGTTGTAATTCAAAACGTATAATCACAGGTCCCGGATGAAATCCTACTACCGTCACCGCTACATTAAAATCTGCCAAAATATCTTCTACAAGGCGTGACATATCTTGTAAATCAGTTTCAGAATAACCGATTACTTTGGTGTCAATTTCGTCGAGTAAGTCGAGGGTTGGTAATTTATTTTTTTTGGGATAGCTAACTACTTTAGATTTTTTCTCAGGCGATTTTTTAGTAACTGTTCTCTCGGAATTTTGTTCCGCGACGTGTTCAACTTTTTCGATGACTTCTGCTTTGACATGTTTGACGGTTTCGACCAGCTTATCGAACTTTTTACTTAGTGGAGTTTTTGCGATTTTTTCGACTATGTTTAATGGCTCTGGTACAGATTTCAGTTTTGGTTTTTTTGAAGTTTTTTTTTCTGCTACTAGCTCTTCAATAGCTTCAATTTCCCCGAGTAATTCATCAAAATTTAATTCACACTCGTCAATCTCTTCAATCGGTGCCGGTTTTACTTTAGGTGGATTTTTTTTACGGATGACCGGTTTTTCAATTTCATTTACTAATTGTAATGTGGTGGGTTTTGGTGCATGCCGATGTAATACTTCCAAAAAATTATGATAAAAAGCACCTGCTAGCGTAAAACTGTGTTTACCAATAAAATCCAACACAGCGAGCAACGAGATTTCAGTCACTAAACGCAAACCTGCGAATAAGATGACCAGTAAAAACAACGTTGCGCCGGAATTACCAAAAGCCACTGCTAATGACGTTCCGATTTCTTGTCCTAAAATACCACCAGTATTACGAGGTAATTCAATACCGGTGTGCAATAGGTAAAAATTAAATAGTGCATCGGCAGAAGTAATTGTAGCAATCGCGCCAAGCCAATGTAACGTCAACATAATACGCGATTGTTCTAATCGGCGTTGACTGTAAGTGAGATAACCTTGCCATACAACAATAAACGGGAAAGCATAAGCACATAGTCCAAAAAAACTAAGCATAAAATCTGATAGCCATGCGCCAAATACACCGCACGCATTTGAAATAGTTTGTATTGAACCACTATGTGTCCAACCTGCGTCATCATTATTGAATGTGAGGAGCGAAATGAGAAAAAATAAGGCACCCGCAATCACGCTTAATAATGCCACTTCGCGTAAACCTCGAAACGTTTTTTCTTCCATTACTGCTGCCATAATTCAAATACCATTGTTTAAAATTTATCAAATAAAACATGATTATAGAATAATAGTCGCATTATTTACATTAAATTTGTTTCTTGAATTTTTTGATAAATAGCGTTGCGCAGGCGTAAACATTTCTCTTTAAGTCAGTTCACTTTGACATTGTGACAGTTTTGCGGCATCTTATGACTTCAATTTGTCACATTAGATTTAGGATTAAAGACATTCATTTATGCAAAAAGAAAAATTTGCCAAATATATTAGAATCCGTGCTAAGGAATTAGGTTTAAGCATCACAGCTCTCGCTCAACAAACGCATATTTCACGCCAATCACTATATGATTTATTTAGCGGTGCGACAGAACAAGCGAAGCTGTCAACCATCGTCAACCTTGCAAATACATTGCAAGTGCATCCTATCTATTTACTCCGTCAGGTATTAGACCAAGTTGAATCTCCACGCTATAACGAAGGTAAATCGAAGAATTACGTTACCGAAATGACGCTCATTCGTGATGTCACTATGCTAGACAATTCCAATGTTGTTGCAGGTGATGTTTTCACTAAAACGTGGGAAATTAAAAATACAAGCGATGAATCTTGGGTCAATCGAAAATTAGTTTGCATGGATCAACCAATTGATTCGTCTTACGTCCCACCACAATCCAAAATTTTATCAACGTGTCGTGGTTTAAAACCGACATTGCGTGAAGTACCTATTAAAAACACCAAAGTTGGCAATTCTGTGTCGGTAAGTGTTGAATTTAAAGCTCCAGCTTTTCCTTGTAACGCATTATCTTCTTGGAATATGACAGACGCGAATGGAAATATCTGTGCGGCAACTGAAGGACTTTCTTGCTTCGTTCAAGTTGTTTTGGCTTAATTTCGATCTTTAGATTTGGGGAGTAAACAGCATTTTTTAAATCAAATAATGTTGACAGAATTACTGATGCACATGGCGGGAGTCCCGCGTAAAAAGCTTGTCAAAAAAATTGTGAATCACTAATGCGAATAAAATGAAACTAGTACCGATTATAATTTTTAAGGTTATGGGTTCACAATTAACACGATGACCGAGCCAAAGTGCCAATACCGGACAAATTAATGTGATAAGCGAAACCTGCGTGACGGGACGTTGTGACAAAAGGTAGTAATACAGCATAAAACCCGCTGGTGTAGCAATTACACCCAAATACAGTACCGCTAGTAAACTGATCAATGAAAATTGCATTGGAATTTGTCCATCGAGAACACCCCAAGTAGCAAAATATAAAGGCAGAGAAAATAACAAACCACCCATTACTTGAGAGAGTGCTGGTAATTTGCTCCGAATTCGTTTAATACCTACCGCACTAAGAGCCTGCAATGAAATAGAAATTAGTACACCAATAACACCGAGTATTGCTTGTGAACCAAATTGCAATGCTGAACCGAACATAACAAGTAAGCCGATAATGCCAATTAGATAGGAGAATATTTTGCCAACGGTTAGGCTACGTTCATTGAGCCAAATCGCGGCGAAAACTGCGGTGACTAATGGTGTTAATCCACTAATAACCGAAATCCAGCCGGATGGAATAAATTGTGCGGCCCAATACACAACAAGCATCGCACCATAAATTTGTACTGAAACAGCCGCATAAGTTAAGCAAGCAAGACGAGTTAATGGCAGGCGTTTTTTGAATAACCATAATAATAATCCCATACATAGCGTACCGATACCCATGCGTAAGGTGATACTCCATAATACACCCAATCCGTCAACACTCAATTTAATAGCAAGCGGTGTTGTAGCCCACAATAAAATAACGGTTAAATAAGCTAAAAATATACGCATTATTTTAAAGTGGACGATTCAAAATTAGCTCGCCGCCCCAATACGGGTAGCTTCAGCAATTTCGGTTAGACCACCAGTTTTGACATCATAAATATAACCATAAATCGGTATATCACTAGGAACTAACGGATGATTTTTAATGCGAGTCACATCTTCAACGACACTTTGTGCCAAATCGCTAATAGTCAACCAGGCAATATGTTTCGCTTCATGCGAGCCACCACCTTGACAGCAATCGTGCCAACCGTTGGCATCGATGCTTGCAGTTTTTAAACTGCTGGCAAGTAGATCACGCATAATTTCGTCGGTGAATGTTTCCATACCACAATCCGTATGATGGATTACAAACCATTCTCTGGTGCCAAGTAATTTATACGAAATTACTAATGAACGAATCGCATCATCGCTGGCACGTCCACCGGCATTGCGAATAACATGAGCGTCTCCTTCACTCAAGCCAGCGTATTTTGCAGGATCTAGTCGCGCATCCATACAGGTCAAAATCGCAAATCGCCGCGCTGGCGGCATGGCTAAATTGCTTTTATCAAAATTGGTAAAATACTCACGATTGGCGAGTAATACTTCATGGACTATTTTCGACATAAAAACACCTCATTATTGGGGTTAAAATACTCGCTTGCATTCTTCTACGTAATGCTAAAAAGCAGGCATAGTGTAACAGGAGTGAGCGGTATTTTTAAACACGCCGATTTATCAATGAATGAATGAATGTAAGTTATACTACCGGCAAGCTACGTGCCTTGTGCGTGGCAATTTCACCGCTGATTAAAGTCACAACCTGATTCACTAATCAGATTCGGATTTCGTTTTATAACTTTTTTGAGTGACGTAAGAACATGGCAGATTTCATTATTGGACGGCAACAAATTCTTGACCGAGAACTAAATATTTATGCTTACGAGCTTTTATTTCGCGGTCAGGGTTTTGACCTTACCGACAAAGACGAGGCAACGCAGGCGACGAATCAAATTATCACCGATACGATTATAGAAGTTGGTATAAATAACATTGTCGATGAACACCGCGCTTTCATCAATTTTACTACACAAAATATTTTAGAAAAAACACCGTTATCTTTACCAAAAGATCGAATTGTTATCGAGGTTTTAGAAAATGTGAAAATTGATTTGCGTGTCATTAACAATTTGCGTGAAATGTCACAACAGGGTTATCTGATTGCATTGGATGATTTTGTGTTTACCGAACAATGGAAACCGTTAGTTGAGTTTGCCGATATTATTAAACTAGATGTATTAGAAATGGGTGAAGCGAATGTGCGCGAAGTAATTGCTCAGCTTGCACCGTATAACTTAAAAATTTTGGCTGAAAAAGTAGAGACTCACAGCGAATATCAGTATTTGCGCGAATTAGGTTGTGATTACTTTCAAGGTTTCTTTTTCAGTAAACCTAATTTAGTTGAAGGTAAGCGTATGGGTGTGAATCAATTAGCCGCTGTGCGTTTGCTAACGACCATCAATAATCCTAACGTTGAATTTGAAGAGCTAACAAAAGTAATTTCGCAAGATGTGGGCTTGAGTTACAAACTGCTACACTATATTAACTCAGCATTTTTTTCGATTCCGACCAAAATTGAATCAATCAATCAGGCAATTACATATTTGGGTATGAATGAATTAAAACGTTGGATTAACATTTTGATGTTGTCGGCGTTATCAGATAAACCCGTTGTTGTTATGCAAAATGCTCTTATTCGTGGCAAGATGTGCGAATTATTAGCGAAAATTGTGGAGCAAAAAACAGGAAATTTCTTCTTAATTGGGATGCTATCTGCATTAGATAGTATTTTAGATATTTCTTTGGAAGATGCGCTAGCTCAATTGCCATTGGGCGATGATATTGTTGACGCAATTTTACATCATGAAGGCGTGGGCGGGGAGGCATTGAGCTGTGTTCTCAATTACGAGCATTGGGACACGGGCGCGATTGCTTTTAGTAATGTTGATCAATCCATTATCGGTGAAACATACATTGAAAGTATCAATTGGGCGACGAAAGTTATGAGTAACGTTTAACTTCTAGGCTCCAAAAATTAATAAGCAAAAAAAAGCGAGGTAACAACCTTGCTTTTTTTGTTTGTAAAATTGTTTACTAATTTTCAGGATGTGAACGCATCAGCGTAAATCTCTTTGAGTGATGCACCTTGTAAATATGCAACTCTTTTAGTGTGCAAAACCATTTCGGGTTGACCGCATAAATATATGCGCCAACCATTTAATTTTGGAAATTTTTCGAGTGCAATTTGATTAGCACGACCTTGTGCATATTTTTCAGAAACATTTTCACCCGACAAACAGGGTGTGTAATGAAAATTGGGATATTTTTGTGTAAGTTCGCGCAATTTGTTTTCAAAATACAAACCTGATTCGTTACGGCTACCGTGAAATAAATGGATTTCGCCGCTATGCTTATGTGAAAGCGCATCCTTGATAATTCCAAACAACGGCGCAAGTCCCGTTCCAGTTCCGATGAGTAACAGTGGTTGTTCACTCTTTTCCTCGACATAATGACAATCGCCTTGTGCGTGCGACAAACTCAACTGCATTCCCACTTCCAATTCATCGGCGACCCAACGGCTAAATTGTCCATTCGGCAAAATACGAATATGAAATTCTAATTCGTGTAAACCATTTGGAATGTTGGCGATTGAATAACTACGGATTACTCCATCGTTATTACGGCGTAAATTCACAAATTGTCCTGCAAAAAAAGCGAGTGGTTCTTTTGATTTTAATTTGAGAAAAATAACGTTGGTTGATAATTCTATTTTTTCGATAACTTCTACTTCCAGCCACGAGCTTTCTGTATTAGGTAACGTAACAGTAATATCGCTTTCAGGTTTGCATAAACAAGCCAAAAAATAATTTTGTTTTTGTTGGGTATCTTTTAAACCGACCTGTGATGTAGGTGGTGGTGTGTTACCAAGACATCGCATTAAACACGATTGGCAAACACCTGCTTTGCAACCATAAGGCACTTGAATGTTATTTCGTAACAACGTGTGCAAAACAGTTTCGTCTTTTTTAGTTACAAAAGTTTGGTCATCGAATGTAATGCGTGTCATGATGTTTTACCTAATTTTTATTTACCTAAAACATCGGCGCGGGTGGTTTCAGCAATTGCCGCCACTTGTGCAATCAATTCCTGTGAAACACCTAATTCAGTCAAAGTAGCTTCTAAGTTTTCAACAACCGCATCGAAATGGCTGTCATCCAAACCCATTTTGACAAATCTGGCATGACCTTCGCGCATATCTTTACCGCTGTAATTAGCTGGTCCGCCAAATGCCATTGTTAAAAAAGCTTTTTGTTTAGCGGCTTGCGTATCCATATCTACGCCATTGAAAAAACGATTGATACGGTAATCGGCTAAAACTTTACGGTAAAAAATATCAACTGCTGCATCTACCGCTGCTTCGCCACCAAGTTGTTCAAATAAAGTCGCATTTGTTGTGGTTTCGCTCATTGTCTAAACTCCAAAATTTATTGTTATTGTCAGGGCCAAATAACCCGAAAACAGTTTATAGCAACAGAAATTCTTATACAATACAAACCTTATATAAGTTAATCATTTTGAAATTTTTCAATCACTCGTTATGAATAAAATAAGCTCTCGACAACATGGAATACTTGAACATTTTTTAGTGCTAAAGCAAGGTCTGAGCATTGAAAAATTAGCTGATGCCTTAGCGATTTCACGTACCGCTGTGCAACAACATTTTTACGCGTTGGAAAGTGAGGGTTATATCAAAAAAAATGCTGAGACTAAAACTGCCGGACGACCAATAACGCTCTACGCTATTACCGATAAAGGTATCAATCATTTTCCTAAACACTACGCATGGATGGCAGAGTTAATACTTGATGACTTACTCGAAACCGTTTCAATTAAAGACGGCGAAGTTTATATGACGAAACTGGGCAATAAACTCGCTAGTCAATTGCATCAATTTGAAGGTAAATCGTTAACTGAACGAGTGATACAGCTAATGGTTATTATGAATGAATTAGGTTTTGTGGTTCGACAAACAGTAAATGAGCAAGAAAAAAGCTGCTTACAAGCCTGTAACTGCATTTACCACGATTTAGCGCAAAAATATCCGCAAATTTGCCAATTCGATTTAGCACTAATGACTTCGACGCTTGATGAATCCATTGAACTCACACGCTGTATGGCGAAAGGAGATATGCTTTGTGAGTTTTTAATTTTGAATTGCGAGTGACAGGTTTGAAATGAGGTTTAGATTTGATTTTGTTAATTTGGGACTTGTTGACCATTGGCAAAGGTGAAACATGTAAAGTAGCTGTTATAACAGACTGGTTTTAGTTTTTAATATTTCGAAAGCCGCGTCTAAGAAAATTTAGTCGCAGTTTTTTGTGTACAATCGCGTCATATATAAAAAATAAAATTTAGAAATTTATGCAAAAAAAGTATTTAGTTTTTAGTTTGTTAATGATTACGATGACGTTAATTGTTGTGATTATGCAATGGTTTCCGATTATTGAAAAACACGCGCGTGAAAAGCCCCCTTCAACTGTTTTTAGTAATGCAGATAATGCTAATGTCGAAAAGCCGTGTACGAATGATCACGTTGAGTGGCGGGATGCACAAGAAATTGAAGGCGTAAAACTTGCCGCTTCACCTGCGTGTGAACCGGATAATCCTTACACTATTGCGACAGCAGTCAAAGGTACAAATAACGTTTCAATGATGACGTTAATGCAAAGTCATCTTGCACAAGATGCTGTAATTATGGGGGACGACTTGGATCATGATGGAGATCCAGATGTGATTCACATTAAGTTAGAAGTGGTTGAGTTGAACGGTTTTAGCCCAGATGGAGATTTCTTGATGAATACTTATGATATTGCTCCGGGTTTGCAACCATCGTTGTGGGTGTTTGCTCCGAAAATGCAGGGTATGGCGGTGAAAAATTCCAATTCTCGTGTCGCACATCCGTTATTGCGTGCGCCGTCACCGGTGATTCGTGTTGAACAAGGCGATAAAGTTTTTATTACATTAGAAAATACGCATTATTTACCGCACACGATTCACTTACATGGTGTGGATCATCCGTGGCTGACTGCGGCGGGGCATGATAATGACGGTATGGAGGAACATGCGGTTTTTCCAGGTAAACAACATACTTATGAAATTCAACCGCGTCACCCGGGAACGATGCTTTATCACTGCCATGTTCAAACTGCTCAACATTTTATGATGGGCTTGAATGGGATGATTATCGTGGAAGAAAATGCGCCCAACAATTGGGTTCAAACCTTTAATATCGGGGCGGGGCAGGTGCGTCATTCTGCTGTTAATGTTAAAAAAATTTACGACCAAGAATACGATTTACATTATCAATCGTTAGACAAACAATTAAGCAGAATTCCACAAAAATTCAATGATCCACGTTTAATTAGTCAAAAAATGAGTCGCGATTACAACATGACAACTTCAACTGAAAATTATTTTCTACTTAACGGACATTCTTTCCCGTACACGTTACGTGATGCGATGATTATTGCCGGTGAAAATGAACGCATTAAATTACACATTGCAAATTTACAACGCTCAGCCATTGCGGTGCATTTTCACGGACACAAAGCCACAATTATGGCTTATGACGGAGTGGACGCGCCGCTAGGCTCGCAATTAACACGCGATGTTTTTGATGTCGCTACTGCTCAACGGTTGGATTTGTCACTTAAAACACAAAATGATGGTTTAAATAGTTACGGTGCGGGTTTGTGGATGTTCCACGATCACGTACCGACAGGAACGACGACTGATGGCATGGAACCCGGTGGAAATATGGCAATTTTGGCTTATAAACAGCTACTTGATGAGCAAGGCATGCCAAAAATGCACGATGAATTATTTAACGAAGTTTTTAACAAGGAATACTACGCTAAACAGCGGGCACCCTGGGCAAGTGGTCATTTTGCTAATTTACTTGGCGATACTGGAAAAGTTATACCAAGTTATGGCGAATTAATCGCATTCTGTGCGGTAATTGGCTTGTTAATTGGTGCGTTTGTTTTGATATTGCATATTTACTTACGAAATGAAATCTATGAAAAAGAATAGACTTTTGATTGCCCTGTTGTTCACGATTTCGCAAGTTAGTTTTGCGACCATGCAAATGGACGAGAAAGGTATGGTGATGAATGCGAATTCAAATAACTTGCCAAAAGATTGTTCACAAATTTCTGAAACAGTAAATTTGACGATTCACGCAGGGCAAAAATATGCAGAAAAATTTAATGGCAAAATGTTCGCATTTGATCGGCAACAATGGGATGTGAAACCATGCTCAAAAATCAATATTATCTTTATCAATGATGACCAAATTCGCCATCAATTTATGATTCATGGATTGCCTGGTTATTTGTATCCAGATGGAATGTTGCATTTAGAACTTTATGGTGAAGGTCAGTTACGGGCGAGTTTGATTGTACCAAACCAAAAAAAGACGTATTTGGTACACTGTGAGCTGGCACAACATGCAGAAAAGGGTATGAAAGCCCAATTGAAAGTGGGGGGAGGTGATGGTGATTTACCAAGCATTCCAGCGATTAGTGCGCCAATAAATTCAGACCACTATTTACTTGATTGGACTGAGTTAAAGTTGGGAGGAGTCTTTGCTTTATTTGTTATTACAATTACTTTTGGTAGTGGTCATTGGTTGTTATCACGTTATTTCGGTAAGTACAAATGAGGAACAATTTTTTTCTTGATTTGTCATTAAAAAAGATTGTGTGCCATTTAGAAAATTATTTAGAGCATTGCTGTTGACAACAAAAAATGAACTGGTAGACTTGCATTCGCTAAATGGAGTTGCGACATTTTGACGCAGTTATGGCATTTAAAATGTGGGAAACGGATGTGAAAACATGACTCCCGAAAAATCGGGGATTTAGTAATTCTAGGAGGTAGAAATGGCAGCTACAACTGAATCAGTGAAAGCTGATGCTGCGGAAGCACCGCTTTTAAACAAAAAAAATATGTTCGCAGGCGCAGCACTTTATATAGTGTTTTACGGCTGGGTTCGTTGGTATGAGGGAGTTTATGGCTGGTCAGCTGGCTTAGATTCATTTGCACCTGAGTTCGAAACGTACTGGATGAATTTCTTGTATATCGAAATGGTTCTTGAAGTTATCACCGCATCTGTATTGTGGGGTTATATTTGGAAATCTCGTGATCGTAAAGTGATGTCTATCACACCACGTGAAGAATTGAGAAGACATTTTACCCATTGGATTTGGTTGGTGATGTACGCAATCGCTATTTACTACGGCGCGAGCTACTTCACGGAACAAGATGGCACATGGCATCAAACGATCGTTCGTGATACTGACTTCACACCAAGTCACATCATCGAGTTCTATTTGAGCTACCCAATTTACATTATCACTGGTGTTTCTGCGTTTTTATACGCGAAAACAAGACTGCCTACTTATCAAGAAGGTTTGCCTTTACAGTACATGGTATCAGTTATTGGTCCATTCATGATTTTGCCAAATGTTGGCTTGAATGAATGGGGTCACACTTTCTGGTTTATGGAAGAGTTGTTTGTTGCTCCTTTACACTACGGTTTCGTATTCTTCGGATGGGCTGCTTTGGGTGTTATGGGTGTTGTGAACATTGAAGTTGGTGCAATTTCAAAACTTTTGAAAAAAGACTTAGCTTAATTTAAGTCTCGGTTGTAATTACTATCTCCCGCTGCTCTACAATTTTAAGGTAGAGCAGTAAAAGAGGCTGGTAGTATATAAAAATAATTTAAATCCTTTAGGAGGTAAGCTAATGAGCGCATCTCAATCAGCTGTACGGTCACGTGCTGAAGCAGTAAAAGTTTCACGCACATTTGACTGGATGATTTTGTTTACGTTGTTCTTCGTTGTACTTGGTGGTTATCACATTCATTACATGTTAACTGGTGGTGACTGGGATTTTTGGACAGACTGGAAAGATAGACGTTTGTGGGTGACTGTTGCTCCGATCGTTTCAATCACTTTCCCAGCGGCCGTTCAGGCTTGTTTGTGGTATCGCTACCGTTTGCCATTTGGCGCAGTAGTTTGTGTTTTAGGTTTGTTGTTAGGTGAATGGGTTAACCGTTATTTAAACTTCTGGGGTTGGACATACTTCCCAGTTAACTTTTGCTTCCCATCTAACTTGATGCCAGGTGCTATCGTATTGGACGGCATCTTATTGTTGTCTGGCAGTATGACTGTAACTGCTGTAGTAGGCGGTTTGGCATGGGGCTTATTGTTCTACCCAGGTAACTGGCCAATCATTGCACCATTACATGTTCCTGTTGAATACAACGGTATGATGATGACTTTGGCTGATTTACAAGGTTATAACTACGTAAGAACCGGTACACCCGAATACATCAGAATGGTTGAAAAAGGTACTTTAAGAACTTTCGGTAAAGACGTTGCTCCAGTATCAGCGTTCTTCTCTGGCTTCGTAAGCATCATCATTTACTTCTTGTGGCATTTCTTCGGTAGATGGTTCGCTTCAACTGATTTCGTCAGTGGCGAAAACGTTTAATCTGAACATTATTACCACTAGGGGGATATATGAAATTATTAAAAGACAAAGTTGCTAAATTGTCCTTTGTCGCATTGTTAGCTGCTTCTTCTGCCGCAATGCTTTATACGCCAACAGCTGCCGCTCATGGTGAAAAATCACAGGCAGCATTTATGCGTATGCGTACTATTCACTGGTTTGACCTGAATTGGTCAAAAGAAGAAGTGAAAGTGAACGACACAATGACGGTTACTGGTAAATTCTACGTTTTCGCAGGATGGCCGGAAACTGTTGATAAACCTGAAGTATCATTCTTAAATGTTGGTATTCCTGGTCCAGTGTTCATTCGTCAAGGTTCTTGGATTGGTGGTCAATTAGTTCCGCGTTCAGTATCTTTGGAACTGGGTGAAACTTATGAATTCAAAGTATTGTTGAAAGCACGTCGTCCAGGTGACTGGCACGTTCACTCTATGATGAACGTTCAAGGTGGTGGTCCAATCATCGGTCCTGGTAAATGGACAACCATTACAGGTTCGATGAAAGACTTCGTTAACCCTGTGACCACTTTAACGGGTCAAACGATCGATCTTGAGACTTACAATTTAGACAACACTTATTTCTGGCACGCTTTGTGGTATGCCTTTGGTTTGGCTTGGTTGGCTTATTGGGTTCGTAAACCAATGTTTATTCCACGTTCGATTGCGATTGAATCTGGTAAATCAAACACTTTGATTACAGCCACTGATAGAAAAGTTGGTATGGCATTCGTGGCGGGTACTATTGCACTTGTTGCCACTGCTATGACAACAACAAATGAAAAATACCCTATTACAACACCATTACAAGCTGGTTTGTTACGTGGTATGAAAACAGTTGAGTTGCCCGCGAAAACTGTTACTGTCAAAGTTGAAGATGCGACTTATCGTGTGCCGGGTCGTGCTATGCAAATGACCTTAAAAATTACCAATAACGGCGATTCAGCAGTTCGTCTAGGTGAATTTAACACGGCTTCTGTTCGTTTCTTAGATTCAGCAGTATTAGAAGATACGACTGGCTACCCAGATGATTTGTTAGCTGAAGATGGTTTAACTGTTAGCGATAACAGTCCATTAGCACCAGGTCAAACAAGAACTGTTCAAGTTACGGCATCTGACGCAGCGTGGGAAGTTTACCGTTTAGCTGATTTGATCTATGATCCTGACAGCCGTTTTGCTGGTTTGCTGTTCTTCTTTGATGAGGCTGGTAAACGTCAAATGATTACAGTGGATGCTCCATTAATTCCAGTGTTTATCTAATCGTTTAGTGTAGCTGTCTGAAAAAACCCCCGTTGTGCAAATAACGGGGGTTTTTTTATTTCTTTAAAAATCTTTTTTGCTGGACGTTAATGTTTTTTATTTTGGTTAGATTATCGAAATAGGTTGATTTAAAAAAATTCAAAAAATAGAAACAAAATTTGACAAATAAGTAATAAATATATGCTTGCAAAACTTACAATCACTGAACACACCTGGAACAAGACGAGTTTCGCATTCATTTGCAGTTTTTTACATATAATCACTGGCAATGCCAACGAAGCTTTCAACGGACGGCAACGACACAAGAGTTTCTGATTCATTATTTTAAATTTCCATTTCCCGTAACACTGTAGCAAAGCCAAAACCGTGAATTAAGCCAAATAAACAAGTGAGCCATTTACGTTTTTTTTTGGCTTTTTTTCTGAGCCGACATAAGCAATTGTCGTTGCAATCAATGATTCAATGATCATGTGTTTGGTTCGGTAGAGTCATGAGATTTAACCCTGCCAACCATAGAGTAATTGAATGAGCAATAGTGAAAAATGTGACAATTTTGGGAGCCGACTAAAAATTCCGCGTTACGACTAATAACACGAATAAAAATAGCAAATGATCGTAGCCTGTCAGAATATGCTTAACATCAAGTATAAAAAATATTTAAACATCGATGATGTTTCGTTTATTGAGAAATTTAACTGACCGCACGGAATTCTTCCACTCAGAACCGATAGGTGTGGGGATGGTGAGCATCAACTTCAGCCAAGCCTTTTTTTAGATCCACAATTGCAAAACCCGATCGTGTTTACGTTGTAGACATCGAAAATCAAGAGGTTACAAGCGTGCAGCACATTGTTGGAATTGTATAACCCCATTTGAGGCGGCAGGTTCTGTCATGACTGTAAAGTTAGCGTCTTTTGGATAACGTTTTTTCCGGCTACATCTTTAATTGTCACAAATTGTCTATATCCGTCGGGTAATTTGTCTAAGAACAATAGTTGCATTTTCAATATTGTCGTGACGGGTTCGTAGTGAAACAAAATGTGGGCATTGTTTTGAGAGCCAAAATTTACATTTCCTAAACCAACTGGTTTTGCAATTCGGTCATTTAGGGTCAGCTGTAATTCTTTCACGATTATCGTAGCTACTCCTGGTTTCGCTGCGTCACGTTCAGTATCATTGACTTCAGCATTGTCATCATTATCCATTGGTGTTTTGCAGCGCAAAGGTGACAGTAATGACACTTTTGTCATTTAAATTATATCAGCCGAACTTAACCTCGCGTTGTGCGCGAAACCCCATTGAGTGTAAAGACACAAAAAAAGTACGCTAAGTATTTTTTTTAACATTTGTCCCATTCCATTTTTTGCGATAAAAAGAAACACCACAAAAAAGTACGAACAATGCAGCTACGCTGCTAGCAATTAGTTTTAACCAGTTAAATGGATTTGCACCAACATGAAAAGTAATTTTCAATTTATCCTCATTCGAGATAGCTTCTTCGCCACCAATCAATAAAATTAGAGCGTAATCCCCTTTTTTATCTAAATCAGCTTGTGCTTCAACCACACCTTTTGAATATATTTTGGATTCAACATGGTTTAACTCTCGAATTTCTTTGAAATCACCCGGTTGATCGCTTATTTTTTCGATTTCAACAACACGGATACCTATCGGTGTTTTACGAATGTCGCGGTCGATTAGGTCTGCCGAGAAAAATGCTTTGCCAACATCAGGCAATTCTTGACAGTATGGTGTTAATAACGCTTCGCGGTCATTACCTTGACTCGGTTTTAAATACGCACTGAAATGTACGGCATAAAAATCGTTTGCAACTAAACAACCGACGCTATTAACATCTGCGATTTGTGGTGGTGTACCGAGTTTTTCCGATATATCGCAACCTGTTAATACACTCGCGAATAGCAGGCCTAAAATAAATTTTTTTTTCATAAATTTAAGGTTTAATAGTGAATTGGAATTTTCCAGTAACAATGTGCGTGTCGATTGAAACTACGCGATAACGAACAGTGTAAGTGTCTGGCGGTAAGTCAGGAACAGTGCAATATAGGTGTGATCCATCGAGTATTTCTTGTTGCACATCTTTGTTATCAACACGATTACCTTTACTATCAATAACAGCAACTGCTTTATATTCTCCGCCGACTTTGTCGTTGAACCATACGTCGATTTGTTTAGGTGAAGCGGTAATCGTAGTATTTTGCTCGGGTTGTGACTTGACCATAATAGCGTGTGCAAAAACAGAAAATGGCGAGGCGAGGGCTACTGTAAAAAGCAATGATTTTAAAAAGGATTTTGCGTAATTAAATTTCATAAAAAGTTAATACTTGAATTAGAAAGGGGGTTTATTATAACCTGGTCGAACCTTAAACCTAGCAACCTTAACGTAATGAAAATACTAAAAATAGCTACGCTGATCTTTCTTTTATTCCGTCATTCTAACGTCTACTCAGACGATGTTTTGCCAGCATTTAGTTTTATTGATACTGATGGAAAAATGCACGATGTTTCAGAATGGCAAGGTAAAAAGCTAGTTATCAATTTTTGGGCGACGTGGTGCCAGCCATGTTTAAAAGAAATTCCCGAATTCGTGCAATTACAAACACAATATACGAAACAAAATGTTCAATTTATTGGTATTGCAATTGACGAATTGCCAGCAGTGACACGTTATAAAAATACGTTAGCAATGAATTATCCCGTGTTGATTAGTAACGAATGGGATGGGTTTAATTTAGCACAACAATTAGGTAACAGCGCGAATACTGTGCCTTATACGGTGGTCGTAAATGCGACAGGGCAAATTATTTATCGTCACGCGGGTGCGGTGAAAAAAGAAGATTTGATTGCGGTGCTTGGGAAATGATTTAGTTGAGCCATGTCATCGCCCATTGATTCGACTGTTTAGGTTGTTTTTCTGTCCACAAAATCAAGGCGTTATTTTCACTAGCAACAATGCGTGGATGCGTTGAATTTGTACTATTTGCAGATAAACGACGCGGTGTTGACCATGTGGCACCTTTATCAACAGATTGTGCGGTAAAAATCCCTGTACCTTCTACACTCATTTCGTCCCAAACTACCACAACACGATTTTCTAAAATCGCAATGTCGCTGTGCGTAGCATTCCTACCAATTTTAACGGGTGAATTCGTAATTGAATTCACTGTATATAAGCCCGATTTTGATACTTCTCCCGTCCAAACGCTGGCGTAAAAATCATTATTTTCATCAAACGTAATGCCCCCACCAACGTGTGGACAACCATCAAAATGCCAATCAAATTGACCTACTGTTTTTTTACTTTGCCACAAATCACCATAATCGCTTGAACTGAGCAACGTCATATCACGCGGATTCATATCACGATAAAGTACATGAAGTTCATCATTCGGTGAAACGGCAAGCGTATTCCAGCAACATGAACAACTGGAATCATCTAATTTTATAGGTGGTTTCCAGTTTTCGCCGTTATCCATCGAACGTGCATAACGCAAACTTTGATAGCCATTTTCTTCAGGATCTGCGAGCCAAACGGTGTGAAAAACTCCATTTTTATCAGCGATTAAATCCACATGTGATTGATCTCCCGCATTATCTACAGCTGGATTTTTACCAGCGTTCCATGTTTTTCCAGCATCGTGAGAATAAACACTGACCAACGCACCACTGTTTGGAATCTCGCCTTGAGTTTGCCAAATCGCCACTAAATTTTGTCCATTTGCGGCAAGTTGAACATCATTCCCACGTGTTGCAAGGGCGGAGGATAAAGTATTTTGAATATCAACAGGTGAAGACCAATGTTTGCCATTATCGGTGGAGTTTAAATAACGAATGGTTTGAACATTATCTTTTTCAGTTTTCAAACCAGAAATCAGTGCATGTAGTGTTTTACCATCTTTATAAATGTCGAAACTGTTAATTTCTAACAAACTAACCGACGTTTTTGGATAAAACGTTGATGAAAAATTTTGTGGCGTAATCGTCGTGCAACTAACTAAAAATAGGCTGGCACAAAGCATCGTTTTAATCATAAGACAATAAACAAATAGTGAATTTCAGGAGCGTCATTATAATGGCAGATGCAAAATTCACAGTGAACATTAAGAGGTCAAAGTTATGAATAATAAAAATAAAATCGCGTTAGTTTCTGCATTTCTCGTGATACAAAACGTTTCGGCGAATGAAATGAAAAATTTTGATGGGATTCGTTTTGTAAAAATCGAAGCAGGTTGTTTTCAAATGGGGCAGGATAAACAAACGGAGCTTAATGATAAAGACAGGCAAACGACGGGAAATGAGTTGCCACAACACAAAGTTTGTATTGATCAGCCATTTTATTTGGGCGAATCAGAAGTTACTCAAAAACAATGGGAAGACGTGATGGGTAGCAATCCAAGCAAGTTCAAAGGAATGTATCGTCCCGTTGAAAAAGTCAATTGGAACGATACACAGGCATTTATCGAAAAATTAAACGACCGCGAAAAGGTTGATGTTTATCGTTTACCAACAGAAGCTGAATGGGAATATGCTGCCAGAGCTGGCACACAAACTGTTTGGTCATTTGGTAATGACTCGAAAAGTATTAAGCAATATGCGTGGTTTGGTAATGAGGGTTACGGTGGCGACACTCACGAAGTTGGTCAGAAAACCGCCAATTCGTGGGGATTAGTTGATATGCACGGCAATGTCTGGGAATGGGTGCAAGATTGGTATGATCCAAATTATTATAAAAACAGTCTCGAAACAAATCCAAAAGGTGCAGAATCAGGACAATATAAAATTTATCGTGGTGGCAGTTGGGTAGCGAAAAATACCAATTTACGATCGGCAGTGAGATACAGTGGTTTGCCATCAACGCGCAGTGGTGATATTGGCTTTCGTTTAGTGCGTGAAATTAAATAAGTGATGGAAAGGTGCGACAAATTGCCGCGCGACAAAACGTCACGCGACATTTTGTCACATTTTCAAACGGTTAGAGCGAGATTATACTGAACACAGCTTATGAGTTGTCGCTCATAAGAGAAGTGGGCAGATCAATTCCAGTTTTCTAACCGAGAGAATGAAAAAATGAAAAAATTGAGTAAAAACAAAATTATTATCACAGCGGCTGTTTCCGTGTTAGCAACCATTGTTGTATTTCAACAAACGAGTGTTGCAGGTTCAAAATCTGATGAGCCACGGAGTATGGCATGGTACACGGCAAATATAAAAATCGCTGAAGCAAAAAATAAAGAATGTCGCTCCGATTCAAGTGGTGCCGAATTACAAGCTACTTCTGATTGTGTCAATGCACTTCAGGCATTAGAATTACGTTTTAACGTAAGACATTAAAATATTAAAAAATAAATGGAAAAACGAATGGGGTGTTGTACATCGAATGTGCAACACCCCAATTTTTTAAACAAAATTTGAACGGAATGATGATGTTATTTTTTCGAGTATTTTTTATAGTTTTTTTCGCTTTAATTTTTGAATCGGCTTCACAAGCTGCTGCTCAAGATAATGTTGCCGTGAGTTTTGATGAAGTAATGGCGTTTATGGGCACTAAGCCTAAACCCGATGTTACAAAAAACGGCATTGGTATTTACGTTTATGATGGTATGTATGCACTTGATGCGATAAATCCTTATCAGGTATTTAAAAGTGCTGGATTAAAAGTTTTCATGATTGCACAAAAAAAAGGAACTATTACAACAAGTAGCAAGTTGACCATAAACGTTGATAAATCCATTGATGAAGTTGATAAACTTGATATTTTAGTTATTCCGGGTGGTGCTACTGAGGCAGCGGCACAAACGAAAGATACCGTAATACTCGATTGGATAAGAAAAATTGATAAAACCACTATTTACACAACAAGTGTTTGTACAGGTGCTTGGATTTTGGGTTCTACGGGTCTTTTAAAAGGCAAAAAAGCAACAACTCATTGGTATAGAGCCGAAGAAATGTTGACAAAATATGGTGCCAAATATCAGAAAAAACGTTGGGTTCAAGATGGTAAGTATTGGACATCAGCTGGTGTCACGGCAGGAGCCGATATGTCCTTGGCAATTGTTTTAAAATTATTTGGGAAAGATTATACGCAGGCGGTAATGCTTGACTTGGAATATGATCCAAAACCACCAGTGTCGTACAGCACAACAACTCCAAAAGTAAAAAGTATCATGGAATACATGTACGATTATTACCTACTCCCATTTGTTAAAACAGGAGAATTAGGCGGAGAACCGGTGATGTGATTGTAATGCGGTAGATATGTAACCGTTCTACCGCATTCTTTAATCTAAAAACTGGTCGATAACGTCATTCTAAAACTCAACGGTTCAACAGGATGGAAGTGAATATCTTGATTTCCACCGTCTGGACAAGTCGTGTCTGTTTTTAAACAAGAGCCATAGTAATAATCAATCCCGCTGTCTTTTCTACCCAATAAATTGAAGACCTCCGCTTGCAGCTTCCAATGTTTGTTAAATTCATAACCCGTCATTGCTGACAACATTACCGTTTCTTTTGAACGTACGCTGTTATCTTCAATCAACGCACGAGGCCCAAAATACCGTAATCGTGGACCACCATAAAACCCACCAAACACATCATGAAATGTTGCACCAGAAGCAATCACGGTTTCAACTGACCCAGGAATATAACTGCCTTCCGCTGGATGACCTTGAAAACGCGCTTTTGAAAAACTTAAATCCGCATCGAATGTTAGCCAATCGGTAGGGGAATAATAGTTTGCCGATTCAATCCCGTAACGACGACTTGGATGACTCGCTTCAGTTGTTCCCGCATCTCCGACAAATAATAGTTCAGAATCAATGTCTAACCACCAAATTGCGAGTGTACTATTTAAACCTTTAATCCAATTACTACGCATACCAACTTCTGCGCCATAAGTACGCGATAACGGTACAGCGGGATCAACTTTGTCCCCCGTTTTCGGGTCAACTTTTGTGTTCACACCACGTCCATCATTACTGTGAAAACCTAAGCCACCGTTTAAATAAAATTCGGTTTCTGCCCAAGGGCCAAACACGATTCCTGCTTTCGGACTAACCATGCCATCATAAACAGTGCCGTCGTTTGCGGCTTGATTACTTTTACTCACATTAAAACGATAACCATCAAAACGCAGTCCTACATCAGTTCGCAACCAATTTGTCCACATCGTTTTATTGTCAAAATACGGACTTAAACTACTCACCCAAATATTATCTTTTCGTGTTACATCTAACACTTGTTGTGCTTTGGTTTTCAGCAACGCGTTATTGATATTGTCATTACGAAATTGCAACCCAAATGTACTTTCAGAATCAAACTGTCCGATTTTATGATAAATCGTATGACTGGCTTTAGCTCCTGTGACAAAACGTTCATCAGGTTGTCCAAATTGGTCACCGTTAATCGGGTCATCCATGAAATAAGTGAAGTTTGAAAACAAATCGAGCGATGTGTACAAACCATAAGCCATGACTTGGCTTTTGCTATTTTTATCTTGACGATGCCATTCACTGGTCACACTGTAGCGGTCACTACGTCCACCGTCAGTTGAATCGATATTTCCAAAACGATCAATTGTGCCATTTGTAACGGCGCGTTTTGGGATTTGGTCGGTTGAATTCCAATCCGCTGACATTGCCATCCCTGTGATACTCCAACCATGGTCGCCATGTTCTTCGCTATATTTTAGAACACCGTTAAATTTTAAATACTCGTTGCTAACTTGCCATGGTCCGCCGTTGTGGACAGTTTCGCCTGCATACACCAAATTGCCATCGCCGAGTTTTTGCGACCCCATCACTAAACCACGGTAATAATCAAAACTACCACCTGTAAATTTCACCGTGTGTTCAGGTAAATCACCAAAATACTGAATATTTGCAGCGCCGGCACTGGAAAAGTCGCCGTTTTCAGCGTAATAATTTCCTTTTTGATAATTGATAGTTTTAATCATTTCAGGAATCAAAAAATTGGTATCCATCCAACCTTGACCGTGTGAGTGTGATGTTAAATTCACTGGTACGCCGTCGATTTGTGTTAAAAAGTCAGTGCCATGGTCTAAGTTAAAACCGCGTAAATAATACTGTGCCGCTTTACCTTCACCGCTATGTTGGCTGGAAATTAAACCAGGGACAGTTTCTAAAATTTCGCTAGGTCGTGTGACGGGACGGTATTTTAATTGTTCTTGTCCGACGTTTCCTTGTGAAGCACTGCCAGCAATTCCGACGAGCGAATCTGCACGTTCAGTTGTTACGATCATGTCTTCAAATTCAACAGTTTTGTCTTCTTTAGATTTCGTTGATTCTTTCGATTTTTTGATTTTTTTATCCGATTCGGCAACTTGTGTTTCAGATTCTGTATATTCCGCATGGGCGTAAGCTGAAAAACTTGCCAAAATCGCTAATGACAACAGCGTTAATTTAAACGGATGGTTTTGTTTTCTCATGATTTTCTCATTGTGATTAGAATTATTAGAGAGTGTTAAATTTATAAAAGAGTGCGTTCAATTAGCCAATACATGCCAGCTATGCTGACGAATACTGAACAAACGGGAACGAAGTATTTTTCAATCAGTGGTTTGGTGTGTAACCACCAAATGATGGGTAAAGCGATTGACGTGACAATAAGTTGTCCTGTTTCCACACCAAGATTGAATGAAAATAACGGAACTAAAATGCCCGTTTCGATGCTGGTGATATTCATTTCTTGCAACACGGCGGCGAAACCAAAACCGTGAATTAAACCGAATGAAAAAGTCAGATATTTTCTGCCTTTGGGTTCTTTGCGAATCAGATTTTCTACACCAACATACACAATCGATGCTGCAATAAGTGGCTCAACAATTGTGCTAGGAATTGTGACCAGATTCATGCCTGCGAGCGCAAGCGTAATCGAGTGTGCAATGGTAAAAAACGTGATAATGCCAAATGCCGCCCAGAATCGATGCGTCACAATCAATAATGCAAATAAAAACAATAGATGGTCATAACCCGTCAAAATATGTTCAACGCCTAAAACAAAAAAGTCTTTGAACATCGACGAACTTTCACCAGCAGTTAAATTTAATTCGATTAAATTATCTTGTTGCATGAGCATTTTTTCGCTCAAGTTTTTGCCAGTTGCATCTTTAATCGTGACAACTTGTTTGTGACCATCAGGCAATTTATTCAAAAACAATAATTGCATTTTCAAACTCGTCGCGGCAGGTTCGTAATGAAGCAAAATGTGCGCATTGTTTTGAGCGTCAAACGTTACATCACCCGCTTTAACAGGTTTAACGTTTTGATTGTTGAGCGTCACGTCTAATTCTTTAGCCAGCAATGCGGCGACTTCAGGTTTTGCAGCTTCACGTTCTGCGTTGCTGACTTCGGCATCGCCATCGTTATCCATGGGGGCAAAGGCTTCGGTATCTTGCAAGGCAAACGTAATGGAAACATCTACACCATTTTCATTTAAAACAACTTCGGCAGAACTCAAACCTGGGTCGTGAGCAAAACCAAATTGTGCATAAGCAAATAAAAATAAAAAGCTGATTAGTTTCATTGTTCAACACTCACAAATGCAATTTTAGAAATGCCTGCGTGTTGCACGGTTGCCATGACTTCTGCCACTTTTGCATAAACCACAGCTTGGTCGGCATACAAATGCACACCAATTTCAGCGTCTTTGGCAAATTCCGCTTTCAACGCAATTTCCAATGCACTTAAATCTGAAATAGGTTCTTTGTTTAAGGTAATTGCGCCTTGTGCATCGATACCAAGTTGCAACGGTTGAGCTTGTGTGTCGGCAACCGTTTCGGTGGTTTTCGGTAATTTCACTTGCACGGATTGCGTCAACAATGGCGCGGTGACAAGCAAAATAATCACCAGCACAAGCATCACGTCCACCAGCGGCGTAACGTTAATTTCGCTCAACGCACTTTCGTCTTCAGATTGGGGTTTAAAAGCCATGACAATTCCTTATTCTTTTGGCAAATCAGCAACAAGCAAAAAATGCCCGACAAAACTTTCTAATTGTTGGCGTTGTGATTTCACTCGACGCAAAAAGAAGTTGTACGCAAGTACCGCTGGCACAGCGACCGCGATGCCAATGGCTGTCGCAACCAGCGCGTCACCAATAGGTCCTGCGACAACATCTAAACTGGTTGAACCGCTTGCTGTAATATCGTGCATTGCGTGCATAATTCCCATTACCGTTCCGAATAAACCCACAAACGGCGCGGTGCTACCGATACTTGCAAGCACCGTCAAACCACCTTCAAGCGCGTGTTGTTCTTTTTGCAATTGCCCACGCAAATCATGTTCGAGTAATTCATTTGGATTTCCTGCATATTTGAAACTTTTGCCCCGCAAGCGTTGATATTCATCAAGCCAAAATAAGCCTTCATACGCTAAATGCGATTGTGTCCCTTTGAAAATATCGTCAGGTAAACGTTTAGCGTGTTCTAAATTTTGTACATTCCAAAAGGCTTCGTTAAATGTGGCGTTATTTCGATTGTTTGACATGAATTGCCAAAGTTTGAAAAAAATTATCGTCCACGTCAGCACTGAAAAAATCAGTAAAATGTAAAACGTTGCATCGATAACATAATTAGTAATTAAATCGGTCATTTTTTATTCCTAGATTATTTAGAAGATTGAAATTTAATTGTTTTTGTACCTTTGAAACTGATTGCTTTGCCGCCTGAAATTTTTGGCTCGAATTCCATTTCCATTAAACTATCCTTAATTTCAGCAATCGTATCATCGTCAAACATATCAGTAGGTTCGGCATTTTTAAGCGTTGCATTTTGAACTTTGCCGTCTTCGCTGATTGTAAAAACGAACGAAACTGAACCAGAAAAATTGCGTCGTGCGTAGCGACGTTGCAAACGTTTTTCGATGCTGTCGCAGTTTTCACACGTTCCGCCTGATGAAACCGCCGCTTCTTGTCCATGACCTGATGTTTCAGCAGGTTTGCTTGGTGCGGCTTTTGTTTCAACGGCTGGCGTAGGTGTTTGAACTGGCGCAGAAATCGTTGATGCGGCTTCAAATTTTGGAATACTCGTCTCAGCCGTTTCTGTTGTCGTGGTTAAAACCTTCGGTTGTAAAACAGGTTTGGGCGGCGTGATTTTTTTCACAGGCTCAGGTTTTACAATTGGTTTAGGTTTCACGACTTCTTTTTTCACCACAGGTTTTACAACAGGTGCTGGCGGTGGTTCTTCTTTTTCAATGGGTTTTGGTGGTTCAGGTGGCTTGGGTTTTGGCAATGTCACCATTGCTACTTCCATTATCATCGGTGGTTTTTTGACGACCTCTTTTGATGCGCTTAACAACTCAAAGGCAATCGCGCTATGCAACGCAATAACGACCGCCAGCATTAACGAGCCTCGTTGCCGAGATTGATTTAGCTCATGTTTCGATGGTTCACCCATAAAAGTAGTATTTGTTGCGTTCATAAGACTAAGCGTGAGAGTGATTAGTTAAGCAATAAATATCATCAAATGCGCGTGAGCAAAAGAAGGTGAAAGTAACGCTAAAATTTTAGGCAAACGAATACGCATAAAAATCCCCTTGGATTTAAATTGAGAAAATGAAAATTGATTTAAACGCGAAAGCGTTGAGGGTAAAGCGAAGGAAGTAAAGCGAAAATTGAAACAACAAGCGAAGAATTTTGAACAAAAAATAAAATCACGACGTTGTTTTATATAAAAAACGTAACAAACAAATTGCGAAATCGTAAAAACAAGCAACAACGTACACACAACGAAATACGTTTTTTCGAGGGTGAAGTATTGTAAAACGGATCCGAGTGGCGGCGATAAATTTTGCCATTGCGGCGAGTAATTTATCAGCGGCGGTTTTTCAATCGATGATGATTCGGGTTGTTGGAAATCGCTTTGTGTAAGTTGTGAATAATTTGCTGTGACGGTTTTTGCCAACTCGGTTGGAACGACAACGTGTAACGCTTGTGCAATAAAAAACGTAATCGAAAGTAAAATAACTTTTGCAACCAAAATCCCCGCGCCATGTAATAACAACGTAGCAATCATGAAACCTAATGTGTAGGAAATTAAACTTGCTGACGCGGAGATTTCTTGACCGTGTGCGTAACCATGAAAGAAAGCGAAAAATGCCACAATTAACACGTTGATTTTGGTATCGAAACGAATTTTTCGAATAATTAAGATACTAAAAACAAGACAAGATAAGACAATTAAAATTTCCGCGCTTGGCACAGCTAGATATTTTGCGGCACCTGAAATGCCACCCAAACTCATCACACTAACAAACGTCAACGGCAACAACCAAATCGCTTTGCCACGCAATTGTGCTGCCCAAATTCCGACTGCTAACATCGTAATAAGATGATCCCAGCCTTCCAATGGATGTGAAAATCCGCTGGTTAAATCAACAATTTTTATATTAGCCAAACGACCAAACACAAACACAATCACCAGCAACAAAATCGTCGAAGGTAATAAAATGTGCTTTAAGAAGGATATTTTAAAAGGCATAAATAAATTGGTTTGAATTTAAATTGTCACAAATTCTACGCGGATTTTGGCTTTTAGCCAATTTTTGCTAATCGCTAAAGCAAAAAAAATAACCTATAATGCGCCCCTTCTTAACCGACTTTTCTAGTAGGTTTCAAGATAAACTATCTCTCTTTCCCCATATTCAAGGAACATAATGAACACGTTTAAAAAAATCGTTTTATCAACTGCTATCGCGGCAGCATTCGCAGTTTCCGCACCAACTTTTGCAGCTGAGGAACATGTGGATAAAAATGCACTCGTAAAAACTGCAGCAACCAACACAGCAGCAAAAATTGAAGAAGCGATTTCCATTGCCGAAAAAGGCGATAAAGCAGGATTCATTGCTGCGCTTGCCGAAGCACGTCAATTACAAAAAGAATTCCGTTATGAACAAACCGAACGTTTACGTCAAAAATTGAATGACAAATTGAGTGCAGCGCGTGAAGCAGCAACTCAAGACAATATGGCGGAAGCTGGTGTTGCAGTTAAAGCAGCAGCAGTCTATGTAAAAGAAATGAGAGAAATCTACGACGCGGCACACAAATAAGTTTCGTTCGAAAAAATCTCTAAAAACATTACGCCGCTTAATTGAAAAGTTAAGCGGCGTAATAATATCTCCTATGCAGCCCCATTCTGAAATTTATGATTTAGATTGGGAGTCTATAAGCACAATGCCAGCATTCTTTTTGTTTTCAGCGTTACCGTTAAAAACGCTGCTATTTGCTCGCACCTAGCTATCACAAATTATGATAGTTACGGTTTGCAGATTAGCAAACTAAATCCTTTTTGGACTACAAAAAAGTATTGAAGTACAGGTTTTACCATAACTGCAAAGCGTTTCTTACCGCCTAACAGGTCGATCGTTTACGAAAAAGCGGGAGATCACACTGGCGATTAAAATTTAAAACTTAAAACCGAGATAACGGTTTAGTGATTACTAAATTTACATATAATGATTACCCGTAACATTCCTTTTTGTAGGGACTTCTTCAATTTGTCTAATACGTTTTTGAGCATCAAACAACCGAGTAAAATTTTCAATTTTGCTCGTGCCATTCGGCATTTTTATCGTGATACGATAAACAATTGCGCCGTTAGGCTCACAAATTTTTTCTAGCACTGCACTCATCATAAAACTCCAAATTTTGTTAAAGATTTAGTTAATATACTCATCAGCCAGGTTCTGCCGTATGAATGAAACGATTGTTGTTTCATCGGCAAAGTTACCATAAGCTAATGATAATTTCACATAAGCTGCTTCAATCGATATATTCCAAAGTGTCGTTGCCTTGCATAGACTCAATTCAAATGTAGATTGATAAAAACTGTTCGATTTTAACACGGGCGCAAGATAAACAGCTACATTCTGCGTGTTACAGCGATTTATAAAATGAAGTAGTGACTTGTTTTTACCCCACTTCTCTGTCGTACACGCCGTTCCAGAATGATACAAATCGTGCAAAACCGCCTCAACATTCTCTAAATTAATATGATCGTAATTCAAAGCTGGATAAGGTTTTATAAGCAAAATTTGCTCTGAAAATTGCGGTTTCAACGGTATGTTAAAAATTGTTTTTGAAGTTGTATTTTCCCCCAAAACACTAAAAAAATCATTGCTCAATTGTGAAGAACAATTTAAACGTGTGGATTTGTGCAATGTCACAATTTTTTCAGAGGGATTTCGATAGGGTACAAAAACACCTGTTAAACTTTCGGTCACAATTTTTTCAACCGCAAAACTAAAATTATCCAAGCCATTTGCATTCTCATTACTTAACGGATAATGGCTGGAAACTAGAAAAATTGGTATATTCAGTGTGTGAAAATAAAACCCTAACGCCGCCGCGGTGTAAGCTAACGTGTCTGTACCATGTGTGATGATAATACCATCGTAATTTTGCGGATTTTCATTTTCGATTGCAGTAATTAACGTTGACCACACTTTGGGCGCAAGGTTTTCGCTCAAAATTTGATACGGTTGTATTGTTGTAAAAGTCACGTTAGATTGCGGATAACGCTGTTTAAATTGTGCCAATAATAAAAAAGACGTTTTTTCGTCCGTATCAATTGTGCAATTATTGACACTCGAGCCAATCGTGCCGCCCGTAAAAACCACTAAAATTTTTTTCATATACCCTTTTGCATTAAAATCATCCCCTTTTAAAGCATAACAAGCTCCATACAAAATGAAAATATCACTTATCGTCGCGATGTCGGCAAACCGCGTTATTGGGCAAGATAACAAAATACCGTGGCACTTATCCGCCGATTTAAAACGTTTTCGTACAATCACCATGAACGCGCCAATTTTGATGGGACGCAAAACTTTTGAATCAATTGGCAAACCTTTAATAGGACGCACAAATATGATTTTGAGTAAAAACTTGAATTATAAACCTGAAGGTTGTTTGGTTTTCAATTCGCTTGAGACGGCGTTACAGGCAGCACAAAATTATGGTAAAGAATTATTTATTATTGGTGGAACAAAACTTTATGAAACTGCATTGCCATTGGCACAATGCCTTTATTTAACAGACATTGAAGCGGAATTCGATGGTGATACATTTTTTCCAGAAATTGATTTTCATGATTGGAACGAAATCGCTTGTGAACGTGTGAGTGATGATGAAAAAGTGGATTTCATTTACAGGTTTTTAACATTGGAGAAAAAATGCAATCGTTGATTAATTTAAAGGATTTAGGTGTGTTATCCATAATGGGCGTAGATGCTGCTACTTTTTTACAAGGACAAATAACTTGTGACATCAATGCAGTTATTGAAAACAAAAGTAACGTGGGCGCATTTTGCAATCAGAAAGGTAGAGTAATTTCCATTTTTTTGATTACAAAAGTAAAAGATGGTTTTTTATTGATTTTACCGAAATCGTTGTTAGCGACTATTCAAAAACTACTCGAATATTATAAATTACGCGCTAAAGTTGAAATTTCTGAAATTGAAAATGTACCAATTACTAAATTTTTACAACCAACTACCGTTAGAACACCGTGGATTTTGCCTGAAACGAGTGGGCAATTTATTCCTCAAGCGTTAAAGTTAGACGAAACTGGGGCAGTGAGTTTTACTAAAGGTTGTTACACAGGGCAGGAAATTGTGGCACGCACTCATTATCTTGGTGATGTAAAACGTCAGCTAAATCTCGCGCTTTGCGATCCGAATGCGATGGTTCAAACAAATAGTTCAATTATTAACGAAGAGGGTGAGGACGTAGGCAGTGTTTTATTAGCACAAGCACGCGGGATTCCATGTAAAGTCAAAAATCAAGATACAGATAAAGTTGAATCTATTTCAGTGAATAAGATGGTCATTTTGTGTGTATTAAATACTGAAGTAACAAATCTGACGTTACGGTTGAACAATACAGTACGAGAAATTTTAACAATTGTAGACGGATGAAAATAATGAATGAAACAGCAGCGTTACGTTTTCGACGTTTGGGAATGTTGACCATTTGTGCGGTTTATCTTGTAATTTTAGCGGGTGGAATTGTTCGAGCCTCAGGTGCAGGAATGGGTTGTCCTGATTGGCCCACTTGCTTTGGACAATGGATTCCACCTACTTCAGAGGCGCAACTTCCGCTGAACTACCACGAAATTTATGCCCATCGTGGTTATGAAAACACAGAATTTAATCCCGTTAAAACGTGGACGGAATATACGAATCGATTGGTTGGTATGACGATTGGCTTTTTGATTTTTTTAACTGCGTGGTCGTCACGGATTTATTTAAAAACCGATAAACCAGTTTTTTATTTATCTGTAACGGCATTTTTATTAGTGGGTTTTCAAGGTTGGCTCGGTTCAACTGTTGTGTCGAGTAATTTGAATCCTCTAAAAATTACCATTCACATGATGGTTGCGCTAATGATTGTTGCATTGTTGATTTACACGATTACACGTTCGCAACGTGATAATTTTGTATCTATTGATTTAAGAGTTTTGCCTGCAAAATTTAAAAGTGTTTTGCTGATCGTATTAGGAATGTCGTTATTGCAAATCGCAATGGGAACACAAGTGCGCGAAGCGGTTGATTTTATTTCTCTTGAACATGCTTACATTGACCGCCAATTTTGGCGCGAAGATTTTCCGATAATTTTTTATGTACATCGATCGTTTTCGTCGCTGATTTTATTTACTAATCTGTGGTTGGTTTGGCAACTTTGGCACAACGTGGAAAAAAATCACCCGTTGGTTCGCGTAGGATTATTGCTTTTTAGTTTAATTGTGATTGCAATTTTAGCGGGTGTGAGTTTAGACCGATTGGGGATGCCACCTGTCGCGCAACCCATTCATTTATTGATGGCGAATTTGATTTTAGGCACGCAGTTTTTTATGTGGATAGCGTTGCGTTATAGCACGCTGAAAATTGTTGCATAAAAATGGCAAATTTTAACGTACATCTTTCAGGGGCGGCGAGTAGTAGCAGTGTCGTTGCGGTGTTAGGCGTAAATGCAAACGTGATGGATTTTTCGCACGCACCGTGGTTAATCTTTCTTGGAATTGTCGGCGGAATGTTGCCAGATGTGGATGCCGTAAATTCAAAGCCAGTACGTTTGTTGTTTAACATATTAGCATTACTTTCTGTGACAGCGGTTTTATCAGCATTGAAGTCTTACGTTACTTCATATCAATTATTGGTATTGGCAGCAGGAATTTACTGGCTAACGCGCTATTTAGTTTTAGCATCATTAGCACGGTTCACAGTGCATCGTGGTATTTTTCATTCAGTTTTAGCGTTGCTATTTTTTTCGTTGTTAATAGTTTGCGTCAGTAATTACGCATTCAAACAAAATGCAGTGTATGCGTGGTTAAATGGATTTTTTTTGGGCTTTGGTTTTTTGGTTCATTTGTTATTAGACGAAATGTACAGCGTGGATTTGTCGAATCGGCGCATGAAAAAATCATTTGGCACGGCGTTAAAATTGTTTAACTATAAAAATTTGCCGTCATCCGCGTTGATGGCACTTTTAACTATTTTTTTCTATTGGGCAACACCTTCATTGTCGTCATTATCTGCTGTTGCCCAATATGGTTTTGGATTTTTGTTGTTTTGATTTCACAAAATAACGTGGTTTAAAGTTAAGACGTGACTTATTTTTATTGCTAAAATGAGTTAAGTTTTTTAATTATCTCCTTGTTTATTGAGTTTTTATTTTAATGAAAATCCGCGTTTCTTTTGCCGTCACCATTTTAACTTTGCTGTCTCAATCGAGTTTTGCGACTGTCTATAATCCACCCATAAAATTGCATGACAGCGTGGTTGCAGAATATCCGAATGAAATTGCAGTGACCCGCGCCGAAAAAAATGAGACGTTGCTTGACGTGGCGCGACGTTTTTCATTGGGACAGATGGAAATTATCCGTTTGAATCAAGATTTAGATCGTTGGCTTATTAAAAAAGATCAAATTATCACATTGCCAAATAAGCGTGTTTTACCTGATTCGCCACATATTGGCATTACACTCAATATCGCTGAATACCGAATGTATTATTATTCGACAGATGGCAAAATATATTCGTTTGCACACGGTGTAGGGCGACAGGATTGGAACACGCCACTGGGAAAAACAACGATTCAGAAAAAAGTCAAGGATCCCGTTTGGCGACCACCAGAATCGATTCGTCGTGAACATGCCGCAAATGGCGACCCTTTACCCGAAGTGGTTCCGGCCGGCATTCATAATCCACTCGGAGCTTACGCGCTGTATTTAAATTTACCGGGTGATTACCGAATTCACGGCACGGACATCGATAAAATTTTTGGTATTGGAATGCAAATTACCCACGGTTGCGTTCGAATGTATCCTGAAGATATTGATCAACTTTACCATCTCGTCAGTGAGGGAACGCCTGTCTATATTGTTAAACAACCGATAAAAGTGGGTTGGCTTGATAACGTTTTATACATTGAATCTCATCCCGATTTGGAAGGTGAGGAAACTACGGTAGAGCAGCGTTTGGCGAGTGCATTAGCATTGATTCAGAAAGCGAATAACTATGAATTGCCTGAATTTAACCAAATGGCTTTGAAAGAGGCTTTAGAAAAACAAACAGGAAATCCAACAGAGATTTATGAACGTACTGTTTCTCCAGAAGAAGCCGAAGTAAATGAGGCAATTTTAGCTGTGCCTAAGGCCTCAATTGTAGAGCCAGCAGTTAAAACGATTGCCTCTAGTACCAACACAAAAGTTGCCCCAAAACGGCAGACGGCGTCTAAAGTTACAGAGAAATCAAAAGTCGTTGTCACAAAAAAAACAATCGTTCCGACAAAAGCAAAAGTTGTTACGGTAGTAAAACCGATTGGAAAGCTTGCTTCAAAGCCTGTTTCATCGGGTTATCACAAACCTTAATTTCATTTTTGACTTTGAACCTCACCTTATGAAAAAAATTTTTATTTCAGACAAACTTGCCCCTGATGGCATCAATTATTTGCAACAAGAACAACCCGATATTGAAATTCATTTTGAAGTTGGATTAAGCGAAACTGTTAATGCTGAAATTGTCTGTTTCGATTGCGATAGCACGTTAAGCAAAATCGAAGGTATTGACGAGTTAGCGCGGCGCATAGGTTTGGGCGATGAATTAGCTAAACTCACCGATGCCGCAATGAATGGAGACGTGTCGCTCGAAGCAATTTATGGCAAACGATTGGATTTAATTAAACCAAATCGCGTTGCAATTGAATGGGTGGCAGATTTGTATATCGCGGAATTAGTTGAAGGCGTTACAGACGTTTTTACTGAACTCGCCAAACATAATAAAACTGTTCATATCATTAGCGGTGGATTATTGCCCGCGATTTTACCGTTGGCGAAATTATTAAATGTTCCCGAAATAAATGTTCATGCCGTCGATGTGTATTTTGCTGAAAATGGTGATTATGTAAGCTATGAAATAGATTCTCCGTTAGCAAAAAACGGTGGCAAAGCAGCAGTCGTAAAATCATTGAATGCGACAAATTTAGTTCTCATTGGCGATGGCAAAACGGATTTAGAAGCGCAACAAACGGGCGCGAAAGTGATTGGTTTTGGTGGCGTGGTGAATAGAAAATTGGTGCGTGAAAATGCAGATTTTTTCGTTGCCGACAAAAATTTAACAGCGGTTCTACCGTATATTTTATAAACTTTTTTCAAAAAATTTTTAGAGAGTAAGCAACATGGCTGGTCACAGTAAATGGGCAAATATTAAACACCGTAAAGCAGGTCAAGACGCGCAACGCGCAAAAATTTTCACCAAGGTTTTGCGTGAAATTAACGTCGCGGTAAAAAGTGCAGGTGGCGACCCCTCAAGTAATCCTGCGTTACGCACGGCAATTGATAAAGCGTTAGGGGCAAATATGCGCCGTGACACGATTGATACCGCAATCAAAAAAGCGTCTGGAACCTTGGAAGGCGTAAATTATGAATCAATTCGCTATGAAGGTTATGGCGCGGGTGGTGTCGCGGTTATTGTCGATTGTTTAACGGATAACAAACAACGCACCGTTGGCGAAGTGCGCCATGCGTTCAGCAAATCGGGCGGTAATTTAGGCACAGACGGTTCTGTGGCGTATATGTTTAGCAAAATCGGCATTATCAGTTATGGTGCAGATGTTGACGAAGATGCGTTGATGGAAGCGGCAATTGAAGCGGGTGCAGACGATGTTGTCACCAATGATGATGGTTCAAAAGATGTCATGACGACGCTTGAAAATTATTTGAACGTTAAAGAAGCGTTAGTTGCCGCAGGATTTACGCCTGAAAGTTCTGAAATTACGATGCAAGCCAGTACAAAAGCTGAATTAGATGCTGAAAACGCTGAAAAAATGATGTTGTTAATTGAACGTTTAGAAGATTTAGACGACGTGCAAAATGTCTATTCGAATGGTGATATTAGCGATGAAATTATGGCGACAATGGGCTAGTGAAAATTTTAGGGATTGACCCTGGTTCGCGTCTAACTGGCTATGGCATTATTGAAATTGTGCCGAACGGTTATCGTTACATTGCAAGTGGCGCGTTGAAAATTCAAGCTGATGATTTGCCGCGTAAATTAAAACAAGTTTTTGATGGCATTTTGCAATTAGTCAATGAATATCAGCCACAGCAAATGGCAATTGAACAAGTGTTTATGAGTAAAAATGCGGATTCGGCGTTAAAACTGGGGCAAGCGCGAGGTGCTGCGATTTGTGCAGTGCAAACGCATGACATTCCCGTTTTTGAATATGCCGCGCGGCAAGTCAAACAAGCCATTGTCGGCAAAGGCAGCGCAGATAAATTACAAGTACAACACATGGTCAAACTTTTGTTGAATATTCAGGGGAATTTGCAAATTGACGCAAGCGACGCATTAGGCATTGCGATTTGTCACGCCCATTACGCGCAAACTCAACAACGTTTGCAAACGGGGATTCGACAATGATTGGTTTTTTGCGCGGTAAAATTGCTTTGAAAACTCCGCCGTTAATCGTTTTAGACGTGAACGGCGTAGGATACGAAATCGAAGCCCCGATGACAGTGTTTTATGATTTACCCGATATGGGTGCAGAAATTACCTTACAAACGCATTTAGTCGTTCGAGAAGACGCGCACAGTTTATTTGGTTTTACAACTGAAGCAGATAAAACGCTGTTTAAAACGCTGATTAAAATCAGTGGTGTCGGCGCAAAATTGGCATTGACGATTTTATCAGGACAAACGGCCGAGCAGTTTCAAATCTGCGTGCAAAATAACGACACCGCCGCGTTAGTTAAATTACCCGGTGTGGGCAAAAAGACCGCTGAACGTTTAGTGATGGAGTTGCGCGACAAATTGCCAAAACTTGAAAATGCACCTGCGTTTGCCAATGTTGGCAATGCCAGAGAAGAAGCGATTAGTGCGTTGTGTTCGCTTGGTTATAAACCGCTTGATGCCAGTCGCATGGTTTCTGCGATTCAACCCGAAGGTAAAAGTTGTGAAATGATTATTCGATTGGCATTGCAAAGTGCTGTGAAATGATTGCTCAAGACCGTTTAATTACTGCAAATACAGGGCAGGGCGACGAAGGCTTTGACCGTGCGATGCGCCCAAAAAAATTGGCGGATTATGTTGGTCAAGAAGAATGTCGCACACAAATGGAAATTTTCATTGAAGCGACATTGGCGCGACAAGAAGCCTTAGATCACACGTTAATTTTTGGTCCGCCAGGTTTAGGTAAAACGACACTGGCGATGATTATTGCCAGTGAAATGGGCGTAAATTTACGCCAAACTGCTGCCCCCGTTTTAGAAAAAGCGGGAGATTTAGCGGCGTTACTCACGAATTTAGAAAAACACGACGTGCTGTTTATCGACGAAATTCACCGTTTAAGTCCTGCCGTTGAAGAAATTTTATATCCAGCAATGGAAGATTATCAGCTTGATTTGATGATTGGCGAAGGAGCAGCGGCACGGTCAATTAAAATCGATTTGCCGCCATTTACGTTAATTGGCGCGACAACTCGCGCGGGATTATTAACTTCACCATTGCGCGACAGATTTGGCATTGTGCAACGTTTAGTTTTTTACACTGTTGAAGAATTAACCAGCATCGTTACCCGTTCGGCGCAGGTTTTAAAAATGGGGATTGAACCCAAAGGGGCAGTTGAAATTGCTAAACGCTCACGCGGCACACCACGCATTGCCAACCGATTATTACGCCGTGTGCGAGATTTTGCACAAGTAAAAAGCAGCGGCATTATTACCGAACAGGTTGCCGCCGAAGCCTTAACAATGTTGAAAGTCGATAGCAATGGTTTTGATAGTTTAGATAGAAAGTTTTTATTAACGCTTATCGAGAATTTTTCTGGCGGTCCTGTTGGTTTAGATACCTTAGCCGCAGCAATTAGTGAAGAACGCGGCACGATTGAAGATGTTTTAGAACCGTATTTATTGCAACAAGGTTTTATTATGCGAACGCCTCGTGGACGTGTAGCAACGTCGGCAGCTTACTTGCATTTTGGTTTGACTGCCCCAAAAGTTGCAACAGCAAATGTCGATTTATTTGAATCATGAAAACACCTTTTATTTTTCCAATTCGTGTTTATTACGAAGACACTGACGCAGGCGGCGTGGTGTATCATGCAAACTATTTAAATTTTTTTGAACGCACCAGAACAGAAATGTTGCGTGATTTAGGTTTTGAGCAAAACGAATTACGCGCACAAGCGGGCATTATTTTTGCTGTAAAAAATATGCAAATTGATTATTTACGTCCCGCAAAATTTAATGATTTACTGCACGTTAGCGCGGTTATTTCACAATTGAAAAAGGCAAGTTTTACGTTTGAACAAACCATTAAGTGCAGTGATATAACGCTTTGCACTTGTAGCTGCCGGATTGTTTGCATCAATGCAGAGGCATTTCAACCGACCGCCATTCCTGATTTTTTATTTGACGCATTTTTAACTAAAAACAATGAACACTGATTTATCGATTTTCCATTTAGTCACCGAAGCCAGTTTTGTGGTGCAATTTGTGATGCTGGTTTTATTTACCGCCTCACTCGTATCATGGACGTTTATTTTTTCTAAACGCAAAGAACTCAACCGCGCGATTGAAATCACGGACGAATTTGAAGAGCAATTTTGGTCAGGCGTTTCGTTGTCAGAGCTTTATCGCAAACTCGCGGCGAAAGATTTTGAACCAGAAGGCATTGAAAAAATCTTTTTAGCCGGTTACAAAGAATTTTCGCGGATGCGTTTGAGCGGAAACGTTGAACCAGCCGTGCAAGTTGAAAGCGCACAGCGTGTGATGCGAATTGAATTATTGCGTGAACTTGATCGTTTG
>JAQTOX010000106.1 GCA_028713055.1 Methylococcales bacterium | reverse complement strand
TCCATGTTCCCACCAAGTTGGCGCAAATAATTCAATGACATTTGCTCCCACAACATCATCACTTTGTTCGATTGGAACTGTTTGAACATACCATCTTCCAAAATGTTCAGCATTTTGACCTAATTGCAACTTTGTAAAAACATCAAAAACCAAATTTAGTTCTTCACTATTTGAGGCATCTGCCATAAAACAAATGATATTCCAATTAAAATCATCGGCACGAACAGCTTCTGAAAAAATTTTCAAATTATCTTGAATAGCTTGATGAGGTTGCCTAATTTTGGCTCTTGTGATTTCTACGTCCGTAATGCAGTCATTATTCCAGAAGGCTTCAATATCAGGCATTCTCTTGAAATTACTTCGAGGTAAAAATTTCACATTTGCATTCCAGTTACTCAAAATAGCGGCAACCTGTAACTCACTAAAATCACTAATTGGAATTTGTTGGTTTTGTCCAATAGCATTTCCAATGCAGTTTTTATGCTCGGTTAACGATTCGTTATCTTTTAGTAGTGCAAATGGAAGTCCAACATCAAACACTTGTGACAGTTCACCTAATAACCAACGTTCAGGTTTCCAATTTTCTATTTGGGGTAAAGCAATAAAAGATTCCAGCGCGTTTTTGCCTATTTCTGTTAATGGTTGCCAAAGAGTGCTTAAAATTTCACTTCGCATTTTATTTTTTGATTGATATGAATTCATAAAACTACCTCTTTCAAAATCGCCTGTGTCAACTGCTGAACCATAATTTTTGCGTCCTAACTTACTTCAAGTAATTAGCGAATGTGCTCATCAAAACTGCGCTAAATGACGTAGTGAATGTGTTAAATCACGCATATTTCATTCATTTATCAAAGCAACAGATTATCAGCAGCCTAGATTTTACGCGCCTTTTCGGCATTGGCATAACGATTGCTGTTCCATTGATATTTTTCTGATTATCTTTGGAGTCTGGCTAAGTGTCTGCCGTTTATATTAACCACGATCAAATTTCGCTGTTGTTTCTCAATCATCGTGAAGCCATCATTAGTTTTCTCATGCAACGTGTACGTTGTCCTGATACCGCCCAAGATTTAAGTCAAGAAACTTATCTACGTTTATTACGCAAAGAATCGATACCGCATAGCGACAATCTCATTGGCTATTTGTATCGAACCGCCGAACGATTAGCGATTGATTTTTTACGTTATGACCAACGTGTCACCAGTAAATTCGTGTTACTTGATGACGAATTAGTTTGTCCAAACATGCAACCTGAAGCTCTGACCATTTTGCGTGAGCAGTGTGAACGCTTGTTAGATGCGATAAATTCATTGCCGGACAAATGTCGGCGCGTTTTTCTGCTCAGAAAAATAAACGAATTAAGCTATGCCGAAATTTCCCGTGAACTTAAGATTTCCGAAAAAACAGTGCAACGTCATTTGGTCAAAGCGATGTTGCATTGTCATCAACGCCTCAATCCTTAACATTTTCAAATCATGAATTTTAACCAGCGTACTTTTGAGCAGGCGGTCACTTGGTTTGTTGCTTTGCAAAGTCAAGATTGTGATGAGCAACAACGCTCTGAATTTCAACAATGGTTAGCACAACATAAATCTCATACAGCGGCTTATGCCGAAGCGGAAAAATTATGGATAAATCTGGATAGCGTTAAATCCGTCCCAATACCAAATTTAAAAGCTCGCAATCAACGTTGGAATGCTGCACGAACTGGCATAGCAACATTAGTGTTTGCCGCGATTTCAACAGGTTGGTGGTTAGATTACAGCGCAGAAACCGTTACTCACAGCACAGGTATTGGTCAACGACGAAGCATCGAATTAGCCGATGGTTCACAAATTGAACTCAACGCCGCCACACAATTATCTGTTCGACTTTCTTGGTTACGACGAGAAATTAAATTACAAGAAGGTGAAGCGATGTTTGATGTCACGCATGAAAAATTTAGAACCTTCACAGTTCAAGCGGGAACGTTGCAAGTTCGTGATATAGGCACACGTTTCAACGTTCGCAAACGACAAGACGGCACGGTTGTTTCTGTTTTGGAAGGTGAAGTGGAAGTAAAACCTGAACACGCTTGGCTAGGTCAAAATGTGAAAGCAGGCTTTAGTTGCAAAATGGATGAAGACGGACATCTTCACGCCAGCGAACTTGCAAATCTTGAACAAGCTAGCGGTTGGCTTGATGGTCGTTTGATATTTAATCACACGCCGCTTTCTCACGTTGTTGCCGAACTAGAACGGTATCATGATTTGCATTTTGTTTTTGCAGACTCCACGTTGGCGAATGAAACGTTAAGTGGTTCATTTGAAACGACAGATTTAAATCCGTTTTTGCGAGCGGTTGAAAAAATCTTATCGGTACGCACTCAACGCCAAAAACAAACTATCGTGTTGTCTCGGCGTTGAGAAACTAATTTTTTAAGTCTGATTAAACCACCGTCAACATTGCATTTAATGCTTCTTTAGCTAAACGCGCGTCTTTTTCGGGTACGGAAATCTGATTAACGACATGACCGGCAACTAAATTATCTAATATCCATGCTAAATGTTGTGGGTCGGTTCTAAACATCGTCGAACACATACACAACATCGGCGACATGAACTGCACAGTTTTATCCGTGCATTCTTCACTTAACCGATTCACTAAATTTAATTCTGTTCCAACCTGCCAGCGCGTTCCCGCTTCAGCCGCCCGCACAGTTTTCAAAATAAATTCGGTTGAACCAACATAATCGGCTTTTTGACATACCTCAAAACAACATTCAGGATGCACAATCACTTTCGTTTCGGGATATTGAGCAAGATAATTGTCGATATGTTCAGGTTTGAACATTTGATGCACCGAACAAAAACCATCCCACAAAATCATTTTGGCATTTTTAATTTGTTCAACCGTTAAACCGCCCATCGGTTTCGTGAAATCCCAAACGACCATTTCATCTAAACCAATTCCCATACGGTACGCGGTGTTGCGACCTAAATGTTGGTCAGGGAAAAACAATACTTTTTCGCGTCGCGCAAAACTCCATTCCAGAATTTTTTGTGCGTTCGATGATGTGCAAACAATACCGCCGTGTTCACCGCAAAAGGCTTTTAAATCTGCCGCAGAATTGATGTAAGTAACCGGCGTAACCTCATTTTCTACGTCTAAAACTTGTGCCAATTCATTCCACGATTGCTGCACTTTCATCAAATTTGCCATGTCAGCCATCGAACAACCAGCGGCTAAATCAGGCAAAATCGCAATTTGTTCAGGACGCGACAAAATATCAGCCACTTCAGCCATAAAATGCACGCCACAAAACACAATATATTCAGCCGTAGATTGCGCGGCATCTTTGGAAAGTTTTAGTGAATCGCCCGAAAAATCAGCATGTTTAAAGACTTCGTTGCGTTGGTAATGATGACCTAAAATCACGCATCGGTCGCCTAATTGAGCTTTCGCCTTACCAATTAAAGCATCGCATTCTTCATCTGTTAATATCGCGTAATCATAAAGAGATAATGTCATTTTTGTTTAACTCGGTTGTTAAATAATTAAGTAAAAAAGAGAAATTATTCGTCGTTGTAAGAACTGTAATGGCTCGAATTAGCACAATTTTGGAAACGTGAATACTGTCCTTGAAACATCAAACGCACCGTACCGAGTGGACCATTTCGTTGCTTACCAATAATCAATTCCGCTGTGCCTTTGTCGGGACTGTTTTCATTGTAAACTTCGTCGCGATAAATAAACAAAATTAAATCTGCATCTTGTTCAATCGCGCCCGAATCCCGTAAATCCGACATCACCGGACGTTTATTGGGACGTTGTTCTAAATTTCGATTCAATTGCGATAATGCAATGACTGGCACATTCAATTCTTTCGCTAAGGCTTTTAAACCGCGTGAAATATCGGAAATTTGTTGAACACGACTTTCACCGCTGGTGGGCGAATTCATCAACTGCAAATAATCCACCACAATCAGACCCAATTGCCCATGTTCACGCGCCAAACGCCGCGCTCTTGCGCGAATTTCACTGGGCGTGAGCGCGGCACTGTCATCAATAAAAAGTTTGGTGCTATTTAACATCGTCAACGCCATCGTTAAACGCGGCCAATCAACATCCTCCAAATCACCAGAACGCACGCGCTGTTGTTCAATTCCGCCGAGCGATGACATCATCCGCATTACAATTGCATCGCCTGGCATTTCCATACTAAACACCGCGACTGGTTTTTCATTTTTAATCGCAAAGTTTTCGGCGATATTCATCGCCACCGTAGTTTTACCCATCGACGGTCTTCCCGCAACAATGATTAAATCGGCAGGTTGCAAACCAGAAGTCAGCTTATCTAAATCATCGAAACCCGTTGACGCGCCAGTCATTGAACCATCGAGTTCTGCGAGTAATTCAATTTTTTCAATGGTTTTTTTTGCTAACGCTCGAATGCCAATAAAACCACCTTCATTGGATTTTTGAGTTTGTTCCGCTATTTTGAAAACCAATTTTTCCGCATTTTCGAGCAAATCCTGTGTAGATAGCCCCTCCGTTTGATAGACAGAATTTGCAATCGTCGTTCCCGCACTAATCAATTGGCGTAACACGGATTTGTCTCGCACTATATTCGCGTAAGCTTCAACATTTGTGGCACACGGCGTATCTTTTGATAATACAATCAAATAAGACAAACCGCCGATGGTTTCTAAATGTCCCAACGATTTCAACGATTCGGATAGCGTAATAATATCAAACGGAATTTGTTGTTCGGCTAATTGGGCAATCGTACGAAAAATGAGTTTGTGCGAACGTAGATAAAAATCGACTTCCGAAAGTTTATCGGCAACCGTATCCCACGCGCCATTTGCAATAAGTAACGATCCTAAAACAGACTGCTCAGCGTGTATCGAATTCGGTGGAGCTTTTAACGAATCAAGTGCGGGATCGCGCTCAAGTAAATAACTTTCAGACATGGTTACTCTGGGTGATGGCTAAATCAATACAGCGAAAAAAAGCGCGGTTTTCAATGTTAAACCACGCTTTGTTAATCGTTCATTTATTTTTATTTTTTGTGAATTCGGGCAGAAGTTTAGCAGAAAATTTGTCGCTAAACTACGTTGACACAGTTCGAAAAATGGTCTGAATGACACTGAAAATTTAAAGTAATTTCAATGTAGAAGGTAATTCAACTCAACCACAAGAGTACACACTTATATTCTTTTTCGCGTAATATCTACCATCTACATTTTTTCAAAATAAGCAAGATTTAACAAAATGCTTCGTCATAACAAAAAAAAACCTAAAAAATACACTCTAAAATTTACCTTGGTTGCCGCATTTTGTGGATTATCGTTACTTGGTTCTTTAATTTTAACCGTCGTAACATCGTATGAAATGAATGGTTTTATTCGAGAACAGTTGCGTCTCAGAATCACAGATGTTGCTCGTATTATGGCGAGTCAAATTGATGGTAATCTTCATAGCGAAGTGAAGACGGTTGCTGATACAAATACCGCATCATTCATTAAATTAAAAAATAATTTACAGGCAATGCGCCACTACGGCACGGGGATTACCAATACGTATACCCTACGAAAAATGGATAATGGCGACATCATGTTGGTTATTGATGCTTCGAAAAAAAATCAAAACGTTACCGGCGATATTTATCCACCTAATTTAGTTTCGAAAACGCTTTTAAGCGCATTTGGTGCTACGCCAGACACTGAAAACAAAATCATGTATACCGAACCCGATATTTATAAAACAGATTGGGGCGTTTGGTTATCAGCTTATGCCCCAATTTTCACTTCGGCGGGCAAACTCGATGGTATTGTTGGCGTTGATGTGTCAGCACAAAATATTAGTGACCACGAGCAAAAATACAAAATCACGATGATTTTAGTATCACTAACTATAACGAGTTCTATGCTTCTCTTGGGATTTTTCATGGCTAGCAAAATTCGCAGACCTTTAGCGGAATTAACTATTGAAATGGAAAAAGTGGGGAAATTCGAGCTTGATAGTGAAATGGAAATTAAGTCTAAAATCAGTGAAATCAACAGCATGGCATATCAGCTTGAAAGTATGAAGCACGGTCTACGTTCATTTAAAAAATATGTTCCTGACGATTTAGTACGTGAACTTATTGAATTGGGAACAGACGCGAATTTAGGTGGCGAAAAAAAGAATTTAACGATATTTTTCTCTGATATAACAAATTTCACGGCAATTTCAGAACGATTAGAACCCGAAAAATTAGTTGGATTTCTGGGCGAATATCTCACGGTTATGAATGCTAGTTTATTGAAAAATAAAGCAACGGTGGATAAATACATTGGTGATTCAGTGATGGCTTTTTGGGGCGCACCGCGAAATGTCGAGAATCCAGCGATTAAAAGTTGTCATGCTGCTTTGGAATGCCAACGACAAATTCGGCTGCTCAGTCAAAAATGGAAATCTGAACATCTAAATTTTGATTTTCATACCCGAATTGGTATTCATACCGGCGAAGTTATTGTTGGCAATATTGGTTCTGAAACCCGGATGAATTACACAGTAATTGGCGATAATGTAAATCTCGCCAGCCGTATTGAATCAGCAAATAAATTTTATGGCACGGCAATTTTGATTAGCGAAACAACATATCAGGAAGCGAAAAATAATTTTGTAACACGCTTGGTTGATTATGCTGTTCTGGTTGGAAAGGTAACGCCGATTCAACTTCATGAATTGGTGGGTTGCAAAGGTTATGTAGGTGAAAAAAAAGTACGACAAATTGAAATTTATGAAAAAGCGTTTAATTTTTATCAACTGAAACAATTTTCGGCAGCAATTGTTTTACTCGAAAAACTGGTTAAACAAGTGCCGGCAGATTGCCCAACGCAACTGTTACTCAAAAGATGCCAGGATTATAAAATCAATCCGCCGCCTGATGATTGGCAAGGTGAATATGTTTTGGTAAATAAATAGACTTCGGAAATTCAAGATGTGACAGCGGGTTATTATCACAGAACCGACGCTTTCTGACTTACAATGCACGCCACATTTATTTTTTAGGTTTTTTTAATTTTATGACAACGCCACTAATTCTTGTTGATGGTTCTTCATTTTTATATCGCGCTTTTCATGCCGTACCACCACTTAATAATGCGAAAGGTGAGCCGACAAACGCAATTTTAGGTGTATCGAATATGTTGCGAAAATTACTGAATGAATATAATCCGACTTTTATGGCGGTCGTTTTTGATGGTGCAAACAAAACGTTTCGTCATGAATTATCAGCTGATTACAAAGCTAATCGAACCAAAATGCCCGATGATTTAAAAAGCCAAATTAAACCGTTGCACGCGCTTATTCGTTCCATGGGCATTCCGTTAATTACCGCAGAAGCGGTTGAAGCGGATGATGTTTTAGGTGTGTTAGCGTGTTATGCCGAACAAGAAGGTTATGAAATCATTATTGCTACAGGCGATAAAGATATGGCGCAATTGGTGAACGAAAAAATCACGCTCGAAGATACGATGAGCAAGACAAAGCTAAATCCTGGAGGTGTGTTTGAAAAATTCGGCGTACGCCCAAATCAAATTGCTGATTATCTCGCGTTAGTCGGTGACAGTTCCGACAACATTATTGGCGTTCCGAAAGTCGGTGCAAAAACCGCTGCGAAATGGCTTGCAGAATATGAAACTTTGGATAATTTGATTATTCATGCCGACGAAATCACGGGCAAAGTGGGTGAAAATTTGCGCGACAATTTGCCTCAATTAGCTCTCGCAAAACAACTCACAGTGATTCGTTGTGATTTGGAATTGCCTTACAACATGGCAGATTTAACGCGCCGCCCGTTTCATGATGAGCAGTTGCGAGAATTATTAACCGAATTTGGATTTTTATCGTGGTTAAAGCAAATCCCCCCTGCCCCACTTTTTAAGGAAAAGGAGGTTGAGAAATTTGATTTAGAAACTACGGCGACCACACATTACGACGTTATCACTACGATGACGCAATTAGACGCATGGTTGGCACGTTTAGAAAAATCTGCGTTAATCGCTTTTGATACTGAAACCACGAGCCTCGATTATATGAAGGCAGAAATCGTCGGTTTATCATTTGCAATACAAACTGGCGAAGCGGCTTATTTGCCGTTATCACACAATTATCCCGATGTTCCGGCTCAATTAAATCGTGATGTTGTGTTAGAAAAATTGCGTCCATTATTAGAAAGTCCCGACCATTTAAAAGTGGGGCAAAATTTAAAATATGATTATCACGTTTTAGCCAATCATGGTGTGACGTTACGTGGTATTGCTCACGATACGATGTTGGCATCTTACGTTTTGGATAGCACGGGAAAACATAATTTAGATTTTCTCGCGCAAAAACACCTGAATTTAAAAACCATTCGTTACGAAGAAGTCGCGGGTAAAGGGGCGAAACAAATCAATTTTTCAGAAGTCGATATTAAAACTGCCTCTCATTATGCAGCTGAAGATGCCGATGTTTGTGTACGGTTACATCATGCGTTACAGGCTAAATTGCAAACTCTGCCGAATTTACTCACGCTTTATAACGAGTTGGAGATGCCATTATTATCGGTATTAGCACGACTGGAACGTAACGGCGTTTTGATTGACGACGATTTGTTGGCGCATCAAAGTTTAGAACTTGCTCAACAAATGATGTCACTTGAACAACAGGCGCATGATGCCGCTGGGCATCATTTCAATTTAAATTCTCCTAAACAAATTCAAACGATTTTATATGAACAATTGAATTTACCTGTTTTGAAACGTACGCCAAAAGGTCAGCCTTCGACTGACGAATCCGTATTGCAAGAACTCGCAGACGATTATGAATTGCCAAAATTGCTTATCGAACACCGTAGTTTAAGCAAATTAAAATCGACTTACATTGATAAATTGCCACAACAAATTAACGCCAAAACGGGGCGTGTTCACACGTCTTACAATCAAGTCGTGACTGCAACGGGACGTTTGTCGTCGTCAGACCCAAATTTGCAAAACATTCCCATCCGAAGTCCTGAAGGACGAAAAATTCGTCAAGCGTTTATCGCACCGAGCGGTTACAAAATCGTCGCAGCGGATTATTCACAAATTGAATTGCGAATTATGGCGCATTTAGCGAACGATTCTGGTTTGATTTCTGCGTTTCAAAATGACGAAGATATTCACCGCGCCACCGCGTCAGAGGTTTTTAAAGTACCGTTAGATGAAGTAAGTAATGAATTACGCCGTTCAGCAAAAGCGATTAACTTCGGGCTAATTTATGGCATGTCGTCATTTGGACTCGCGAAACAATTGAACATTTCCCGCAGTGAAGCAAAAACCTATATTGAGGCGTATTTTGCACGCTATCCCGATGTGAAAAAATACATGGATGACACGCGCGTTTTGGCGAAAGAACAAGGGTTTGTCGAAACGTTATTCGGACGGCGATTGTATTTACCTGAGATTCAATCGAAGAATGCTGTATTACGTCAATATGCTGAACGCACCGCCATTAACGCGCCAATGCAAGGCACAGCGGCTGATATTATTAAACGCGCCATGTTGAAAGTAGATGCGTGGCTAGTAAATGAAAATGTCGATGCCAAAATGATTATGCAAGTGCATGACGAGTTGGTATTTGAAATTAAAACCGAACAACTCGACAGCGCAATTG
>JAQTOX010000105.1 GCA_028713055.1 Methylococcales bacterium | reverse complement strand
ACTAAAGAACGTGGGGCAGCAAGTAAAATGGGTTGTCGTAATTGCCCATCCCACGCGCGAAATGATAAAGGATTTCCTTTATAACCTTGCAGCGTAAATTGTGGACTTCGCAAATAATCACGCACAACTTTTAAATCGGCTGATTTTGTGCGTGTTGCTGCTTCTCCAATCGCTCGCACCGCTAAATAGGCACCATAATCTTGTTCTTCCATATTACGTTTTGCCAATTCTTGAAAACGATGTTGAATTTGTGTCGCTCCCCACAAATCGTGCGTCAAGTGCCATGCCGTTGCAATCAAACCTTGTGTGCCAATAATTGGGCGTGGATGCCAAGTACGATACGCCAAATACTCACCAAACAAACCTTGTTCATCTGCAACAACTAACACGTCATAATCTTCGCCTTGAGTAAAAACAGACACGTCAGATTGTGCGCTTTTTCGAGCATCAAACGTATGTTCCCATTTTTTTTCGGTAACGATTTTCATACCGAAGCGTTTGGCAGCACGTTTTAACGCCGTGGCAAATAAAACATCTTCAGGCGTATTTCCAACGACTAAAAACCATTTTGACCAGCGTTTTTTCATCATATATTGCGCTAACGCATCGGCTTTCATGGCACGACTAGGCAACAAATGTAACGTATTTTGTCGACATTGTTCATTGCGTAATGCGTCGTCAACTGTTCCCGCATCGAATAAAAGTGTGTCTGAATTTGTCGCTAAATCTGAGATGGCTAACGTATTTACCGCGTTCAAATTGGTAATGACGTAGTGAAATTTCGACGCGATATTTTGTTTAAAAACATCCGTAGCATTACCATCGGGTGGCACGTTAAATTTGTGCAACACAAAGTTTTGATGAGTAAATTGTCCGGTCGTATTGTTGTCGCTAATAGCGAGTTCTGCACCTTCAACGCCTTTTTTCGCTACAAAAATATCAAGATTCGAAAGCATTTCCGTCGGTGGAGATTGTTCTTGACCTAGATAAGCAATATCGATGATTTGTATTGTTGGCGTTGGTAATTTTGTTGCGGCGAGTGATTGCAAACTAATGACGGCTAATAAGCAACCCAGAAAATAGGGAGAATTTTTCATGATAATTTATGTTATTTCGTATTTGTAGGGGCAGACCTATGTGTCTGCCCTTTCATAACGAAATTGATGAGACGAAAAGCAGAGCAACCACACAGGGTTGCTCCTATGAGAGTTATTTCAATTTTAACGCTAAGAATACTGGATTACCCTGACGTTGAATCAACACTGCGATTGAAACGCCTGTGGGCAATCTTTTGACAATTTTGTCAAAATCATTCAAATCACGCACGATGATATTTTGAATGCGTAAAATCACATCACCACGTTGAAGACCCGCATCACGTGACGCACCTTTTGCTACGTCTTGCACTAACACGCCATTGTGTGGAATTTGTAATAACTGCCGTTGCTCATTAGTCAATTCTGAAACCGTAATACCTAACTGGTTTTCGGGCGATTTATTCGTACTTTTCGCTGCTGCCAATTTATCTTCTTCGTCTGGCAGCAAACCGATATTGAAATGCAATATGCGATTTTCACCTTGACGAATAATCTTCAACGTCGCGTCATTGTTAATCGGCGTAATTCCAACCATCGGCGGTAAATCAGCTGAATGGTCAATGAGTTGCCCGTTAAATTCCGTAATCACGTCACCAATTTGAACACCGGCTTGTTCCGCAGGACCGCCAGAAATTACTTTTGCAACCAACGCACCTTGTGGTTTTTTCATTCCAAACGATTCGGCGAGTTCACGAGTCACATCTTGAATTTGTACGCCTAACCAACCGTGTGAAGCTTTGCCTTTCACTTTAATTTGTTCGACGACATTCATCACAACATCCATCGGAATCGCAAACGACAAGCCCATCGAACCACCCGTTCGGCTGTAAATTTGCGAATTGATGCCGACAACTTTTCCTTCCATATTAAACAGAGGCCCGCCCGAATTTCCTGGGTTAATCGCTACGTCAGTTTGAATGAACGGCACATAATTTCCACCCGGCAAACTGCGTCCTTTCGCACTCACAATACCAGCGGTCACGGATTGTTCAAATCCAAATGGCGATCCAATCGCTAATACCCATTCGCCCACTTGTAATTTGTCTGGTGCGCCAATCGTGACGATAGGCAAATCACGCGCTTCAATTTTCAACAACGCTACGTCCGTCCGTGCATCTGAACCGATTAACTTGGCAACTAATTCGCGCCGGTCGGACAATTTCACCACAATTTCAGTCGCATCTTTAACGACGTGATGATTAGTTAAAACGTAACCATCTGCCGAAATAATAAATCCTGAACCTAATGAACGCGCTTCTTTTGGTGCGTAACCGCCACCCCCTTGTTGTTCATTAAAACGTCGAAATAATTCCTCTAATTCTGGCGGCATTGACCCTTCAGGGAATTGTGGCATTTCTGCACCACCTTCTGCACCTGCTGGAATTTTTTGTGTGGTGCTGATATTGACCACCGCCCCGCCACTACTTTTGACCATTTCAGTAAAATCGGGCAATTGCGCCCGCGTCGGCAAACTAAAGAAACTCAACAAAAATAAACTAAAAAAATACACACGGACTTTGCGACGCATAACTTCCTCATTTTTATAAGGCGTTGAAAAACGTTATTATCGGTTCACAGTATGCAAATCTCAAGGTAAGTAAGTGAAAGGTTCAATTGTTTCTGCATTGGCAGATTTTTCGCCATTAAATCGCATTTTTATTGGCTACAGCGGTGGCGTAGATTCACACGTTTTGTTACACGCTTGCGCGGCGTTGCCCGAATTTAAATCGAAAATAACTGCCGTTTATATTCATCACGGATTACAAAAAGAGGCTGATGCGTGGGCAATTCATTGTCAAAAAACGGCTAGATTGTTAGGTGTTTCGTTTTTAGAATTACGTGTAAATGCCACGGCAAATCAAGGTGAAAGTCCAGAAGAATCGGCTCGTGATGCGCGTTACAGCGCGTTTAAAAATTTGATTAACGAGAACGACGTATTGTTAATCGCACAACATCGGGAAGACCAATTAGAAACCGTTCTGTTGCAGCTTTTTCGCGGAAGTGGTTTACGTGGTTTAGCGGGAATGCCTGAAAGAATACCGTTTGGAAAAGGGAATTTAGTGCGTCCGTTGCTCAATATCGGCAAAGAAACGATTAACGCTTATGCTTTAGAAAATGAATTAGTTTGGATTGAAGACCCAAGCAATCAAAGTTCGATTTATGACCGAAATTTTTTACGGCAAGAAATCATTCCACACTTAAAACAACGTTGGCAATCGCTTGATAAAACGGTGGCACGAACCGCGACGCATTGCGCTGAAGCTGAAATGCTGATTTCGAAAATCGCTCAAACCGAATTTGAAACCGTTTTTAATGCTGACGATGAAACACTTAACATTCCAAAATTATTAACGTATTCTCAAACCGAACAGCGTTTGATTTTGCGCCAATGGTTTGAATTTTTGGGTTTGAAAATGCCGTCTCAAGATTTTGTACAACGGATTTTGAATGAAGTTGTCGGTGCAAAAAGTGACCGCCATCCGATATTACACAAAAAAGGGGTGACGATTCGTCGCCATAAATCAAAATTGGTTATTTTGCCTGATGGCTTGCCAAGCGACATCAAACATCAACGTTAATTCATCAGGCGTAATCACATACGGCGGCATGAAATAAATCACATTTCCCAATGGTCGTAACAACACTCCTTTCGACAACGCATAACGGTGAATCTGCAAACCGCGTCGTTCTTGCCACGGATACGGTTCACGAGTAAGTTTATTTTTGACTAATTCAATGGCGACAATCATGCCAGTTTGGCGAACTTCGGCAACATTTGAATGATTCAAAAAACGTTGCGACAACTTCGACATTTGCGCCGCCAAAACCTGATTTTTTTCAAGGACATTTTGAGTTTCAAAAATCCCCAATGTCGCTAATGCTGCCCGACATGCTAAAGCATTTCCCGTGTAACTGTGCGAATGCAAAAACGCCGTGAGTTTCGAATAATCGTCATAAAACGCAGCATAAATATCATCTGTCGTTAAAACTGCCGAAAGAGCTAAATAACCGCCGGTCAATCCTTTCGATAAACACAAAAAATCGGGTGAAATGTCAGCTTGTTCGCACGCAAACAATGTTCCCGTCCGTCCAAACCCAACCGCAATTTCATCAGCAATTAAATGCACGTTGTACTTATCGCACGTGGCACGCAGCAGTTTTAAATAAACTGCGTCGTACATTCGCATTCCACCTGCACATTGCACTAGCGGTTCAACAATTACGGCACAAACGTCGTTGGCGTGTTGTTCTAAAATTTGTTCCAGATGGACAAATTGGCGCGTCGAATAATCTGCCCAACTTTCGCCATCTTCTCGAAAGTAACAATCTGGACTGGGAACAGTCATCACGTCCATGAGCAATGGCGCATAAGTTTTTTTATATAACGCCACATCGCCAACAGCTAATGCGCCTAATGTTTCACCGTGATAACCATTTTCGAGCGTGATAAATTTTGTTTTTTGAGTTTGTCCTCGATTTTGCCAAGCATGAAAACTCATTTTCAACGCGACTTCAACGGCTGCTGAACCATTATCTGCATAAAAACAACGTGATAATCCAGCAGGCGTAATCGTTACTAATTTTTCAGCGAGTTCAATCGCGGCTTCGTGCGTGAAACCAGCAAAAATAACGTGTTCCAATGTGTCTATTTGATTTTTTAACGCGGCGTTGATTATTGGATTGGAATGCCCAAACAAATTCACCCACCACGAGCTAATGGCATCTAAATAACGATTACCATCAAAATCTTCTAGCCAAACGCCTTGACCTGATTTTATTGGGATTAACGGCTGTGTTTCGTGGTCGTGCATTTGTGTACACGGATGCCACAAAACAGCTAAATCGCGTTGGGATAGGGTTGAGTTTTTCATTTTTTCAGGTAGAGGTTGTAATTTTAGTGTGCAGTTTTAACACTCAAAGCCGATAACGATGCCGTTGCCGTATTGACCACAATGATTTTGGTGGCGATATACCATTCGGAATTTATTAAAATACAGAAACATTATGAACGTGATAGAAACTTCAAATAACATGACCATTAGAACACGCTTCACCATTATCTTAGCAACGATGGTTGTCGGTTTTTTCGCTTTTGGATCAGCGACAATGACTGCGATGAACACATTAAATGTGAATAGTCCACTGTATCAGCGCATTATGTTAAGCGAAAAATTTATCGCCGATATACTTCCCCCTCCCGAATATATTGTCGAATCGTATTTAGTTGCCTTGCAACTCTCACATGCTCAAGATGCCACCACAATCAATGCGTTGATCGAACATTTCAAATCGTTAAAGTCCGAATACGAGAGTCATTATGGATATTGGCAAACACACATTCAAGATTTTAATCCTGAATTAACAGAGCCTTTTTTAAAAAAATCGAATCAAACCGTTCTCGCATTTTATAACGAAGCGCAACAGCAATTTATTCCACAAATTCAAGCTGGAAATCATGATGCCGCGCTATCGAGCTTGGTAAAGCTCGATAATCTTTATCAACAACATCGTATGACTATCAATGAAACTGTTGAAAATGCTGTCACCAAAAATGAAATAGATAAAGCAGAAGCCGAGAGATTACGCGAAGATTTTCATTGGGTTTTATTGGGTATTTTTACAGCTAGTGTTTCTATAGCTATCGTTTTAACCTGTTTCATGAGTCGTAAAATTATTCATCAATTGGGTGCAGAACCTTATGAAGTTGTGGAAATCACGAATCAAATTAAATTAGGCAATTTTCATTCTATTCCTCTCAAAAATATTCACCCAGACAGTTTGATGAGCAACATGAAAGCGTTGCAATTTCAACTACTGGAACAGAAGGCGACGGAAACTCGTCTAAAAAATGAAATTTTGCGTATAAAAATTGCCCTCGATAACGTCAACACAGGGGTAATGATTACGGATAATAATCTGGAAATCGTTTACGCGAACAAATCAGTCATAAAAATATTGAGTGAAAATGAAACCGCTATTCAAGCGCAATTGCCCAATTTTAAAAGCAACCATTTAATTGGATTGGTGATTGATGATTTTCATCAAAATCCAGCACATCAGCGTGAAATGCTCAAAAATTTAACAGAAAGGTACAAAGCCATCATGATGTTAGGTGGTCGGAATATGATTGTTTTTGCCACGCCAGTTATTGATGAAAAAGGCGAACGATTAGGCATAGTCGCAGAATGGCATGATCGAACAGCTGAAGTAAACGTTGAAAGAGAAGTCGCAGAAATTGTAACTGCTGCGAGTATGGGGGATTTTACTAAGCGATTAAATCTCGATGGTAAAGAAGGTATTTTGCGTGATTTAGGTGATGGGATTAACCGTTTAATGCACACTAATGAAGCGAGTTTGAACGAAATTGCCCATGTGTTAAAAGCTTTGTCACAAGGGGATTTAACACAGAAAATTATTAACGAGTATTTCGGAACTTTTGGCGAATTAAAAAAAGATGCGAACTTAACGGTCGAAAAAATCACTGAAATAGTTCATCAAATTAAAACGGTGTCCGACAGTATCAATTCCGGCGCAAAAGAAATTGCGGCTGGAAATAACAATTTGTCACGACGCACTGAAGAGCAATCACACAGTTTGGAAGAAACGGCTTCCAACATGACAGAATTAACGAGTACCGTGCAGAACAATACAGAAAATGCGAAATATGCGAACCAACTGGCAGAGAAGGCAACAACAATTGCTGAAAAAGGCAGTTTAGTTGTGGGAGAAGTGGTTAGCACAATGGAAAATATTAACGAATCCTCGCGCAAAGTGGTCGAAATTATTTCAGTCATCGATAACATTGCTTTTCAAACAAACATCTTGGCATTGAACGCCGCTATCGAAGCTGCTCGTGCAGGCGAACAAGGACGCGGCTTTGCCGTGGTGGCAACTGAAGTGTTAAATTTATCGCAGCGTGCGGCTTCGGCAGCAGGTGAAATTAAAATGTTGATTAACGATTCAGTGGAAAAAATCGAAGACGGCAGTCAACTGGTTTCCCAAGCTGGCAAAACCATGCAAGAAATTGTATCGTCCATTCAAGGTGTGAGCGTTATCATGAACGAAATTACTTTGGCTTCCGTTAAACAAAATGATGGTATTGCTCAAGTAAATCAAGCTATCGCTAGAATGGACGATGTCACTCAACAAAATGCGGCATTAGTTGAACAAGCAGCGGCGGGGGCAGAATCGTTAGAAGATCAAGCACAAAGTTTATCCGTGACTGTCGCAAATTTTAAAACATACTAATTACTTGCACAGTATTCAAACAAATTCATAGTCCTCACATATTGAACTTACTTTGTTGTTTTCATGTATTTTGCAACGATTTCAGGCGCAGTTGCAAAATACCAATGCACATAAGATGCTCGAACATTTTTATAACGAATCCCCGCGTCACCTTTTTCAACGTCAAAACATGGCGTTAAATTTTCATCATTTTCACGTTTGGAATAATGAAATTCATGTCCACGCAAACCTGATTTTTCTTCTCGATAACCCAACGAAGCCAATCGCGTTTGCATCACTGAAACATAAGGTAAAATGTTTGCCATTGCCCAACGTTTACCGTCTAAATCAACCAATTCTTTTCCCAAAATCATCGCGCCACCACACTCTGCCAACACCGGTTTTCCTTCATTGATAAACGATTTTAAAGATGCCCACGTTTTTGATTGTGATAATTGTTCGGCAAATAATTCAGGATAACCGCCTGTTAACCAAACGGCTGTTGCATTTTCTGGAATCGAATCACCTGCGACGGGCGAGAAAAAGATAATTTTTGCACCTTCGGCTTTTAACCAATCCAAATTTGCGGGATAAATGAAACAACAGGCTTCGTCTTTTGATACGGCAATCACGGTATTTTTCAATAATTGCGTGTCTTTTACAGGTAAATCAAACGCATAAACTACGTCAGAAAACGCCTGATTGAAAGCGGTTTCATGAACGTGAAAAAAAGGTAAAAAATTCGGAACGTTTGAATTGTTGGGTGTTTTTAAACCTAAATGCCGACTGCCTAATTTCTCGCTATTGCGTTCCATCCACGCAATCAACGGTGGCAATTCATAATCCCGTAAAGCATCGCTCAATAATTCAGCGTGATATGCACTGCCAACTTTGTTAGCGATTATTCCCGAAATAGTGACACCTTTTTGTTTGGCGAATTCATAAAAACCACTGACTAACGCTGCAATTGAGCCACTCATTCCACTTGCGTCCACGACCAAAATTACGGGACATTTTAATTCGTGTGCTAAATCGACACTTGAGCCAACGCCTCCCACGCCTTTTGCGCCATCAAACAAACCCATTACGCCTTCAATTAACGCAAAATCTGTTTGTTCGTTTTGTTGAATTTGTAAACGACAGGCTTCTGCACCCATCATGTGTGTATCTAAATTATAAGAAGGTTTGCCTGTAATTACTTGATGCCACATCGGGTCGATAAAATCACAACCGGCTTTGAATGCACTAACCGTTTGTTGTTTGCTTTGAAAATACTGCAATAACGTCAGCATTAACGTTGTTTTTCCGCAATCGGAATTTGTGCCTGCGAGTAAAGCTGTTTTCATAATATTTTGTTGTTGGCTGGGGCAACCACTTAAATTAGTTCCTTAATTTACACACTTAAAGATAAAAGTATGCCATCAACGTGTTAAAAATTAAGAGGCTTTCAGATTTTCGATGGTTGTTATTACATTACTTTTTGTACCCAAAATTGGTACATACTTAAAAATGTGTCCGGATTTTCGTTTTCAAAAATCTGCCATTGAACTAAGTTATTTGCAGCTTTATTGTTTGGAAAACGTTGCTCATAATTGCGAAGGATGTTTGAACTTATTTCAAAACCAACAAATACTAGACCATTTTCTCGAAGAAACGCTTCAATAGTTATAAGTGATAAGCGATGCTCTTGAACATGAAAGAGAAGATCTCGACAATCGCTTACACTGTAAAAGTCAAGCATATTGAATACTGAGCCAAGATTCGTACTTCTAAATAGATCCACTAAGTCGTTTCGGCACCGTCGAATTTCACTAACAGAAGATCCGTACCCATGTTCAACTATAAAGGCCTGAACTGCCGCAATCTTTTGTCTTGCTACCTCACTATAAAATCCTAACCTCATGACTCCACCAGGGCGAAGTATTTGCAATAATTCTCGCCAACCAGCCCATGGATCCGCGAGGTGATGTAGTACACCTATTGATTCTATAAGATCAAACTTTCTATCAAGTAAACTTATTTTCAAGAGATCGGCTTGAGCATATTCGATTAAGTCTAAACCCAATTCGCGTGTTTTGCGCAGAGCGTAACTAAGACTACTTATACTTAAATCAACCGCTAGCATTCTTACGCCGCTGAAACTTTGTGCAGTTTGTATTGCGTGATCACCAGTTCCGCAACCCGCAATTAAAACGTCAACATTACTATTATGATCAACATTTGGTAAGTATGTAGCGGGAAACTTATCGCTCAAATATTTATTCAAATCCACCGTTTTTACCAATGACACTGGTTTTATCCAGCGCGGGTAAGGATTTTCTTCGTATTGATTTTGAACCAGTAGCGACACTTCATCTTCGATACTTGTTATCTGTGTAATAGTAG
>JAQTOX010000188.1 GCA_028713055.1 Methylococcales bacterium | reverse complement strand
CTTTTGGATCGGCAATTGCTTGAAAATGCCGCGAAATTAAGTAAATATATTGTTGCCACAGATGTTTATGTCGATGCGCTAGGTGAATTATTACGCGCCGCGCAACAGGCGAAACAACGTAAATTAGTCGATGATTATTTAGCCGCACTTGAAACACGTTTGAAACCTTTACCACTTGAACAACAAGCCGTTTATTTCGCACAAGCTGGGGGATATTTAGCGTTAGAAAATGGTCATAATCGTCTGCTTACGCGTGCCGAAAATTTATTAGCAGGTTTACCCAAACCAGAATTGCAATTGAAAGTAGTTTTAAAATTGGCGGTGATTTATTTCAAAAGCGGCAATATTTCGATTGCCAATAGCTATTTCAATAAAATAAATACCCTACTCGCGCCGATTACGGATGCTGATATTCAGGTGCAATTACGCGCAGCAGTAGCACGAGCTTATCAAGAAATAAATAACGCATCGGTGTCGGCACAATGGTTAAGCAGTACAGCACCACAATTGAAACAGCTCAAACCAGAAACATTAAACACGCTAATCACCGCTTATGCCCAATGTAATCAGTGGCAATCGGTGCTGGATATTTTGGCGCAGGTAGACGCGAAAGAACATTATGATTTGTGGTTGTATCAAGCCATTAGTGCATCGTTGAAAGCTGGCTTTATTCCAAATGCGTTGGAATTGCACAAGGTATTGCACGCGCCAGTTTATAAAGCGTTAGCGAACATGGAAATTGCCGTGTATTCACCCACAACAGCAAATGAATTAGTGGCAAACTCAATACAAATTTTGAATGAGCAATTAGCAACTGCCGCTGAAAAAGCTATCGTTGCCAGTCATCTTGTAAGTTATTACGGCAAACTTAAAAATACTGAAAAATTCGAAACGTTTATTACTGTGACGCAAGATGCGTTAGCGAGTTTGCCTGTTTCCGCTGAAAAAGATGACGTAATCAGCGTCGTGGTGGCGCAATATACGCATGGTTTTCAAACAGAAGCGGCAAGTAATCTATTAACGGCGATTCAATCGGTGCCGCTTAAAACCCGTTTGAATGTTGTAGTAACCGGTCTCACTGATGTCAGTGGGCTATTAAAATGAGATTTTATATGTTGAAAAAAAGAATATTGTTTTTTTGTTTGCTCACCGTGGCAGGCGCAGGTGTTCATGCAGAAGAAACAAGCAAAAATGCCTACATGATTGAAAAATTTGATCACAACGGTGATCAGGTGGTCACGCAAGAAGAGTTTTTAGAATCCGCTGCTCAACGTTTCAAAACAATGGACATTGACGGTGATCACGCGATTGCACCAGCGGAATTTTTGCAGCGTTATGCTGAACATTCACATTCCACGACAACAGATTCTGGTTCAGAAGTTGGACAACGCGTATTTGATAAGTTAGACGAAAATCATGACGCACAAATCAGTGAACAAGAATATAACCAATCGCGTTTAAAATGGTTTTCTGAAGCGGATAAAGATAACGATCAGCGGATTGAATTGGGGAAATGACGACATCAATTCGCCGTATCGATAAGCTGAGTAATCTGCTCAAATTGATAACCTTTTGCCAACGCTTCTAAACTATCAGCAATGTCCGGTGCGAGCATGTGAATTTGAGAAATTATCGTATCGATTTCATCCATGTCTAGTTCTAAGACTGCTTCGCGTAATTGTTGGCGGAGTTCTATTGGCAATGTTGTCAGCATTTCAGCAGTAATTTGCGACGTAGGTGACGAAGCCGTTATGGGCGAATCTTGGTAAATAAATTTAATCCCTAAATACTTACTTAATACCGCAAAAATTTCAGGAATGTGAAATGGTTTGTGTAATACTGCATCACATCCGGCATTGATAATGTCACGATGCTGTTCGATGAATGCACTCGCGGTTAACGCGATAATCTTTACCTTGTCGCCGCCGGCGAGTTTTCGAATTTTTTTAGTGGCTTCATAACCATCCATTACTGGCATTCGCATATCCATCCAAATTAAATCCGGTCTCCATTGTTCAAAAATGCTAATCGCCTCCTGACCATTTTCAACATCTCTGACGTGTAAACCAATGCCAGCTAGCATGGTTACAAGTAATAACCGATTGTCCACACTATCATCAACGACCAATAATCGCCACGCGGGTTGGTCAGGTGCAAGGCTTTTCACTGCCCGATAATTTTCCTCGATGGCAATGTCAGTAAGACTTGCTAAAACGACGGGGAATTCAATTTTAAATGTCGAACCCTCGCCTAACACACTACTTACGCTGATACGTCCGCCCATCAGTTCTACCAATGATTTAGAAATTGCCAGCCCTAAGCCAGTGCCTTTTATGTCCGAATTCTCTTGCACTAATTGCACGAAGGGTTTGAAAAGTTCTTCTTGCTTGTCGGCGGGAATACCTGAGCCGCTATCAATAACTTCAATCACCAGCATGAGCGTATCAACCGATATAAAGGGTTGCGTGTAAGCGCGTAAAATAATTTCGCCATATTTAGTGAATTTAATCGCATTACCCAATAAATTGATT
>JAQTOX010000104.1 GCA_028713055.1 Methylococcales bacterium | reverse complement strand
GCCGAGTGTTAATCCAACGTTGCCCGATTTGACGAATTACTTGGGTATTTCAGAAGTGGCACACGGTGTTGGCGCGACAATTCCAACTTTAATTCGAGTGTCACATATTCATTTATTTGGGATTGCATTCATTTTATTTTTTATTGGCAAAATTTTCTTACTGTGTGAAATCAACGTCTATGTAAAACGTGTAGCGATGGTTGTGCCTTTTGCTGCGATGTTGCTTGATGTTGTTTCATGGTTCATTACTAAATCAATTCCGAGTTTTGCTTATGTTGTGATTGCAAGTGGCGCGTTAATGGGCATTTCGATGGGAATGCAAATTTTATTAAGTATTTACCAAATGTGGTTTTTCTCTGAAAAAAAGTCATAACTTTTATTGATTGACACACCATAATACACAAACGATAATCATTCTTATTTGAAATGTATTAAGAGTGATTATTATGAAAACATCTTTTTTGCCTTTAATTGTCACATTAGGTTTTAGTGGTTCAGTTCTTGCCGATGGTAAAGAGCTTGTTGATCCACCCGTTTTTGCCAGTAGTAATAAAGTTTTGGATTTACTAATGATTGCAAAACCAGTAACTGTCGGCACATTACCTGGAGTTATTACAGGTTGGGCGTATGAAATTTGCAAACGCCAATATGCAAATAAAGATGGTGTATCTTGCCAAACAAGCAAAACAAATACCAATCCTTATGGTGGGGTGCGGTTACAACTCAATGCTGGTGACACTCTGAAAGTGCATTTAGTTAATAAATTACCGCAAATCCCAGAATCAAAACATAAAGATGACCCGACTGAGGGTTTTTTATCACAAAATCCAACCAACATTCATACGCATGGAATGCTCGTATCACCTCGTTATCCTTCTAGTAAAAATCCAACGTACGGTGACAACGTATTCGTTTTAACATTCAATTCGAACAATGGAATGCCTGAGATGTCTTCCACTGCCCATTCTCATGGCGATATGAAAATGGATGCCATCGACTATCAAATAACGCTACCACGTCATCATCCTTCTGGGTTGTACTGGTTTCATCCACACGCGCACGGCATTTCTTTAAATCAGCTTTCGGCTGGATTATCTGGCATTATCACCGTAGGAAAGGTGACAGATTATGTTCCTACGCTTCCAAGTAATGTGAATGAACGCTATTTAATTCTCAAAGATGGTCAAGTGAATGCCGATGGCAGTTTACATGATCAAGAAGATCCTGATTTTTGTGATGATTTAACGCCTTCCGTAACGACAGGCGCGTGTAATCATGTCAGCGGTGGAAAGTGGTATTTCACAATAAATGGTCAACTCAATCCAACTATCAATGTTAAATCTTCTGGCGGTGAACTTTGGCGAATTACTAATGCTTCTGGAAGTGTGACTTACGATCTTCAATTGAACAAAAAGACAAATGGCAATGCGACAAACATGATGATGCAGTTGGTGTCAGTTGACGGTGTTAGTGCAACGCCAACGTTGGGAATTTCCCAAAGTAATCTGAATCAAATCGGCGGAACTAAATTCGAATCCATTGAATGTCCGAGTGTAAAGTCGAACGATGCACAAGCAATTTGCGTGAACAAACTACGCATGATGCCAGGCACACGAGCAGAAGTTTGGGTCGTCAATCGTGATGTTAATGGCAAAATAATCAGCGGGAATGGTGATCAAGCAACATTTCAAACAGCGGGCTATTCTACGGGGGAATCGGGAGATACCTGGCCTGCTGTAGATTTAGCGCAAGTCACTTTTTTGAACACCAAAAAGGGTAAAAATCCGCCTGTTCTTAATGTTGATGATAGAAAACATGATACAACTGGATTAAATTTTAATGCGATTGCTCAAGATCTTGCTGTAGAAAATGCGGCGGTGAGTCCCGATTCAAGTTGTAAGCCTTTACCGAATGGTTGGAAACGGCGTATTTTCTTCGGTATTCCGACCAATGCAGATTTTGGTTTGGGTTTTGAACTCGTAGACGAAAAGGGACAGCCTGTGGTGGGTTCTTTTCAGGATGTAGCCGCGTTTCCAGATGCAAAAAAATCCATTTGCTTGCCATTATCTATTGGTAATACGCCTATTAATGAGCATTGGGAGCTAATCAATTTAGCAACTGAAGATCATAATTTTCACATTCATCAAACTAAATTTCGTGTGCTAAGCACAAGTGAACTACAAGGTAATCCATCGGTTAGTGGCATTTTACAAGATAGTGTACCGTTGCCGACAGGTGATAATGGTTGCGATGGCTCAGTCAATGCCTGGAGAAAAAATGTTTGTAAAACTTCGCCTGTTGACGTGGAAATTCCTTTTGCTATCGCTGGCGATTTTGTTTATCACTGCCATATTTTGGAACACGAGGACGGTGGCATGATGGCAACTATTCATATTGCCGGTTCAAGTAAATCAGTAGCATTCACACCTAAAAACTGATTTTTAAAATTGATTGCAAGGAAACAACCATGTATATATGCGTCTGCAAAGCCGTTACCGATAAACAACTTGTGAGTGCGATTGAAAGTGGTGTTTGTACCCGCCGAGAATTAACACATTGTTTCGGTGTGGGGAAAGATTGTGGGAAATGTAACAAAGAAGTGAAAATTTTATTAAAACAATACAGCGAGCAAAACGAAAATTATCAGTTAGCCGCTTTAGCTTAGGAGATGAAAAATGAAAGGCGATACCAAAGTTATTGAGTTTCTCAACAGAGCATTAGAAAACGAACTGACTGCAATTAACCAATATTTTTTGCACGCGCGAATGTATAAAAACTGGGGTTTGACCAAACTCAACGAAAAGGAATATCACGAATCGATTGACGAAATGAAACACGCCGATCAGTTGATTGAACGTATTTTATTTTTAGAAGGGCTGCCAAATTTGCAAAATATCGGCAAAATTTTAATCGGTGAACACGCTGAAGAAATGTTGCAATGCGATTTGAAATTGGAACATATCGCGGTGCCGTTGTTGCGTGAAGCGATTGTATATTGTGAAAGCGTTAAAGATTTTGTGTCGCGTGATTTGTTTTCACATATTTTAGAAAGCGAAGAAGAACATATCGATTGGCTCGAAACACAATTGGAATTGATTGAAAAAATTGGCATCCAAAATTATTTACAATCTCAAATGTAATACATGACAGAAAAAAAGACGTGGCGCGGTTCGTTTGCAGTTTATACGCAGCCGCGTGTTTTAAGCATGATTGCATTGGGATTTTCAGCGGGTTTACCCTATTTGCTGATTTTTTCCACTTTGTCTGCATGGCTGCGTGACGAAGGTATAGAACGTTCAGTTATTGGGTTTTTTAGTTGGGTAAGCGCGACGTATTCCATCAAAATTCTGTGGTCGCCGATTGTTGATAAAGTACGTTTGCCTGTTTTGACACGCTTTTTAGGACAACGGCGCAGTTGGATGTTGCTTGCTCAATTGGGAATTATTTCTGGTTTATGCGGCATGGCAAGTGTTGATACACACACGCAACTGGCAACAATTGCAGCTTGTGCGATACTCGTAGCATTTTGTTCAGCGACGCAAGATGTCAGCATTGATGCGTTTCGAATCGAATCGACAGTCGTGGAATACCAAGGTGCGATGGCGGCAATGTATGTGTTGGGCTATCGATTGGCATTATTAGTCGCTGGAGCGGGTTCGTTTTATATCGCCGAATTTTTCAATTGGCACACGGCGTATTTTGTAATGGCGGCGGCAATGAGTTTTGGCGTAATTACAACGCTTTGTCTAAAGTCACCCGCTGTCGAAAACGTTACAACATCATTATCAAAAGCCTCGTTTTTAAATCAAGTCCGCGACGCAATTATTCATCCATTCACTGATTTTTTCGTTCGACAAGGACGATTAGGTTGGCTCATTTTATTACTAATTGCGATTTATAAAATGAGCGATGTCACGATGGGTGTGATGGCAAACCCATTTTATTTGGATTTGGGGTTCAACAAAAAAGATATTGCAGAAATCAGTAAAATTTTTGGCTTTTTTATGACGATTGCTGGCGCAGCTTTAGGCGGAGTTTTCGTGGTGCGTTATGGCGTGATGCGTCCGTTGTTAGTCGGTGCAATTGCAACTGCTAGCACTAATTTATTATTTGCCGCGTTGGCGAATACCAAACCCGATTTAGTGTTGCTCGCAGGTGTTATCAGTGCAGATAATTTAAGCGGTGGTTTTGCAACAGCAGTTTTTATTGCTTACTTATCGGGTTTGGCACGAAGCGGTTACACCGCCACGCAATACGCGCTATTTAGTTCGTTAATGACGTTTCCCGCGCAATTACTCGGTGGTTTTTCAGGGATAATTGTTGACCGTTTTGGCTATATCAATTTTTTCATTTATGCGTCGTTGATTGGATTACCTGCAATATTTTTGGTGATTTGGTTTTGGCGGCGGGAACATCGTTTATCAACGACGTAAGGCATATTGCTAGTATGAAAAAGCCCTCGACCCCTTTAAAGGGGCGAGGGCTTTTTTGAATATTTTTAACTGTAGTGGTTTGTAATCTCAATTGGAATGATTAGTTTATCTTCAATAATGAAATCTATCGTTATTCGATACTTTATGTTTATCGAAACACTTTGAAAACCTTCTAGTTTCCCCTGAAGAGAATGTAGTCTTAAAGATGGATGATAAGGATCTGCAATTAACAGCCTTATAGTTTTTTTATATGCTTCAAATAAATCTGGATGTGATTTTAAAAACTTACCTAGTTTTTTACTGTAATCCTCGGTTGTTCGTAGTTGATAACTCATACTCTTTTGTAATCCTTTCAATATGCTCTTCAGCGGTTTCGTCAACAAACCGTCCAGCCTCAATATCGGCTCTTACGTTATGGACGGCACTTTCTAATTCACATTCACGCAGATGCTGGAAATAATCAACATCTACAACAACAAAACGAGTCTTCCCTCTAACGGAAATTGCCACGTCTTGTTCATTTTTTAAAGCCAATTCAATTGCGGCTACTCCCCTAGTTTTTAATTCACTTGCGTTAATCATATTCATTTTCTTAAGTCTCTCATTTAAAACGCACCTTTAAATTTCAGGTACAAGATATAAGCACTCGTAGTGCGTATTATTTATAATTGTTATAAATTAATTTTAATAATGCTATTTATAGCACTGTTAATTGTACTATTTATAGTCAAAAAATCAACTCGCAAAAAAAAACCACGAACCATTGCGGTTATGAGGGCTTTTTTTTAAATCACTTCCCAACTTCCAATCACAACGCAGGCAATTGAATAATAAATCCCGCTCCCACTTTGCGACTGGCATCGACCCAAATCGCGCCACCATGTTCTTCAATAATTTTTTTCACAATTGCTAAACCTAAGCCAGTGCCTTTCATTTTTGTGGTGACGTAAGGCTCAAAAATTTGTTCAAGTTGTTCATCTTTAATCCCTACGCCATCGTCGTGCAAAGCGATTTCAATGAAGTCGATATTATTTTTTTGCACGCGATGAACATCAATATCAATCTGACCTTGACCATCGATAGCTTCCAGCGCATTTTTAATCAAATTATGTAAAACCTGACGAATGCTTACTGGATCGCCGTGAATAATTAACGCGCCATGTTCATAAGTGACATTAAACCGTATGCCAGATTTCAACACATACAATGACAAAACTTCTTGAATCAACGCTGCCAAATCAATATCCACCGCCTGTTTTTTCGACGGTTTCGCATATTCTGAAAAATCATCAACCATTTCTTTCATCGCTTCGACTTGCTGAATAATCGTGCGTGTTGAACGTTGCAACATATCCGCATCGGTCGATTCTAATTTGTCAGCGAGTTTGTGTTGTAAACGTTCCGCTGAAAGTTTAATGGGTGTAAGAGGATTTTTAATTTCATGCGCTAAACGTCGCGCCACTTCACCCCACGCTGCATTTTTCTGAGCTTGAATTAAATCGGTGACATCATCGAAAACCACAACCGCACCAACTTTGCGACCATCTTGCGAAAACAACGGCGTGCCTCGACACAATAATTCTTGTCGTCCGTTTAATCCCAAAAAGGCTAATCGCTGTTGCCAAATATCGTCGGCTTGTTCTAAAAAACGTTGAATAGCTTTTAACGGTTCGGCGAGTTCAGCGTAATCATCTGCCAACTTCAACAACGTTTCACCCAGAAATTGTGGTGCAGAAACATGAAAAATTTTAAACGCGGCTTGATTTGCGGTGCGAATTTTGTGGTTCGCGTCAAAACTCATTACCCCCGCCGTCAAATTTGCCAAAATTGTTTCCAAATATGCGCGTTGATTTTCGACTTCAAAACTTGCCATGCGCGTTTCTTGACTGGCGCGAGCAATGCGTTGAGTCATTTCGTTGAAGGATTCGACTAAAAAACCTAAATCATCTTGTGCGATAACAGGTAATTGCTGATCATATTGCCCAGATGCGACGGCTTGCGTGCCTTTCACCAATTCTTTCACTGGCGCGACAATCGTGCGAATACTGATAAATGCAATCCAAATTGCTGCCAATAAACTCATCAATAACACCAGCGATAACGCCAATGAAAACGTCATTTTTAGTGAATCACGCAAAAAATTCATTTCTTGATAACGCACAAATGCAAATTCTACGGAATCTGCTAAATCGGCAATCCGAACAGGAACGGGATATAACGCCTGTAAATAATGAGGCTCTTTGGATTTTACTTTTAAAATGATCCGAATCATCAACTGGTCATCATGAACTGGTGCAAGTGCGGCAAATTCGCCATTTTGACGTAATTGCAACCACGTATGTTCATCTGGCAAACTCGGCAAAATGTCACTTGGATTCGCGCTACTCGATGCAATAATTCGATCTTGACGTGAAAACAACGTCATTTCCGCTGCACCCGAAAGTACCCGAAAATTTTCCATTTCGAGCGAGGCTTGTGATTCGGGAAGTTCTGAAATTTTCTCGACGAGTTGTTGAGTTTGCGCTTTATTCCAACGAATACGCTGATCAAGTGAGGCTTGACTGAGTTCGAGCGCGTCTTCCATCGCTCTATCCATTTCAACGTTAAACCAACTGTCGATGCCTTGATGTAAAAATTGCATCGAAAAATAAAACACAATGCCAGCGGGTGCGAGTGAAAGCACAACAAATAACGAAACCATACGAATCGTGAGGCGTGAACCCGCTTCACGACGTTTAAGTTGGCGCGTCAAGGAATATAAATTCGCACCCACTAACCCCAATAAAGCGACAGTGCCAACGCCATTCACCAACAAAAGCCACGAATACATCGCGCTAAGTTGAGACGATTCTTGTGTGGCACTACTCATCAATTGTAACGACAATAAAATTAAGCCACACAAAATGGCAATCGATAAACCGGCGGGGAGTTTTACTTTTGGAAGGCGCACTTTTTAACTATAACGTTTCGTGAAATCTTGGACTAAAAAAACCGCTTGTTGCCATATTTTGCTAGCGTGTAATTGCTCACGATTCATTGAAAATTTGCCACGCATATTTTGTAAACGACGTTCACGGTCAGGATTATTTTCAATGGGTAACGATTCTAAAACTTCAATAGCAGCAGTCGGATTATTGCAAACTAAAACCATATCACATCCCGCTTGCAATGCGATTTTCGCACGTTGTGAAAAATCGCCCACACTTGCCGCACCTTCCATGCTCAAATCGTCGCTAAATACCACACCGTTAAAATTCAATTCTTCACGCAGAATTTTTTGAATCCAAAAATTCGAAAATCCTGCGGGTTGTGTGTCACAAGCGGAATAAAGAACGTGAGCAGGCATGATGCCTTCCAAACCTTCGGCAATTAGTTGGCGAAAGGGCTGTAAATCACTTTTGCGAATCGTGTCCAAATCACGTTCATCAATTGGCAAGGTGAAATGCGAATCCAACGCTACCGCGCCATGACCTGGAAAATGTTTGCCCGTTGCTGCCATGCCCGCGCGTGTCATTCCACGACGAAATTCACTCGCAAGTTGTGTGACTTTTTCAGCATTTTTTGAAAATGCTCGATTGCCAATAATGGTACTCACACCGCAATCGACATCTAAAACGGGAGCGAAACTGAAATCTACACCCACGGCGAGTAATTCTGCTGCCATCAACCATCCCGCAACTTCTGTAATTTCAGGTTCATTTTCATACAATGCGGCGGGTGGCAAACGGGTAAAACCGTTTTGAAAACGTTGAACACGTCCACCTTCTTGATCAACGGCAATCAGAATTTCACCGTTTCGCGCCGTTCGAATACTTTGAATTAAGTTGGCGACTTGTTCAGGGGTTTCGTAATTTCGCGCAAACAAAATAACGGCACCTGTGTTTGGATGATTGATAATTTCACGTTCGGATTCGGCAAGCGTTGTGCCTACGATGTCGAGCATGACAGCACCAAAGGTGTGTGAGCGTTTTAAAGTCATAGTTAAAAATTAAAATTAGAAGTGGAAAATCAAAAAATGTAAGCGCGTTATTTCACAACTTTGAACCTGACAATGTACTTGTTCCAGAACAACTAAAAACGCCAATAGATTTTGTCCAGTTGATATTTCCAGAAACACTGCCGTTTTTGTAGGTCAATGTTCCCGACGAAACGAGCGTTCCATCTGCGGAATAGTTTTCTTTAAACGTCATTGAGCCGTTTTCCAATATGCCATTCAGCGTGTTCCCATTGACAATTTCGACGGTCGAGTGATTACCTGTGACGTTGACTACAGCATCATACTCGCCTGTTTTGATACCGATACCACAGCCTGTAGCATCATCAATTCGTTGTATTTTCCAATTACCAGCAATGTTGTTATCAACTAACGACTCGGTAACTGAAATCGTTTTAGAAATAGATTTACTCGTTAATGCAGGCGCAGCATTATCTGTTGCAAAGGCATTCCACGAAAAAGAACCTATTGCGTAACTGTGGCTAAAAATTAAATCTTTACCATCCGTTGCAGTTAATGTTTCTGGGACAGTATTGTCGCCCCAATTCATAGTGACGGAACTTAGATTTGCGTCACTATCTTTGGCGTTCAATTTAACGGTGTAAGTTGCGTTGTTAATTGCTGATGATTCCGCGCTAATTAACGCTAATGTCGGCGGATGATTTATAGGAACTGCGTTTTTCACAGTGTAAGTTCCATTTTTTACAACACCTTGCAAAACATTTTTCGCGTCATAAATTCCAACGTTATACGTTTGCGAACCCGTCATATACATTGCACGAGATAGTGAATAACTTGTATTTACGCCCGTCATCAACGTTAGACCTTTACCGAAATCAATTTTGACTTTATTTCCCACAGTTAAGGGAGTATTTAATGTTGCTGTAAATTTAAACATTGTTCCCGCAGTTGCAGACGTTGGCGTAACACTAATTTTAGTAATTTTTGGCGTGATGGTTGCCGCCTGTGCGTTGCCAATCAACACAACAAAAAAGCAAACTACATGAAGTTTAATTACGTTTTTCATAATATACCTCCATTGTTATTGAAATTAGTCTACACACGCATAAATACCATCAGCATTACGCCAATAACCTTTGTAATCCATGCCATAACCAAAAACGTAACGATCAGCAACTTTCAACCCAACAAAATCAGCGGTCAACGGTTTCGTTTGCGGCAAATCTTTGTCCAACAAAACAGCGGTATAAACTGAACTTGCACCTTGCTCCACACAATAATCGTAAATTGCTGCCAGCGTAATTCCTGCGTCTAAAATATCATCGACTAATAACACCGTCCGATTTTTCAAAGAAGTGCGGGGCTTTGTAATCCATTCCACATCCGCCCCAACTGTTTTATTGTGGTAGCGGCTGGCGTTAATCGTGTCGATCGTCAACGGCATCGTCAAGCTCGTCAGCAATTGTCCCGCCACGACTAAACCACCATT
>JAQTOX010000103.1 GCA_028713055.1 Methylococcales bacterium | reverse complement strand
ACCGCACGCACTGTCAGATTCTTACCTTTCACAACAAGCTACTCGCTTGAATTTAGCGGCAAATAATTTGCTTGAAAATGCAGTGACATTGCTCAAAAGTGTAGAGCCATTGCCACCCAATTTTGATTTAGTTGTGATTAAAGTTCCGAAAACGTTGGCATTGTTAGAATTTCAATTGTTACAACTGCGTTCAAGCATTTCTGAAAACACGCAAATTATTGTGGCGGGAATGGTGAAAATTCTCACGCCAAGTGTGTGGAATTTATTGGAACGCATTATTGGTACAACAAAAACATCGTTAGCACAGAAAAAAGCCCGTTTGATTTTCGCCACGTTCAATCCGAATTTACCCACGCCACAAAATCCATATCCCATTCGTTACGTTTTAGAAAATACGGCTTATCAAATCACCAATCACGCAAATGTGTTTTCACGCGAAAAATTAGACATCGGAACGCGCTTTTTTCTGGAGTATTTGCCACGTTCTGAAAAATTCCGTGACATTATTGATTTGGGTTGTGGGAATGGCATTGTCGGTTTGATTGCCGCTGAAAAAAATCTCTCAGCACAAATTCATTTTGTTGACGAATCATTTATGGCAATAGAATCGGCACGGGAAAATTTTGGACAAGCCTTTAAAAATCGAACCGCACAATTTTACATTGGCGATTGTTTAACAGATTTTTCGGAAAATTCAGTTGATTTAGTGTTGTGCAATCCGCCATTTCATCAGCAACACGTTATCGGTGATTTCATTGCTCAAACAATGTTCAAACAAGCGCATTCTGTATTGCGAAACGGTGGCGAATTATGGGTGATTGGTAATCGTCATTTAAACTATGGCGTAGTTTTAACCCGTCTTTTTGGTAAATCGAATGTGAACCTCGTCGCACAAAACAGCAAATTTATGATTTGGACAGCACGATTAGGTTGAATCAAAATTGCCAGTTAAATTTTGCATAAATGCCACGCGAAACATAAGTGGCTTGTGGTTGAAACAGATCCCCTTGATATTCGAGATGCTGGGTTTGAATTAAATTTTGCCCAATCAATGATAATTCCAATCCTTTCACAGGTCGCCACGCTATTCGCGTATCCGTATTGAAATAGCCAGCAATCGGACGTTGATTCGTGATAATTTTATCTGTGTAACGCCACCACACGTCAAAATCAATGTCCTGTGTGACGTTAAAATTGGTGCGTAAGGAAACCTGATGTTGCGGCGTAGAATGTTCAAGCCCGACTGGATCATAAAAAGTAAGCGTATGTCCGACATAAGGTTTCACATCCATATTTAAAAAACTGTAACTCAAATAATTACGCCACCATTCCGTAGCTTGCCAATTCAAACTCAATTCCGTTCCAAAACTTTGCGCGTATAAATTATTGTTTCCAAGCCAAGGTGAAATAATAGCGGGAATTCCTAAACTATTATTTATCGTAGGTTCACCTGCCGCTTCTGAGCGGATAATATCGTTGTAATTCGTATAAAAAATGGTGGCATCGGCGGTTAAACCTTGGTTAAACGCGCCACGCCAACCCATTTGATAGGTTGTTGAATTTTCCGCCCCAATCCCTTTTTTTATGTTTCCTTGCACTATGACGGGAAGTTCCGTGTTTCCAAAATTGCGTGACGAATTATAAATCAAGTAGGTCGCATCACTACTTTGTCCACGCGATGGAACTCTGACAGCGTGTGAAACGCTTGTCCAAAGCGTATGTTTATCATTGACGTGCCAACTTAATGAACCACTCGGTTCGGTTTCAAAGCCTGTTAGCGTGTGGTACTCAAACTTTGAACCGAGCGTAAAAATCCACTGCTTATTTTCATCTAACGCAATTTCATCTTGAGCAAAAACGTTAAAAATATCGGTATTGCCAGACGTTGGATTGAGTTTCACCATTAGCGTATTTCCAATTTCGTCATTTGCACGCCTGTATCCTGTTCCCCAAGTGAGATTGTGTCGTTCGCCCAAAGAAAAGTAATGTGTGAAATCAACATCGAAAACATCAATTTTTGTTTGTATCTGGAAGTCTTTGCGATTGGTGTGGTCGTAAAAAGAACGAATTGCCCAATAATTTTTATCGTTAAGATGATGTTCCCAGCGTGTCAAAAAATGTCCGTTTTGATGATTAAACGGCTGGCTGTTAATGGTTTGGGTGTAGGGTGGTTTTAAGGAAGTTAATGCACCAGACTCTTCGGAATCATTTTCACTCCAATTGGCATCCGCCATAACTTCATCGCCTTGTTTATTATTCCAATCAAAACGCGCTCCGTTCGTCCAACCCGAACCAGCACTACCGTTATAATTTTTATCGCCCTTCGCGTTAGCAACGTTGTAATAAGTGCCATAACCTCGCACGCTGGCGTTTTCTGTGATTTTTTTGGTGTAATCAAAACGTCCAAAATCTTGTTGTGCCGAACCACCGCCAGCCGTTAATTGGGCATCTTTTGTCGTTAAAGCAGAACGTGTGATGATATTGATAACGCCATTCATGGCATTCACACCCCAAATTGTCCCGCCAGACCCTCGAATAATTTCGATTCGCTCAATAGATTCCAGTGGCATGCCCTGTAGTTCACGCCAATACGTTCCAGCATTGAAATTACCTGAGACACTACGTCCATCGACTAACACTAAAAATCTATTCGCCGCCTGATCGTTAAGTCCGCGAATACTCACGTTCCAATCATGTGGATTAACTTGGATAACTTGCAGACCAGGTGCCATGCGTAGTGATTCGGGAATATTTGCTGCGCCAGAACGCCGGATGTCGTCTGCACTAATGACAAATACAGATGCAGCAGTTGTAGATAAAGATTTTTCACTCTTCGTAGCGATTGAAATTTTTTGTTCCATAAGTTCTTCTAAACTCATATTAAGCAATGCGTCCATTTCGGAGTCTGCTCGAGTTGAAAAACTCATAAATAACAATAATGAACTAATTAGGTGGGATAGTTTTTTCACAATTATTTGGAATGCTAAATGAGTAATTTCCGCATCATTTGTTCCGCTTGTACTGCGTAACCGCCGCCAAATAAAACACAGTGATTCAAAATATGGTACAAATTGTAAAGCGTTTTGCGCGTTTTGTAACCGGCATCTAATTTCCAAACTTCGTTATACGCCGCGTAAAAATTTTGTCCAAAACCACCGAATAATTCCGTCATTGCTAAATCAGTTTCACGGTCGCCGTAATAACAAGCGGGATCAAAAATCACAGGATTATTATCGGAATCTACCGCTGCATTTCCACCCCATAAATCGCCATGTAGCAGCGAAGGTTGTGGTGTGTAATCACTGAAAAAATCATCCAACCGCTCACATAATTTCGCCCCTAACATTTGTAAATTACCCTCGTAACCTTTTTTCGCGGCAAGATTTAATTGAAAACCTAAACGCTGTTCACGCCAAAACGTAACCCAATTTTGTGAAGACGCATTGGCTTGGCGTGTCGAACCAATAGTGTTATCGATTTTCCAACCAAAATACGGCTGTTTTTGTAAATGCAATTGCGCTAATTGCCGCCCGAATAACGCCTCTGATTTTGGCGTAGCGCGTTTTAACTCGACAAATTCCAAAACCAAAAAACTGGCATCTTTGGTTTGACCAAAGGTAACTGGATGCGGAATTTTCACAGTTTGAGTCTGTGCAAGTTCGTTTAAACCTGCAAATTCAGCGGCAAACATTTCAATTAAATCGGGACGATTGAGTTTGACGAAATAATTTTGTGACGCACCTTGTAACAAAAAAGCACGATTGATGTCACCGCCAGAAAGTGGTTTTGTCGTTTTAACTTCAAACGATGTGTGTGTAGCGTTGCGAATATGCTCGGCAATGTCGGTAAATACTCTGGTATTCATAAAAAATTAACGCCCGATCGCGTAATAACTTAATCCGTGACGCGCCACGGTTGCAGGTTCATACAAATTACGTCCGTCAAAAATTACTTTATCCGTTAACAATTCACTCATCCGTTGAAAATTTGGACTGTTAAATTGCTTCCATTCGGTCACAATTGCCAACGCATTCGCGCCTTCGAGCGTTTCTTTTGCAGAATTACAAAAGCGAATCCTCGTATTTTCACCATATAAACGCCGCGCTTCATTCATCGCTTCGGGGTCGTAAGCTTGAATACTTGCGCCTTGGGTAAGTAACGCATCAATTAACACACGACTTGGAGCTTCACGCATATCATCAGTATCAGGTTTAAACGCTAATCCCCATAACGCAAACACTTTACCCTGCAATTTACCTTGATAATGCACGGTAATTTTTTCAAACAGTCGCTGTTTTTGACGATTATTCACATTTTCGACAGCGGTAAGTAATTCGGCTTTATAACCCATTTCGCTGGCGGTACGTTCGAGAGCTTTTACGTCTTTTGGAAAACACGAACCGCCATAACCACAACCTGCATAAATAAAACTGTAACCGATACGACTGTCTGAACCGATACCATGACGGACGTGTTCAATATCTGCGCCCAAGTATTCAGCCAAATTCGCCAACTCATTCATGAAACTAATTTTGGTCGCCAACATTGCATTAGCAGCGTATTTCGTGAGTTCTGCCGAACGCACATCCATAACAATGATACGTTCTGCACGACGATTGAATGGCGCGTATAACGCTTTTAATAATTCGGCAGTGCGTGGATTATCAGTGCCAACGATAATCCTATCGGGTTTCATAAAATCATTTAATGCCGCACCCTCTTTTAAAAATTCAGGATTCGACACCACGTCAAATTCTAAGTCACTGCCCCGTGCGTCGAGAATCGCTTGAATTTTCGCCTTCACCTTATCTGCTGTACCAACGGGGACAGTCGATTTATCAATAATCACACGATAATCATCCATATTTTCAGCAATGCTTTTTGCGACAGCTAACACATATTGTAAATCTGCCGAACCATCTTCATCTGGCGGCGTACCGACTGCGATAAATTGAAACAAACCGTGTGCAACCGCTTCTTTCACGTCCGTGGTAAAACGCAAACGTTCCATTGCCTGATTTTCTTTAACCATGTCTTCCAAGCCATGTTCAAAAATTGGAATGATGCCTTGTTGCAATTTGGCAATTTTGTCTGCGTCAATATCCATACAAACTACGTCGTTTCCAACTTCGGCTAAACACGTCGCTGTCACTAATCCCACATAACCACTACCAAAAACCGTTATATTCATAAAATTTCAATCTTTAACAATAAATTCGTCACGTAAAAACCAGCGGTGACATAAACAACCTGAAATAAAACCACCTAAATGCGCCCACCACGCGACATTTGCCGCCACACCGGTGAAAAATACGGTTTCAGTGGCATTATGCAATTGCAACATAACCCACAAACCCAAAAAGGCAATGGCAGGAATTGGCAACAAAATCGGATAAATAAAGGGAATCCAAACAATGACTCGTTCGAGGGGATACAAAAAGAAATAAGCCGCTAAAACACCAGCGATTGCACCGGATGCACCAATGACTGGAATAACCATTTCTGGGGCAAAATACCATTGCAAAAACGTCGCTAATACACCGCATAAAAGATAAAAAAGTAGAAATCGCCCGCGTCCCATACGGTCTTCAACGTTATCGCCAAAAATCCATAAAAACCACATATTGCTCAGTAAATGCAGCCAATCGTTATGAAAAAATAAATTACTGATAAACGAAAAACCATAATCTGCTGGCAAGCCGAAATCATGCGCCCATTGTGGATTTGAATAACGAATTGCCACCATGCCAAAATGATTGATTGCCCAATAACTCAATGTATCTGGCAATAACTCCATCACAATAAAAACAATTGTACAAATTGAGATAATTGCCCACGTCATAACAGGGCGATGGTTGCATGGCGCGGTGTCTCGAATCGGAATCATCGGTTTGCCTCATAGTTATTAACACGCAACGTGGATGACAACTTTGGCTAGTGTGATGCGCGGGTACTTTTGATTATCATGCCACCGTTTCAATCTTGTTTGTAGGTTAACATATCAAAAAATATTCCCCAACCTTGGTCTGAGATTGATTTATTCAAGCCCGACTTTTGTTTAAAATTTTTTTTTGACCTTTTCTAAGTTTTTGCCTTGAAAGGCTCACATATCATGACAAAAAACATTCAAACCACTTGTCCCTATTGCGGCGTAGGCTGCGGGATTAACGCAAAAGTCGACGATGCGAATCGTCAAATAAAAATCAGTGGTGACAAATTTCATCCTGCCAATTTCGGACGTTTATGTTCAAAAGGTTCTGCATTGGGAGAAACGATTGAACTCAAAGGACGACTATTACATCCTAAAGTTTATGGACGTGAAACCTCGTGGACAGAGGCGTTAGATTTAGTCGCTGATTCATTCAAAAGCGTGATTGAAAAATATGGGGCTGACGCGGTGGCGTTTTATGGTTCAGGACAATTATTGACTGAAGATTATTACGTTGCTAATAAACTCATGAAAGGTTTTATCGGTAGCGCAAACATGGATACAAACAGCCGTTTATGTATGTCATCATCAGTTGCAGGACATAAACGTGCTTTCGGTGCAGATGTTGTACCGAATTGTTACGAAGATTTTGAACACGCGGAGTTAATCCTGCTCATTGGTTCAAATGCTGCGTGGTGTCACCCTGTGAGTTTTCAACGAATTCAGGCGGCTAAAGAAAAGAATCCAAATTTAAAAATCGTTGTGATTGACCCGCGCAAAACAGCCAGTTGCGATATTGCAGATTTGCATTTGTCACTTACGAGTGGAACAGATGCCATCTTATTCAATGGGTTATTCCAATTTTTACACGAACAAAATAAGTTGGATTTAGATTTTATTGAAAATCACACCGAAGGTTTTGAAGCCGTTTTAGAATGTTTGAAATTAGAAAATTACAGCATTGAAAATGTTGCACGTCGTTGTCATTTGGAAATTCAAGACGTAAAACAATTTTTTAACTGGTTTGCAAATACCGAAAAATCGTTAAGTTTATACAGTCAAGGTATCAATCAATCTTCATCTGGCACAGATAAAGTGAATACGATTTTGAATTGTCATCTAGCAACGGGAAGAATAGGCAAAATAGGTTGTGGCGCGTTTTCATTGACCGGACAACCCAACGCGATGGGTGGACGTGAAGTCGGTGGACTGGCTCATCAACTCGCGGCACACATGGATTTCTCAAATCCCGATGAAATTGACTTAGTTTCACGTTTTTGGAATGCTCCAAATATCGCACACAAAAGCGGATTGCCTGCAATTGATTTATTCGATGCCATTTATGATGGAAAAATTAAAGCCGTTTGGATTATGGGAACAAATCCTGTTGTGAGTTTGCCGAATGCAGATAAAGTCAAAGAAGCGTTAAAACGGTGTGAATTTGTCGTGGTTTCAGATTGTATTTCGAAAACAGACACTACCGCATTTGCTCACGTTTTATTACCCGCACAAGGTTGGAGCGAAAAGGACGGGACAGTCACAAATTCTGAGCGGCGCATTTCACGTCAACGGGCGTTGCTTTCGCCAGCAGGTAACGCAAAACCTGATTGGTGGATTTTAACGCAAGTCGCGCGACGTTTAGGTTTTGAACAAGCGTTTCATTATCAAAGTCCCGTTGAAATTTTTCGTGAACACGCTGCTTTATCAGATTTTGAAAATAATGGTGAACGCGCGTTTAACATCTCTGCATTAGCTGAAATTAGTCAACACGATTATGATAATTTTCAGCCTACGCAATGGGGAATTACAAAAGCGACTCCGAATGGCATCGCACGTTTTTTTGCGGATGGAAAGTTCGTCACGAAATCGGGTAAAGCCCAGTTAATTCCCATCATTGCTCGCTTACCTGTCAATGTGCCTGATGAAAATTACCCGTTAATTTTAAACACGGGGCGTATTCGTGACCAATGGCACACCATGACTCGCACAGCTATTGCAGCAAAATTGAATCAACATAAACCCGAACCCTTTGTTGAAATCCATCTGAAAGACGCACAACGCTTCGAACTTAAAACAAATCAACTTGCCAAAATTGAAAGTTGTTTTGGTTCGATGTTGGCAAGAGTACAAATTACCGATGCACAACGTGAAGGTGAAATTTTTGTACCGATGCACTGGACACAACAACAATCAACTAATGGACGAATGGGCGCGTTGGTAAATCCAATTGTTGACCCAATTTCAAAACAACCTGAAAGCAAGCACACACCTGTAAAAATTTCAGCTTATCAAACCGCATGGCAAGGTTTCGTTTTATCACGTTGTGAGTTGGCAATTCCAAAAACCGAATACTGGGTCAAAAACAAAGACGATGGATTTTATCGTTATGAATTAGCAGGCAATCAATCACTTGAAAAATTGGCAAATTTTGCACGAAGTTGTTTGTGCGAAAATGAAAATATGGCATCTCAATGGCAAGAGGATGCCGATTTAACGCAAGGTAATTATCGAGCTGCAAGATTTATCGATGGATGCTTAGAAAGTGTGTTTTTTATCACCGCTGAAAATGAATTGCCTTCACGCAATTGGTTAATGAGTTTGTTTGCAAAAAACGAATTAACTAACGCCGAGAGATTAGCTGTATTAACAGGTATCCCGCCTGTTAGCGGTGAAGATGTCGGAGCCATTGTATGTGCGTGTTTCAATGTAGGTGAAAAAACCATTAAAGAACGTGGCTTAAAAACATACCAAGAAGTTGGTGTTTGTTTGAAGGCAGGCACAAATTGCGGTTCTTGCTTACCTGAAATTAAAGCGTTGTTAATCTCATGACATCCTCCCCATCCTAGAAGGTTTAAACGGGGATTCTCAACGTCACTATATCTAACGCTTCTATCCAAGCAGTTTGTAATAATTTTAAGCGATTTTGAAATTTGACACTGTTATCGACAATTTATGAGCTTGCTCTTCCAGTAATTCTGCACTTGCAGCGGCTTCCTCGACTAATGCCGCATTTTGCTGAGTCACATCATCCATTTGAGCAATTGCCTGATTGACTTGAGCAATTCCTGCACTTTGTTCAATAGAAGCAGATGTAATTTCTGCCATCACCGTTGTTACACCTTGCACTGCAAGTACAATTTCCTGCATCGTTTTGCCCGCTTGGGCAACTAATTGACTACCGTCTTTAATTTTATCAACCGAATCACCAATTAACATTTGAATTTCGCCAGCGGCTGTAGCAGCACGTTGCGCTAAATTACGAACTTCTGTGGCAACTACTGCAAAACCACGACCTTGCTCGCCAGCACGAGCCGCTTCAACGGCGGCATTTAACGCCAAAATGTTTGTTTGAAACGCGATATTATCAATTACCGAAATGATTTCGACGACTTTGCGCGACGACTCGTTAATGTTATCCATTGTTATTACGACTTTACCCACAACAACACCACCCTGGCTGGCAATTTTAGCCGCGTTACGTGCTAATTCATTCGCCTGTTTTGCATTTTCGGCGTTATTTTGCACCGTATTTGTTAGTCTCGTCATACTGGCAGAGGTTTCTTCTAAACTTTCAGCCTGTTGTTCAGTGCGTTGTGATAAATCGTTATTTCCTGAAGCGATTTCTTGAGCCGCTGTATTAATTTGCTGCGTGGAATCTTTAATTTCGCTAACTAACGCTTGTAAATTTTCGACTGTACAGTTGATACCTTCTTTCACTTTGCCAAATGTTCCGGGGTAATTATTAGAAATATTTTTCGTTAAATCGCCCTGTGCTAACGAATTTGAAACCCGTAAAATATCATTAAACCCCGTATCACAAGTCATCAATAATTTGTTCAAATCAGTAAGCATATCGCGGAACATAAATTCAAAATTATCCGCATTGGCGCGTTTTGAAAAATCACCATTCGCACCTGCTTTGGCTAGCACTTCAATTTCGTTATTTATCGAAAGCAACGCTTGTTTAATCGCGTT
>JAQTOX010000187.1 GCA_028713055.1 Methylococcales bacterium | reverse complement strand
ATCAGCTATCGTATCATCGAATAAATAAACCAGTTTATTGTTTTCCTGTTGCTGAATTAACGTGGCAGTTAAGGCTTTGAATAAATCGGAAGTCAAATTAAAAATGTCGCAAAACACTAACACTACGTCTGACTGTTCCATGCTGTAAGTGGTCAACAAATTTGACACATCAAAATTCGTAGCATGAATGAAATTCGGAATATCAATAATCAATTTACCCTGTAAACGCGGACTGTTTAGCGTTTTCAATTCCAAATGTGCGTTAATTCGTTCACCTTCACCTTTTTTTAATTGTTCAATTTTTTGGCTAATTCGATAAAACGGATAACGATAATCTACGTCCAACGCCGTCGCAGGCAAAGTCGTTTGATTCGCTTGTGGATTATGTAAGAGAACAGTGGTTTTGTGGGTTGGTGACAATTCAACATTCAAATAACCCGCTAAAAAATTTTCTTTCGCACCAGAATTTCCGCCAATCACGCTTACGATTGGCCACCATGACGTTTGAATTGCAGTCGTTTCATCATGGTTGAGTACGCCTAAATCAAATTCAAATTGATCCAATTCTTGAAACACTTGAATGGCATTTTGCAACACAGGATTATCTATAGCAAACGTGCTTTGGAGGGTAATTAAATGTTTACTCGCGGTTTTTTCAGTCATTCGTCGCACCTAATGAAGTAAAAATGTGAAGGCGCAAAGAATACCTAGAATGGTCGAATAATGCAAAAAGCTGTAATTGCGTTGTAACCGTTTATCGCATAGTATTCGCGCCATGATTTTATTGACTCGTCTCTATTTAATTTTTCTGTTGATGCTGCTGCAATTTGCCGCACCGCTGATTCATGCTCACACAAAAAGTGTGGTGCATTTTGGTGCTTCGGTACATTTACCTGAATTTGAACAAGTCAATAACGCACTGTCTAAAAAACACTCTCCAGGATTTTTCGCACCAACCAACCATGACGAAGGTTTAGTTACCTTGAGTTCAGGTATCAACAGCGAAAGTTCACAACTTTCACAAACTGAAAATACGATTTTTATACTGTTGGTCAGTTTAATTTTTATGGTGAAAACACAACGTCAAACGCACTGTTTTTCGTTGGAAACTGAACCCATTTGTCGTCCATTTTTTCTAAATTTCAACGCCCCCCGCGCCCCTCCATACTTCTACGTTGGTTAATCATTTAGTCACGCGATGCTGTTATGCTTTGCGTAATTTTTACTAACAACGTGGAATGCTTATGTTTTTACCGCTTTTAATACCGTTATTGTTAATACCGATTTTCGCACACGCTGAGAATTTCCCGCATGTTGAACATCACGATCCGATGGTGATTGACACACAACTTTCATTATCACAACTGGTTGATCTAACCCTCGAAAAATATCCCGACTCGCAATGGCTTGATTCATTAGAGAATGAAGCTACCGCAATTAAACAACGTGGCGATAGTTGGTTTTCGGGTTCGGCACAGGCGTTTTATCGTTTTCAAGAAGCGAGCAGTCTACATTTGCATTACAACGATGCCACCGTGCAAGTGCCGTTATGGAATTTAGGTCAACGTGATGCTCAACAACGGATAGGTGATAAAGCCCAAGTCGATAGTGCAATGCAAGCCACCGCAACAAAATGGCGCGTCGCGGGTTTAATACGCGCCGCGTTATGGGATATTTCGTTACAAGAATTACGACTACAACAAGCTACAGCCGACACACTCATCGCTGAACAACTTGTGAATGATGTGAAACGCCGTGTGCAAGCAGGCGATTTAGCCGAAATGGATTCGCTTCTAGCGCAGACGGAATTATTGAACAAACGTTCGATGCAAACGCTCGCTGAAGCCGAGGTGATGCACGCTCGCAAACGTTATAGTTCCATTACACAATCAACAAAAGTTCCCGCTAATTTCCAGGAATCACTCAGCAAAACCAAAGAAATCGAACAAACGCATCCCGCGTTACAAGCCATTAACAGCCAAATTGAACGCAAACAAGCAGAGTTAGATGCGCTGCAACTTGTCGGCTCGGGACAATCTAGCGTTGTCGTTGGTATTAACAGCGATCGTTATAGTGCGGGTAAGAACGGCAAAGAAGTCAGTAACAATATGGAAAGTTTGAATATCGGAATAACAGTACCTTTTGGCGGCGAAAAACATCTCGCACCACAAACTGCCGCGTTAAACGTGGAATTAAATAAATTACGCGCTGACCGTGATCAACTTTTTCGTGATTTAGAACAAAATCATCACGAAGCCGAACACAATTTGCAAGTCAACCAAGCCGAATTGGCAATTTTAAACGAGTTAAAAACCGTTGCCGAAAAGCATTTAAAGATGACGCAACAAAGTTTTTCAGTCGGCGAAATTGATTTAATCGATTTGCTGAAAATTCAATCCCAAACCAAACTAGCAGTTTTAACCGCCAAAGAACGCGCAGTTATCGTGCAACGTGATTTTGCCTTTTACAATCAAGCTGTCGGAGTTATGCCATGAAACGTTTCGTATTTTTGTTACTTTTAAGTTCTCCGATTTTTGCCTCCGAAAAAACTGTGCAATTAACC
>JAQTOX010000102.1 GCA_028713055.1 Methylococcales bacterium | reverse complement strand
TACTGGATCTGCCCTGAATATCACAGTATTGCCAATCTCATCGTTTATATGGCGATAACCCGTTCCCCACGTTACATTATGCCGTTCGCCTAATGCAAAATCGTGGGTGAAATCCACGTCAAACGTATGTTGAGTCATTTGCAATAAGTAATCAGAACGGTGAACGTAATCATAATAAGCGCGAATTGCCCAATAATTTTTTTCACTGAGATGATGTTCCCAACGCGTTAAAAGATGTCCACCTGTATATGTAAATGACTGATTATTGATGGCTGTCGCGTAAGGGGGAGTTAAAGTGGTTAATGTGCCAGTGTCCGCCAAAGTGTTTTCATTCCAACTAGCATCCGCCTTAACTGCATCGCCTTGTTTATTATCCCAATCAAAACGCGCTCCGTTCATCCACCCCGAACCACCTTCACCTTTTACATTTGCAAATTCTTTTACATCCGCAACGTTGAAATAAGAGCCATAACCACGCACGCTGGCGTTATCGGTGATTTTTTGTGTGTAATCGAAACGCCCAAAACCTTGCTGTAAAGTTCCTCCGCCTGCGGTTAATTGTGCATTTTTCGTGGTTAAGGCGGAACGTGTGATGATATTGATAACGCCATTGACCGCATTTGCACCCCAAATTGTACCGCCAGCCCCGCGAATAATTTCGATACGTTCAATTGTTTCCATTGGCAGAGCTTGTAAATCACGCCAATATGTTCCCGATGTGAAACTACTATAAACACTGCGACCATCAACTAAAACGAGCAATTTATTCGCGAACTGGTCGTTAAAACCACGAATAGTAACCGCCCAATCATGTGGACTAATTTGAGAAACCTGTAAACCAGGTGCCATGCGTAAGGCTTCTGGGATATTTGCTGAACCAGAACGTCGAATATCGTCCGCGCTAATCACAAAAACAGGCGCAGCGGTTGTAGATAAAGATTTTTCGCTTTTTGTAACAATAGAAATTTTCTGCTCTATAAGTTCTTCCAAACTCATATTAAGCAATTCGTCCATTTCGGAATCTGCGTTTGCTGAAAAACTAATAAAGCAAAATAACAAAATGGCTTTTTTATATTTCATTTAATTTAAACGCTCGAATCCCTGCTATACCTTGCCCCCCTGCAAATTTTGCTGTCTGTAAATCTGTTTTTTCCAATCCCCCTAACGCATAAACTGGAATGTCACATTCTGCCACCCATTTTGAAAAAATAGACCAACTCAACGGTTCAATTTCTGGATGCGTTTGACTGGTTTGCACGGGTGAAAGAACCGCAAAATCCACACCTATTTTTTCAGCGTGTTTCAACTCTTCTAAATTGTGGCATGATGCGCTCAACCAGTTCACATCTTTGGGACGATGCGTCAATGCTAATAAATCTAAACTGGTTAAATGTACGCCATCACTCGGCATTTCAAATACTTGTGCGGTTCCCGAATTTACCAACAAAATCGTTCCTCGCTCTTGGCAAAGTGGGTGTGCAATAGTTAAAAAATCACGCGCTGTTTGCTCGGTTACATTTTTTAATCGTGCTTGAATCAACTTGATGCCTTGTGCAAGTAACCGATGTAATTCTTCCAACAAATCGTCGCTATCATCATTTAGAATTGCGTAATGCGGTGGCAAACGCAACGCTGTCAAAATCGCCCGATTTGCTGCCGGAAAAACATAGTTTTTTAAATCGCTCAGTTTTACCCAAAACCAACCTTGCCCCAGTTTACTTTCGGCGGTACCCGAAAATTCGGTAATTTCAAAAACGTGTAAACGGACTTTGCGGTCAAAATACTCGTGATGAAACGTAATCAGTGGCATAACAGAAATCACTTCGATGCCAATTTCTTCTCTCAATTCACGCGACAATGCTGTATTCAGCATTTCACCGCGTTCAACTTTACCACCCGCAAACTCCCACAAACCACCAAGATGCAACGTGTTATGACGGCGGGTAATAAAAAGCTCGCCGTCCTCGTTTCTAACAATGCCAATCACAACTGAAAGAGTCATATTTATTTCCTAATCACAAGCTTTTTTTAAATTTTCAAGATTTTGTTTTTTTTCTTTAAGAGACAATTTTTGTCCAGCATATTGCAAATCTTCTTCGGGCAATTCGGCTAAAAATCGACTCGGTTCACATTCTTCATTAACTCCACGTTGTTTACGGTGCGTGCAGTAACTTAGCGTGCAAGTCTGTTGCGCTCTGGTAATTCCGACGTAAGCCAGTCGTCGTTCTTCCTCAATGCTTTCACTGTCGATACTGTTTTGATGTGGCAAAATTTTTTCTTCCATGCCAATCAAAAAAACATGAGGAAATTCTAACCCTTTCGCGGCGTGCAGCGTCATTAAACTCACCTCATCATTCACTTCGTCTTCACGGTTACGTTCCAAAACATCGAGCAACATCACTCTACTGACCAAATCAGTCAACGAAAAATCTTCACCTTCGGAACTATTTTTTTCGATAAGACGCGCTAACCACGTTAATAATTCTTGTACATTTTTGATACGTCGTTCAGCCGCGTCACGCGTATTACTATCCTCATGCAAATACTGCGAATAGCCGATTTGTTCGAGTAATTCGTGAATCAATTCCATTTTATTCGTGGCAACATTTAATAACGTCGTTTGGTGCAAAATCCAATTGTAAAATTGTTGCAGCCGTTGGCGCGGGGCATCTTGCAAGCGTGTCGTCAAACCCATTTCATTGCACGCAGCAAACAAACTGATGTGTCGTTCACGCGCATAACCGCCTAATTGTTCCAACGTGGTTGCGCCAATTTCGCGGCGGGGTGTATTTACAATGCGTAAAAATGCGGCATCGTCGTCATGATTTGCCAGTAAACGCAGATAACTCAACACGTCTTTAACTTCTGCGTATGCAAAAAATGATGTGCCGCCGCTGATAAAATAGGGGACATTCCGTTCGCGCAAACTTTGTTCAAACAAACGTGATTGATGATTGCCGCGATACAAAATGGCGTAATCTTTGTAGCTGCATCCGTTCATTAACTTGTGGTGCATGATTTCAGAGATACACGCCACGGCTTCGACTTCATCATTTCGGTGTGCTAAAACCCGTAACGGCTCGCCATGTTTTAACTGACTCCACAAACGTTTTTCGAAAACGTGCGGATTGTGGGAAATCAAATGATTTGCCACTTTTAAAATGCGTCCCGTTGAACGGTAATTTTGTTCGAGCTTAATCACTTCCAAACGCGGAAAATCGTGTTGCAATTGCGCTAAATTTTCAGGCTGTGCGCCGCGCCACGCATAAATCGATTGGTCATCATCGCCCACCACAGTGAACTTTGCGACTTTGCCAACCAATAATTTCACCAGCTGATATTGCGTTAAATTGGTGTCTTGATATTCATCAACGAGCAAATAACGAATTCGGTTTTGCCATTTTGCCAAAATTTCAGCATGACGCTGAAACAATAACACCGGCATTAAAATTAAATCATCAAAATCCACCGCATTATAAGCATGCAAACAACGTGTGTAATCGGTATAAATCTGCGCTTCAATTGGATAAATTGCCAACGCCATCGCTTGTTCTGGTGTAACAAAATCGTTTTTCCATTGCCCAATTTTAGTTGAAAATTGTTCAATTTGTTTCGCGTCGTAATCGCCCATTTGTTGCGTAAGTAAACTTTTTAACACCGTCGTTTTATCGTAATCATCAAACAACGTAATCGCCGCTTTATAACCTAACGCTTGATGTTCTTTGCGTAAAATATCCAATCCCAAAGAATGGAAAGTCGAAACTCGCAACCCGCGTTTTTGCTCGCCATGTAGCAATTTACTGACGCGAGTTTGCATTTCGCGGGCGGCTTTATTTGTGAAGGTCAACGCGGCAATGTGGCGAGCTGGCAAACCTTGTTTTATAAGATATGCAATTTTTTCAGTAATCACACGAGTTTTACCGCTACCCGCACCCGCAAGAACCAATAACGGACGTTCAATTTGTTTAACCGCCGCTTGTTGTTCGGGATTTAACGATTTCATTTAACGATGTGTAAAAATAGAACCGGCATCACTGCTATCATCGTGGACATCTGATAGTGTCATCTCTTTCGTGGTAAATAAAGAATTTGAAACGCTATCACTTTTTTCTGTTGTGACGGCAGTTTCTAAAGACTTGTTCAGCTCCATATTTTCTATTGCTAATTTGACCATCGCACGGAATTCGTTTTTATATTCGGCTGATTCAAGCGCGTCTTCATAACTAATTTTTTGCTGTAAAAATAAATCACACAGTGCCTGATCAAAACTCTGCATACCAACGTCTCGTCCATTGATAATCAATTCTTTGAAACGCTGTAATTCTCCTTTTCGCAACGTTTCTTGAACAGCAGGTGTGTTAATTAAAATTTCTGCAACGACGTAATTTTTACCATTTGGTAACCGCAGCATGTGTTGTGACACGATCCCACTCAAACACGTTGCTAAATCGGCACGAATTTGTCGGTGCATTTCTTCAGGAAAGAAATTTAAAATACGTTCAATGACTTGCTCGGCATTGTGAGCATGTAAGGTTGATAAACACAGCCGCCCCGAATCAACTATGCTAATGATATTTTGCATGGCTTCGCGGGTACGAATTTCGCCGATGGTGACTACATTTGGCGATTGTTGTAAGGCATTTCTTAACGCTACTTCGTAAGACTCGGTATCCAAACCGACTTCACGTTGCGTGACAATGCACCCACAATGTGAGTGCATAAATTCCATCGGATCATCCAGGGCAATTATGTGACCGCTACTGTTTTCATTGCGATATTTGATGACAGCAGCGAGCGTCGTGGATTTTCCAGAACCTAACGGACCTGCAAATAAAACTAAGCCACTTTTTTTTGATACCAGTTGCTTTATAACCGCAGGTAAATTGAGACTATCTATGTCGGGAATATCGTTTTGAATTCGGTGTAATACCATGCCCGCCGCGTCACGTTGAATAAATGCGCTGATACGAAATCGTCCTACTTTCGGTACGCCAATCGCAAATTGGCATTCTTTAGTTTTATAAAATTCTTCTTTTTGGCGCGGCTCCATTAAACTTAACACTAACGCTAATGTCTGCTCTTTATTTAGAAAAGTCTTAGACACTTCAACTAACAAGCCATCAATTTTCATGGTAGGCGCACGTCCAGCAGTAATGAATAAATCGAACGAATTTTTTTGCACCATCAGTGCCAATAAAGCGTTAAAGTCCACGGTCTCTCCTAACGAAACATTTCTTTGTTAACCGCTTTCACAGCGGCAAGTTTGGCAGTCACTAACCCTTTATCGACTAATTCTTTCATATTTTGATCTAGCGTTTGCATTCCTTCGACCCGCCCCGTTTGGATTGTCGAATACATTTGCGCGACTTTAGCTTCTCGAATGAGATTTTTAATCGCCGCCGTACCGACCATTATTTCATGTGCAGCAATTCGCCCACCGCCTGTTTTTTTCAACAATGCTTGCGAAATCACCGCTTGCAACGATTCAGATAACATTGAACGAATCATGTCTTTTTCAGCGGCGGGGAACACGTCAATAATTCGGTCAATAGTTTTAGCGGCAGAAGTGGTGTGCAATGTTCCGAACACTAAATGTCCTGTTTCAGCAGCCGTCAACGCCAAGCGAATAGTTTCTAAATCTCGCATTTCGCCAACCATAATAATATCGGGATCTTCTCGTAACGCAGAACGCAATGCCTCATTAAAACCGAGCGTGTCACGATGGACTTCACGTTGATTGATAAGACAGCGATTGCTCTCGTGAACAAATTCAATTGGATCTTCGACGGTCAAAATATGCGCGTAATCGTTGTTGTTAATATGGTTGATCATTGCCGCAAGCGTCGTCGATTTTCCTGATCCTGTTGGTCCTGTGACTAAAATTAAGCCGCGTGGTTTTTTGCATAATTCTTGAAAAAATAGCGGAGCTTTTAATTCCTCTAAACTTTGTACGATAGACGGAATCGTCCGAAATACTGCTGCCGCACCACGTGCTTGATTGAACGCATTAACCCGAAACCGCGCCACATTAGGCAATGCAAACGAAAAATCTGTTTCTAAAAATTCTTCATAATCTCGGCGTTGTTTGTCGCTCATAATGTCGTAGATTAGACCATGAACTTCTTTGTGGTCTAAAGCGGGAACGTTGATACGCCGCATATCACCATCGACGCGAATCATGGGTGGCAAACCAGCGGACAAATGTAAGTCAGACGCTTTATTCTTGAACGAAAACGTAAGTAATTCTGCAATATCCATAATTTTTTGAAATGTAGTTGTATTGAAAAGCGGTAAAATTAAAACCTCATTCACTTTTTTGAAGTCGCTATTATGCCCACAATCGCCCACAACCTTAAACAAATTAACGCGCAAATACGCGCTGCCGAACAAATCTATCACCGTGTTGAAAATTCTGTGCAGTTACTCGCAGTGAGTAAAACGAAACCCGCAAGTGCTGTTGCAAGTGCATATCAGGCGGGGCAGCGACATTTTGGTGAAAATTATGTACAGGAAGCATTATCGAAACAATTGGAACTCGGCGCATTTGATATAACATGGCATTTTATTGGGGCAATTCAATCGAATAAAACTAAAGTATTAGCCACACATTTTGATTGGATTCATTGTGTCGATAGTTTGAAAATTGCACAACGATTAAGTTCGCAACGTCCTAAGTTTTTGTCACCCTTAAACATTTGTGTGCAAGTGAATATCAGCGATGAAACAAGCAAATCTGGCGTAACGTTAGACGAATTACCGGATTTGATTTCGCAAATTTCCGAATTACCGAATTTGATTTTGCGAGGCGTGATGGCAATTCCAGCCCCGCAAACTGATTTTGCATTGCAACGCGAACCGTATCAAAAATTGGTAGCCGCAGTGAATGCGTTGAAAATTACAGGTTTAACGACGTTTTCGTTTGGAATGTCGGATGATTTAGATGCTGCAATTGCCGAAGGTTCAACGTTGGTAAGAATTGGTACAGCGTTGTTTGGCGCACGGCGTTAATAACGGTCAAGATTTTGATAATGTCACTCGTGCAAATTTACGCTTGCCAACTTGATAAACGTGTTGCGAACCGGCGGCGATTTCCAATTTTGGATTTTCCACTTTTTCGCCGTCGATTTTCACCGCACCTTGGTTAATCATTCGAATCGCTTCCGATGTACTTGAGGTTAATTCAGCGTCTTTTAACACATTCGCAATACCTAAGTTTTCGCCGGCAATTTTTAATTCAACTTCTGGCATTTCATCAGGAATTGCGCCGCGTTGAAAACGTGCTTCAAAATTTTCTAACGCTTTCACTGCCGCCGCTTCGTCGTGAAAACGCGCAATGATTTCTTGGGCAAGTTTAAATTTATAATCGCGTGGATTTGCACCTTTTTGACATTCTTCATTCCATTCCGCGATTTCAAACATCGGACGAAAACTGAGTAATTCAAAATAACGCCACATCAATTCGTCACTAATCGACATAATTTTGCCGAACATTTCGTCTGGTGCGTCCGCAATCCCAATGTAATTATTGAGTGATTTCGACATTTTTTGTACACCGTCCAAACCTTCTAAAATCGGCATTGTCATCACGACTTGCGGTTTTTGTCCGAATACTTCTTGCAATTGCCGTCCCATGAGCAAATTGAATTTTTGATCTGTACCGCCCAATTCCACGTCCGCTTTCATCGCAACGGAATCGTAACCTTGAATCAGCGGGTACAAAAATTCATGAATCGCAATCGGCTGATTGTTCGAAAAACGTTTGTGAAAATCATCACGTTCCAACATTCGCGCCACCGTATTTTTTGCAGCCAACTGAATTAACTCCGCTGAACTCATCGCATTCATCCACGTTGAATTAAACATTACGGTTGTTTTTGTGGGGTCGAGAATTTTAAAAATCTGGGCTTGATAGGTTTCAGCATTCGCCGCGACCTCTTCACGGGTCAACGGTTTGCGCGTGACATTTTTACCGGTTGGATCGCCAATCATGCCAGTGAAATCACCAATCAGAAACAAAATTTCATGTCCTGCATCTTGAAATTGTTTGAGTTTGTTAATTAAAACGGTGTGTCCCAAATGCAAATCCGGTGCAGTCGGGTCAAATCCTGCTTTGATACGTAACGGACGGTTTTCAGCAAGTTTTTTAATCAATTCTGCTTCAAGTAAAACTTCGTGTGTGCCGCGTAATAATTCGGTTAAATCAGGTGTGTTCAAGACGATTCCTCAAAAGAAAATAAAGTACGAATGCCACAAACATCCGCGTTGAACATAGATTATCATAGTTGACAGGCAATCTCATCGCTGTCCGTTTGGTGTGGCGAATTGTGTAGGTTATTGTTGTTGAGCATTGCTTGTTTAGCACTACCGCAGAACGAATCGGAGTTAATAGAATTGTTATGACGCTGCTTTAATTTTCAAATCTTTAAACTTCTCTTCGTATTCTTTGATTTTGTGTTTCATGACTTCTTTCAACGGGTGCGTGTTGCTGATTATGTCAATTAACGATTCGGTTGTTGGCGCGACACGATTGTTCACAAACGCCATTTCAATCGCTTCTTTCACCACAGCTTCAATATCTGCCCCAGAAAAACCATCTGTTTTTTCTGCTAATTTTTTTAAATCAATATCAGCGTGTTGATTTCGTTTTTTTAAATGAATCGAAAAGATATTTTCACGTTCTGATTTGTTCGGAAAATCAACGTAAAAAATCTCATCAAACCGTCCTTTTCGCAACAATTCTGGCGGTAAAGCAGAAATATCATTGGCGGTTGCAAGTACAAATACAGCATCTGTTTTATCATTCATCCACGTTAAAAAATAACCAAATAAGCGCGTCGCCACTTCTGAACTGGTACTGCTGCTACCAATTCCAACAAAGGCTTTTTCTAATTCGTCTACCCATAACACACACGGACTAACGGCTTCGGCAAGTTTTAACGCACGGCGCATGTTGGATTCACTTTCGCCGACATATTTGCCCATCAATGAACCCACATCTAAACGCAATAATGGCAATTTGAATAAAGAAGCCGTGGCTTTTGCGGTTAACGATTTTCCACAACCGGGCATTCCGACAATCATCACGCCTTTAGGTGCTTCCACGCCAAACGCTAAGGCTTCATTTAAATTGTGCAATACATCGGCTTTTTGTTTTAACCACGTTTTCAATTGCGTTAATCCACCCACATTGTCGAATTGTTCGACCGTTACAATCATATCCAAAATGCCTGATTTTTTGATGATTTGCTCTTTTTCTTGAAGCACCAACGCTACGTCATTTCCGTCGATTTGACCATTTTGTTGATAGCCGCGATATAACAATTGCGTGATTTCATGTTCGCTTAAACCACGAAATGCCATCGTTAAATCGTTTAAATCTTTGGTTTCAATGTTGTCGTCAAATTGTTCGACAAACGCTTTAATCACCGCGTTAATCGCTGCTTCGTCGGGTAATGGCAACTCAAACAACGTGATAAATTTTTCTAATTCCGGCGGAATGCACGCCTGCGACGATACGAAAATAACGGTTGCCGTTGTATCTGCATCGTGCAGAATTTTTTGGGCAAGTGCTTTTAAACGCGCTACGACTAACGGATTTTCACGTATCGCTAAATGCGCGTCTTTGATAATTAAGAAATGATTCGTCAATTCGTCGTTTAGCCAGCTTTCTAATGTGTTGGCTAAATCTTGATAATTGATTAACGGTTGTTTGTGTTCAAAATTCACCACGCCTCGTGCTAAATTCCATTCAAAAATTTTGCGATTGTCGTCTTTGGCAAGTTTGCGAATCAAATCGTCAGCTTTTTGTTCTTCAAATGTCACTAAATACAACATCGGATAATGGGATTCGATGTGAGCGCGGATGTTTTTGTAGAGGTTTTCGGTGTTGGTCATGTTGTATTTCTCAATGCTGTTTTAATAAATTTTC
>JAQTOX010000007.1 GCA_028713055.1 Methylococcales bacterium | reverse complement strand
GGTTGAAATCAAAACGCAAAATGACCTTCTGGTATGGTGCGCGTAGCAAAAGAGAGATGTTCTATGTGGAAGATTTCGATATGTTGGCTCGTGAAAATCCAAACTTCCCTTGGCACACAGCACTCTCTGATCCATTGCCTGAAGATAATTGGACAGGTTACACAGGCTTTATTCACAACGTGTTGGAAGAAGAATTCATTAAGAAACACGCAGCCCCTGAAGATTGTGAGTTCTACATGTGTGGACCTCCAATCATGAATACCTCCGTTATTAACATGTTGATTAACAACGGTGTTGAACCTGAAAACATCATGCTTGATGACTTTGGTGGCTAAAACCAGTTGTATTTCCCCACATGTGTGGGGGTGTTTCTTTTACTTGGCAGGGCGCGTTGTCTGATCCATTATCCTTCTCCACATTTGTGGAGGTGTTAAAAATAAAAACGGCGCATTAAATTTTAATGCGCCGTTTTTCATTCAATAAAAAAGTCCCAACTTGCGTGAATGCAAATCGGGGCTTTTTTATCATTTACTGAACTACTGATAAAACACTGCATCTACCACTGTATGCTGTGTATTTTGAGTCATCTGTTATCCCCAATGTAACGTCTCTACCTGAATTATAAGCATCTCGCAACAAAGAGAGCATTGCTCTATCAGCGTCAGCTGTTTTTAAAGTGGTTAAGTAATCGTGACTACAACTCACACCTGATGGAGAAAAACCATCTTTGATTTTGAGTTCCATATTTCCTGCTTTGTGACCCCCAACAGCAGCAGAAACAATAGCAATAGTTTCTATTTTAACCGTTACATAAGTGCCTCCAGCAGAAGCAACGGATGTCCACGCTGTTGTAAAACCCATTACCGCAATGAGCAAAACATTTTTTACATTTTTAATCATAAAAACCTCGAATAATCATAAAGTGAAAATTTATCAATTCAATTAGCAGAATTACTAACAAATCCGCGTGTCATGCTAGATTGTTCGGCTATAATTGAACACCAGCTGAAACCGATAATTTCCCCGTAGGAGTACAAAAAATGTCGGTAAATGACAAGATAAAATTAGTTAGAAACGCAAAGGGATTTACGCAAGAAGAAATGGCAGAAGAGTTAGGAATGTCTTCTAATGCTTATGGCGATATTGAACGCGGTGACAGCGATCCTAAATTATCAAAGCTACAAAAAATTTCTGAAAAGCTGGGAATTAGTCTGTCTGAATTATTAGATTTGAATAGCAAAACTGTTTTAAATGTGAATTTCAACGAGCAAGGCAAACATCATAATGTTTATTTAGGTTCTGATTCTGAATTAGAAAAACAAAAACTGATTTGTGAATTTAAAGACAAAGAAATTGAAATGTATAAACAAAAAGTAGCTGATTTAACCAAAGTGATTGAATTGTTAGAAAAACAAAGTAATTGAAAATAAAAAGCCCCAACTTGCATCACAGCAAAGCGTGGCTTTCTTGTTTAAGTGTGATTGTATTTTTAAGTGTGATTGTATTGTTGCACATAATCAAACAAAGCCTTGTTAATCATGTGCTGATAATTGCGTCCGCCTTTACTTTTAAACCACGTCAAAATTTCGTTATCCGTGATAATGGGGACTGTGGCAATATGTTTCAAACGTCAAATAACCCACTTTGCGTGCGTATTCGATGGCTTCTTATCCAGAAGAAAAATAAATCATGTTGAACGTGCGTATTGCAACGCCACCTAATTTTTTATGCCATAAAAATTAACCGCGTGATTACAACTTACTTTAAAAGGAAAAAATATGAATACATACAGTTGGAATGCTCAAGATTATGAAAAAAATTCTCAAGCTCAACAAAAATGGGGACAAGAAGTTATCGCAAAATTAAATTTAAAAGGCACTGAAGATATTCTTGATTTGGGTTGTGGCGATGGAAAAGTTACTATTGAAATTGCTCAATTAGTTTCTAATGGTTCAGTTATTGGCGTTGATAATTCAAGTCAAATGATTGCGTTAGCAATTGAAAAGTATCCTAAAAATGAATACCCCAATCTCTCATTTCAAGTTATGGATGCCAGTGCTTTATCGTTTGAAAATTGTTTCGATGTTGCTTTTTCAAATGCGGTATTGCATTGGGTCAAAAATCATAAACCAGTCGTTGATGGTGTATATAAAAGCCTCAAAGTTGGTGGCAAAATTTTATTAAGAATGGGTGGTCAAGGTGATGCAGAAGGCATTATTTCGATTATGAATGAAGTTCGATCATCAGATAAATGGGTACATCATTTTACAGAATTTAAATTTCCTTTTACGTTCATGGAAGTTGAGGATTATCAAGTTTTATTGAAAGAAGCTGGATTTTCTACTATTAGAGTTGAACTCCTCCCTAAAGATATGACACACGACGGAAAATCGGGACTTGCTGGTTGGATTAGAACAACATGGTTGCCTTATACCCAACGCATTCCCAAGGAACAGCAGGAAGAATTTATTGAGGAAGTTGTTACCAAATATCTGGATAAAGTGCCTTTATCCTCTGATGGAAAAGCTCATGTCGCAATGGTCATGATTGAAGTTGAAGCTGAAAAACTGCGTGATTAAACAGTAACAAAAAGCCTCGATTTACATCACAGAAAAGCTCCGAGACACCCCGCCGTTCAGAGCGGGGAAGAAAGGAGTACTTTTGATTTTCGTTGTGCATAAATAATTCCTCTTGTTATACGCGTGCCGTCTTTTAGACCTACCGCAGGGCTTGCGGAAAGTCGATGTAAGAGATGTTAGCTCAATGCTACTGTCCAATTGTCAGTGACACGGAAGTTCTCAATAGCGCCCGTTTGGCGGGGAGGATGTCAAGACAGAGATATTATTCAGATTTAATTCAATAAAAAACCCGCTAAGTTATAGAACTTGCGGGTTCTCACACTTCTTTGCATCACGTTAGATGCCTTATTTGGTACCGATGACTGGATTTGAACCAGCACGACTCGCGTCACCACCCCCTCAAGATGGCGTGTCTACCATTTCACCACATCGGCTTAATAATTTTATTTTGCATTTTCAACTGGAGCAGGCATTTCAGTGGAAACTGATTTTGCAGGTACTACGGCTGGTACGTCTTGTTGTGAATTAACAATCAAGTCTTTTGTCACCGACTGCTGACCGTTCATGACTGCTAGTCCTAAGCTAGTCGTGAAAAATAACGAAGCTAAAACTGCCGTCGAACGCGATAAAAACGATGCATTACCCTGTGCGCCAAATACTGAACCCGATGACCCTGCGCTAAATCCAGCTCCAGCATCTGCACCTTTACCTTGCTGCATCAGCACTAAGCCAACAACGCCTAAACCCAATAACACATGAATAACAATAATGACTTGATACATAAGACCAACTAAATCGAAAAATGCACCGCAAATGCGGTTAAGTGGCGCGTATCATAACGTCTAAAGGTGTTTTGTTCAAGTAGCGATTGCCTGTTGTACATCATCGGCTAACTGTTTTGCATAGCTTTCAACTTGAGATTGATTGCATCCTTCAATCATCACACGAATTAGAGGTTCTGTTCCAGATGCACGCAGTAACACCCGTCCGTTTTTACCCAACATCTGTTCAACCGCGCGAACAGCACTTTGAATTCCGTCATGAGTTTTTAAATTCACTTTTGTGGGAGTTCGTACATTGATTAGCACTTGCGGGTATTTTTGCATTCCGGATTTCAAATCATGCAACGATAACCCCGTATTTTGCATTTCAGCAATCACCTGTAATGCCGCAATAATGCCGTCACCCGTTGTGGTTTTGTCTAAACAAATAATATGCCCTGAATTTTCCCCCCCCAACATTCCTTTATGTTCTGCTAACATTTCAATCACATAACGATCACCGACATTTGCACGCAACAGCGGCACACTTAACGCCTGTAGCGCGTGTTCCATACCCAAATTTGACATCAATGTACCTACGACTGGTCCAGTAAGTAATCCCGATTTTAAACGTGCTTTTGCAATGATGTAAATTAACTCATCACCATCGACTAATTCACCCTTGTGATCTGCCATAATTACGCGATCGCCATCACCATCTAAAGCAATACCAAAGTCCGCGCGGTGTTCCAGGACAGTTTTTACTAAATTTTCAGGATTTGTTGCACCATAACCTTCATTGATATTTAAACCATCGGGTTCTACACCAATGGCAATAACCTCTGCACCAAGTTCTTTAAATACATCTGGTGCAATATGATACGTCGCGCCATTTGCACAATCGACCACGATTTTCATGCCATCAAATGTCATTCCTGTTGGTACACTGGCTTTACAAAATTCAATGTAACGCCCTGCCGCATCCACTACCCGTTTAGCTTTGCCCAATTTGGATGAATCCACAGTTGTGATAGGTAAATCTAAATACTTTTCAATTTTTTGTTCCATGTCATCGGGTAATTTTGTCCCTTGTGCAGAAAAAAATTTAATACCATTATCATAATATGGGTTGTGCGACGCACTAATTACGATGCCAGCTTTCGCGTGCAAGGTGCGGGTTAAATACGCCACTGCGGGCGTAGGCATTGGACCGAGCAAACGGGTATCTACACCTGCCGCTGTTAACCCTGCTTCTAATGCAGATTCGAACATGTAACCAGAAATGCGTGTATCTTTGCCAACTAACACAAAGTTATGCCCTTCTCGCGCAAACACTTGTCCTGCTGCCCAGCCAAGTTTTAACAAAAAATCAGGTGTAATCGGTGGTGTTCCTACTTTGCCGCGTATGCCATCTGTTCCAAAATATTTTCGTGTCATGTCGTGTTTTCTCAAAATATAGCGATAAAAAAAGGAGAAGCGCATCGCACTTCTCCTTGATTATTTTTGGTTTTAGTTAAACTTAATGTTGCTCAACCGTTTTATCCAGTGATGGTGGCGTATTAGCGTCTGTTTTCGTATCACCGCCAACAACAATATGCAACCCACCGCGTGGTAACGCATCATTCCAGCCTTCAGGATCACGCACTGGTTTACGTGCCATCAAATCATCAATCTGATTTTTATCAATGGTTTCGTATTTCATCAACGCCGCTGCCATGCTGTGCAGAATATCTATATTTTCTTTCAATATAGTTTCAGTGCGTTGGTAGTTACGATCGATAAACAGCCGAATTTCTCCATCAATACTGTGCGATGTTTCTTCAGCAACCGTTTTATGGCGCGTCACAGAACGTCCTAAAAATACTTCGCCTTCTTCTTCGCTATACGAAAGTGGTCCTAAACGTTGTGAAAATCCCCATTTCGTGACCATGTTCCGTGCTAATTCAGTAGCACGTTCAATGTCATTCGACGCGCCAGTACTCACTTGTTCAGTGCCAAAAATAATCTCTTCCGCAACACGTCCACCGTATAAACTCGAAATCATACTGTCTAATTTCTGTTTGCTAGCACTGTATTGGTCGCGTTCTGGCAAAAACATCGTCACGCCTAACGCTCGTCCACGCGGCATAATGCTAACTTTATAAACAGGATCGTGTTCGGGAACTAACTTGCCTACAATCGCATGACCAGCTTCGTGATACGCCGTCATTTCTTTTTCTTTTTCATTCATCACCATCGAATAACGTTCTACGCCCATGATGATTTTATCTTTCGCTTTTTCCAAATCTGCCATGCTTACAACACGTTTATTCATCCGTGCTGCAAATAAAGCTGCCTCGTTGATTAAGTTCGCCAAATCGGCACCCGAAAATCCTGGTGTACCTTGCGCGATATATTTAACTTCCACGTCATCCGAGGTCGGAACTTTTTTGATATGTACACCCAAAATCTGCTCACGTCCACGCACGTCAGGTAAACCAACAGTGACTTGTCTGTCAAAACGCCCAGGGCGTAATAAGGCTTTGTCCAAAACATCGGGGCGGTTTGTTGCTGCGATAACAATGATACCTTCGTTACCTTCAAAGCCGTCCATTTCAACAAGTAACTGATTTAATGTTTGTTCACGTTCATCATTGCCGCCGCCTAACCCCGCGCCACGTTGACGACCGACAGCATCAATTTCATCGATAAAAATAATACACGGTGCATGTTTTTTCGCCGTTTCGAACATATCGCGCACACGTGATGCGCCAACCCCGACAAACATTTCCACGAAATCTGAACCCGAAATAGTGAAAAATGGAACTTTTGCTTCGCCCGCAATGGCTCGTGCCAACAAGGTTTTACCCGTTCCAGGAGGTCCAATCATTAGCGCACCGCGTGGGATCTTACCGCCCAGTTTTTGGTACTTCGCAGGGTCACGTAAAAAATCGACCATTTCATCAACTTCCTCTTTCGCCTCGTCACAACCCGCAACATCTGCAAACGTAATTTTGATTTGATCTTCTTCCAACATTCGAGCTTTGCTTTTGCCAAAACTCATTGGATTTTTACCGCCAGGCATTCCACCGTTCATTTGTCGCATGAAGAAAATCCACACACCAATCAACAAAAGCATCGGCCCAAACGACACCAATAATTGCATCAGCATCGTAGGTTGCTCAGGTGCAGAAACTTTAATTTCAACGTTGTTCGCCAACAAATCATCAATCAAATGTCCATCATTTGGCGCATACGTTTTGAAGATTTGTCCGTTTTGCAACTTGCCTTTAATGGTGTTGTCATCGATGACAACTTGTTGAACCTGTCCCGCTTTCACTGAATCAATGAATTGCGAATACGACAACGACGAATCAACGTGTTCGTTTTGTTGCGTGCCACTGCCAAAATTGTTAAACAATGACATCAACAACATTGCGATGACACTCCAAACCAGTATATTTTTTATCATATTGTTATTTTTTAATGCCCTAGACCGGAACGATTCTCAAAATTTAAAAATTAGAGTGATTATATCGGTAATTGATTTTAGCCCGATGATTTTTTGCAAATTTATGATTTAAAACCTTTCGCCAAAATATAAACTTCATTACTGCGAGGACGCGAAGCCTTCGGTTTGCGGATAACTACAGAGGTAAATGCTTGTTGCACTTCTTTAAAATACGTTTCAAAACCTTCGCCTTGAAATAACTTTACTAAAAAAACGCCATTTTTTGAGAGTACCGTTTTCGCGGTATCTAACGCTAATTCACCCAAAAAAATTGAGCGTGCTTGGTCGGTGCTTTTATTGCCGCTCATATTCGGAGCCATATCAGACAACACTAAATGAATCGGTGCATTATTCAAAACAGCATAAAGCTCATTCAAAACAGATTCTTCCCGAAAATCACCAATAATCATATCGACATCATCAATCGGTTCCATCGGTAAAATATCTAGCGCAACTAAACGTCCATTCTTTCCTAGTAATTGTCGGGCAAATTGTGACCATCCACCGGGTGCGGCACCCAAATCGACGATGTTCATACCCGCTTTTATCAATTTATCTTTTTCATGGATTTCTTTGAGTTTGAAAACTGCGCGAGAGCGATAACCTTGCGCTTTTGCCATTTTTACATATTCATCGTCAAAATGTTCTTGCATCCATTGTGTACTGCTTTTAGTTCGTGCCATAACATGCCATTTTTAGTGTAGAATTGGGCTTTATCAAGCCTTTTGAGAGTAGGAAAAATCTGTGGATGCTGCAAAAAAGAAAAAATTTAAATCTGACGCGCATAGTTTGAAACCCGTCGTGATGATTGGGCAAGCTGGTTTGACGACGGCGGTGTTAGCAGAAATTGAATCGGCACTAGATATTCATGAATTGATTAAAGTGAGAATTCGCGCTGAACGCGATGTGCGTAGGATAATTAGTGACGAGATTTGCGCTTCAACAAAAGCCGAATTGATTCAATCAATTGGACAAATTATCGTGATTTATCGTTTGAACCCAAAGAAATAAAAAATCACTAAAAGGTCAAAGAATGATGTTTCATTTTTGACCTTTTATCCATTTAAACGTATTGAATTGAAATAATCTCGTATTCCACATCGCCAGCAGGTGCTTTTACCGTCACCACATCTTCAGCTTCTTTTCCAATCAATGCGCGTGCAATCGGCGAACCCACTGAAATACGCCCCTCTTTAATACTTGCCTCATCTTCACCGACGATTTGATAGGTTACGCGCATTTCATTGTCTAAATTTTCAAGTTCAACCGTTGCACCAAAAATCACTTTTCCACCTGCATCGACTTTGGTGACATCAATAATTTGTGCATTGGCTAATTTTCCTTCAATTTCAGAAATACGTCCTTCGGCAAAACTTTGTTGTTCTTTTGCAGCGTGATATTCGGCATTTTCTTTTAAATCGCCATGTGCGCGTGCTTCAGAAATTGCGTTGATAATACGCGGACGAATAACTGACTTTAATTCGTTTAATTCGGCATTTAATTTTTCGGCACCTTTGACGGTGAGTGGAACTTTGCTCATTTTAACTTTCCAAGTAATTGTGTGAGGGCGCGAATTTACACGCCCTCAATATTTTCGTTTATGTTATTTCAGGCTTTTATGCAAATCTTGCAAACAATTCACATCACCTGCGTCGAGTTCGCCGAGTGCGAAACACGCAGCTCTCGCACCCGCCATCGTGGTGTAATACGTTACGCGATGTTGCAAAGCCTCACGGCGCATCGTGAATGAATCTGAAATCGCTTTTTTGCCTTCAGTCGTGTTAATGATGAGTTGAATTTGGTCATTTTTAATCATGTCCACCGTATTCGGGCGACCTTCGTTCACTTTGTAAACAAGTTCGCACGGAAAGCCTGCTTCTTTTAAGAAACGCGCTGTGCCGCCGGTCGCCACAATTTCATATTCTTTTTCTACTAACATTCGGGCAATTTCAGGCAATTTCACTTTGTCTTTATCACGAATACTGATTAACACTTTGCCGGTGTGATTTAAATCGACTCCTGCTGCACGTTGCGATTTTGCGAACGCTTCACCAAAGGTTTTACCCACGCCCATGACTTCGCCCGTTGATTTCATTTCAGGCCCTAAAAGCGGATCAACACCTGGGAATTTCACGAATGGGAATACGGCTTCTTTTACCGAAAAATAATCAGGAATACGTTCTTCGGTAATACCTTGTTGTTCTAAGGTTTGTCCAACCATGACCCGAGCCGCAATTTTTGCTAACGGATAACCAGTTGCTTTCGACACAAATGGTGCAGTGCGTGAGGCTCTCGGATTCACTTCTAAAACGTAAATATCTTCACCTTGAATCGCAAATTGCGTATTCATCAAACCGCGCACGCCTAAGGCTTCTGCCATTTTAGCGACTTGTTCACGCAATTTGTCTTGCAACGCAGGCGCTAAATCATACGGCGGCAACGAACATGCCGAATCGCCCGAATGCACACCGGCTTGTTCGATATGTTCCATTAAACCGCCGATTAACACTCGCTCGCCGTCATAAATCGCATCAACATCCATTTCCACCGCATCATCCAAGAAACGGTCTAGCAGCACAGGCGAATCATTTGAAACGCTCACTGCTTCTTTCATGTAGCGTTGCAAACCTTCTTCATTAAAGACAATTTCCATTGCTCGACCGCCTAAAACATAAGACGGACGCACAACCAACGGATAACCTAATTCTTTTGCGGCGTTAATGGCTTGTTCAGTTGAACGTGCGGTTGCATTGGGCGGTTGTTTTAAACCTAAACGTTCCAATAATTTTTGGAAACGTTCCCGGTCTTCAGCTAAATCAATCGAATCGGGCGATGTACCAATAATCGGCACACTAGCGGCTTCTAATGCGCGTGCTAATTTCAACGGTGTTTGACCACCATATTGCACAATCACGCCTTTTGGTTTTTCGATATGGACGATTTCCAACACATCTTCGAGCGTCAATGATTCAAAATACAAACGGTCAGAGGTGTCAAAATCGGTCGAAACAGTTTCAGGATTACAGTTGATCATAATTGTTTCATAACCATCTTCGCGCAACGCTAACGCCGCGTGAACACAGCAATAATCGAATTCAATCCCTTGTCCAATTCGGTTTGGACCACCGCCTAAAATAATGATTTTTTCTTTATCCGAAACTCGCGCTTCGCATTCTTCCTCGTAAGTGGAATACAAATAAGCTGTATCCGATGCAAATTCTGCGGCGCACGAATCAATACGTTTATAAACCGGACGCACATTTTGTTTGTGGCGGATGTTGCGAACTTCGGTTTCAGAAGCATCGAGCAATTTCGCCAAACGTAAATCTGAAAAGCCTTTGCGTTTGAGTTTATATAATTCCCCTGCTTTCAAAGTCGAAAGCGTTTTGGTCGAAAGCGATTTTTCGGTTAAAACTAAATCTTCAATTTGCGCTAAAAACCATGGGTCGATTTTGCTAGAATCATGCACTTCGGCAATAGTCATACCGCTACGGAAAGCATCGGCAACGTACAACAATCTATCAGGACCTGGATGACGCATTTCACGACGCATTTTATCGCCCGCATCGTCAGCCGTTAAATCTGTGATTTCGTCTAAACCGCTGATACCAATTTCCAAACCACGCAACGCTTTTTGCAACGATTCTTGGAAAGTACGACCGATTGCCATCACTTCACCGACAGATTTCATTTGCGTCGTCAAACGGTCGTCGGCTTGCGGGAATTTTTCAAAGGTAAAACGCGGTACTTTTGTGACCACATAATCGATTGACGGTTCAAACGAAGCTGGCGTGTTGCCGCCTGTGATTTCGTTTTGTAATTCGTCAAGCGTGAAACCAACCGCTAATTTTGCCGCTACTTTTGCAATCGGAAAACCTGTGGCTTTCGATGCTAACGCTGATGAACGCGAAACACGCGGATTCATTTCGATGATAATCATGCGACCATCCGCAGGATTGATAGCAACTTGTACGTTTGAACCGCCCGTATCGACACCAATTTCACGCAAAATGGCGAGCGATACGTTACGCAAAATTTGATATTCCTTGTCGGTCAAGGTTTGCGCTGGTGCAACGGTAATCGAATCGCCCGTGTGAACGCCCATCGGGTCAAAATTTTCAATCGAACATACGATAATACAATTGTCTTTCGTATCACGGACAACTTCCATTTCGTATTCTTTCCAACCGAGTACCGATTCTTCAATTAACAATTCATTGGTCGGTGACAAATACAAACCGCGTTCGCAGATTTCAATAAATTCTTCTTTGTTGTACGCAATACCGCCGCCGCTTCCGCCCATTGTGAAAGAAGGACGAATCACGGTTGGATAACCGACTTCTTTTTGCGCGGCTAAGGCTTCTTCCATCGAATGGGCAGTTTTAGATTTCGCCACTTCTAAGCCAATTCGTGCCATTGCATCATTGAAAAGCTGACGATCTTCTGCCTTGTTAATCGCTTCTTTGGTCGCGCCAATCATTTCGACGTTGTATTTTTCCAGCACGCCATGTTTGTCCAAATCTAACGCGCAATTCAACGCGGTTTGTCCGCCCATCGTTGGCAAGATTGCATCGGGGCGTTCTTTAGCAATGATTTTTTCGACGGTTTGCCAATCGATGGGTTCAATATAAACTGCATCCGCCATTTCGGGATCAGTCATAATCGTGGCAGGATTCGAATTGACCAAAATCACGCGATAACCTTCTTCGCGTAAGGCTTTGCAGGCTTGTGTGCCTGAATAGTCGAATTCGCACGCTTGACCAATTACAATCGGTCCTGCGCCTAATAATAAAATGGATTTTATGTCGGTTCTTTTTGGCATATTTTTCTATGAGGCTCGTATTTTAATGCTGAACGAAATGGGAAATAAAACTAACGTGCGTTCATCAATTCGATAAATTCATCAAATAACGCTTCAACATCGTGAGGTCCTGGGCTTGCTTCGGGATGACCTTGGAAACTAAACGCTGGGCAATCTGTGCGTTTAATACCTTGCAAACTGCCATCGAATAATGATTTATAGGTTGCGACTACATTCACGGGCAAACTCGCTTCATTTACTGCAAAACCATGATTTTGACTGCTAATCATCACGCGACCTGTGGAAATTTCTTGAACAGGATGATTTGCGCCATGATGACCGAATTTCATTTTTTCAGTTTTTGCGCCACTCGCTAACGCTAATAATTGATGTCCTAAACAAATGCCGAAAACAGGCGTTTTCGTTTCTAAAATGGTTTTAATTGCTTCAATTGCATAAGTACAAGGTTCTGGATCGCCAGGACCATTTGATAAAAAGACACCATCGGGTTTTAACGCCAAAACTTCGGCGGCAGATGTTTTTGCAGGTACAACAGTCACATGGCAGCCGCGATTTGTAAGCAAACGTAAAATGTTTCGTTTTATGCCAAAATCGTAGGCAACAACGTGTTTGGTTAAATTTTCAGCTTGAACATGACCATTTCGCAAATTCCAAATGTTTTCTGTCCATTCGTAAGTTTCAGAAGTCGTCACTTCTTTCGCCAAATCTAAACCTTTCAAACCAGAAAATTTTTCAATGGCAGCTTGTGCATGTTCAAGCGTCGCATCATCGCCGGCAATGATGCAACCACGTTGTGCGCCTTTATCGCGCAAAATGCGTGTTAGTTTTCGTGTATCAATCTCTGCAATGGCAACCACATTGTTATCAATTAGATATTGTTGCAGCGTTTTTTCACTACGCCAATTACTCGTTAATAATGGTAAATCACGAATTACTAAACCACTGACAAAAACGCCATGTGATTCTTGATCTTCGTCCGTTGTTCCTACGTTGCCAATGTGCGGATACGTTAAAGTAACGATTTGTTGCGCGTAAGACGGATCGCTCAAAATTTCTTGATAGCCAGTCATCGCGGTATTAAAAACAACTTCGCCAACGCTACAACCTGTCGCACCTATGGATACACCGTTAAATACTGTGCCGTCTTCTAATACTAATTGTGCGGAACTCATCGAAATCACTACCTTCTAATGTGCAAAACGGGATCCGCCTAAAACGCATCCCGTTGTTAAAAATCTGTGGCAACTATACAAAATTATGCCGTTTTGGTCATTAACAATTTTTGGCTTTTTAATCTTAACGTCGTTTGTGTCGTCCGTGATGTGCCTTTACTTTACCAATATGTTTTACAGCGTGGTGATGCCCATGACCGTGACGATGGTGACGAACTTCGGGTTCCTCGTAATGCGATCCACCACTCGCGCAACTTAACTGATGTGGTGGCAAACCAGCAGACTGTGTCGGCATCGTGAAAAGATTGGTAATCACGTTGTAATCGCCTCCAAAACCATGATCCATTTGATTGATCATTAAGTTGTAACGTTCATTACTGGTACGACCACCCAAAACAACACCGATGAAACGCCGTCCGTTTTGCGATGCTGAACTCACTAAGTTATAACCCGAATTGCAAGTAAAGCCAGTTTTCATACCTTCTGCACCGTCATAAGTTGCCGTAAATCGGTTGATACCAAACAATTCGCGACCCTTAAATTCAAAACTATGTGCGCTGAAATAGTCGTAATACTCTGGGAAATTTCGATACAGTTTCAACGCCAACAACGCCATGTCGTGTGCTGTTGTGACTTGCCAATCGTTGGGCAACCCTGTCGCATTCATGAAATAAGTGTTATACATTCCCATTGAATGTGCTTTTGCAGTCATACGAATGGCGAAATTATCTTCCGTAACAGCCAAATGCTCGGCTAACACTACCGTTGCGTCATTTGCCGAGCGAGTGACAATCGCTAAAATCGCTTCTTCAACCGTAATCCGTTCGCCGTTATGTAAACCCAAACGGCTTTGTGGTTGCTGAGACGCATGATGTGAAGCGTGCATCATGTCATGCAAATGAATTTGCCCATTATTGAGCGCATCGAATGTTATATAAAGCGTCATCATTTTTGTTAATGACGCGGGAAACCATGATTGCGTAGCTTCTATCTCGTGTAAAACATTGCCATTTTCGGCATCGATTAAAATTTCAGCATGACGCGCATGACCGGTTTGTGACGCTAACAATAAGCAAACAACATTTAAAGTAAGTAAAAGTTTTTTTCTCACGAGTCTTTTTAATGGTTAAGTTTTAGTGAAAAGTGGCAAGTATAAGGTGGCGTACCTTCACATAAGCCCCAAAATCGTCCAAAATCGCCTTCTTCATTAGGTTTCCAGTTTTCTGAAAATGCCTCAAATGCTACCGCAGAAACTTTCTTTGCTGCCAGTTTTTGGAATGTAGATTGTATGACGAGTTGCTGATTTTTTCGGCTTGCGCTACCACATTCTTGTTTTGTTTTTAAGTGAATTTGTGCTTTGCCTTCGGGGGCAGAAACCCAACCGAATTCGGTCAAAATCACTTCTTTTGTAGGGTTTGTCTTTTTTACTTCTTGCCAACGCGCCAAATGAAAATCTGCTGCGTCATCTGCATTCACACATGGAAATAAGCCAGAATGTCGATTTTCCCACCACGGAAAAACGTTAATACCAATCCAGTCCACTTGTGCGCTAAATTGATTCTGATGACACGGCTGCGTTCGATTACACCATTCCCACCATGTGTCAATGACACCAATCGGTTGTGATACTTTCGCTTCGCGCAAGGCATTTATACAACGTTCGGTTTCGCCGTCGAAGGCATAATTATTTCGCGTCCGAACTTCTGACCCACAACTTAAACGCACAATTGTTTCGGGATATTGCCGTGCTAACGCGATACCGTGTGTAATCGAATCGGTATTGACGAGTTTATCTTTGTCAATCCACAAAATTGCAATCACTTTGATGCCACGTTTTTTTGCGGCGGGAAAAATTGTCTCTAATCCATTCAAAACCCCATAACTCATAATGCAACGAAATGGCGTTTGTTTCATTAGTGCATCTAATAACGTTTCGATAATTTCAGTGTCAGGTTTCGCACCGTAATTTGGTGTCAGTTGATTCACATACGGACTAAAAGCCACGCATTGTAACGGCAACGCAGTGTTTTTAGCATAAATGTTTTGCGTGATAAATAACGTGAGGCTTAACAATAAATAACGTGTGTATTTCATAAATTTAAAAATCAATATCTTTGTTCACATGATAAGCCATTTCATTCATCCAGTCGCGCCACGCATTTAAATCTACAAAATTATTTCCATTTGCCTTGAAAGTCGAAAATTGAACCCCCACGTTGAAATCATCGTTATTTTTAATTTCATAGGAAAACGCATTACATGAATACAGAAGAAAATTTAGTTACGCCAGAATCCGAAATCGATTTGCACGAAAATCATACCGAGGTCGGTGAACACGAATATACGATTGATGAATTAAAAATTGAACTTGCTGAAGCGAAACAAACCGCGCAAGACAATTGGGACAAAGCCTTACGCATTCAGGCTGAAATGGAAAATTTAAAACGTCGGACGCAAAAAGATTTAGAAGACGCACACAAATTCGGCTTAACTAAATTTGCTAGTGAAATGTTGCCTGTTTTAGATAGTTTATTTATGGGATTACAACTTGCAACCGGCGACAGCGAAGAAGTTAAACGTTTCCGCGAAGGCTGCGAATTAACAATTAAACAATTTCAATCCGCATTTGAAAAATTCAATGTTGTTACGATTGACCCGACGGGATTACCTTTTAATGCTGAACATCATCAAGCTATGATGGCGCAATTTGTTGAAGGTGCAGAACCAAACACAGTAATTAACGTTCTTCAAAAAGGCTATTTGTTAAACGGTCGATTATTGCGCCCCGCAATGGTTATTGTTGCAAAAGCCGCAGACTAAACATTGAAATCAGAAAATTTAACCTCACATTCATAACGAACATTTTTTAAATTATTTTGGAGTAAAAATATCATGGCTAAAATTATCGGTATCGATTTAGGAACAACGAATTCGTGCGTTGCCGTATTAGAACACGGCGTAGCGAAAGTGATTGAAAACAGCGAAGGTGCGAGAACAACGCCATCAATTATCGCATTTAGCAGCGATGACGAAGTCTTAGTTGGTCAATCAGCAAAACGCCAAGCGGTTACAAATCCTAAAAATACTTTGTTTGCGATTAAACGTTTGATCGGTCGTCGCTTCAAAGACGATGTCGTTCAAAAAGATATTCACATGGTACCTTACAAAATCACCGAAGCTGAAAATGGTGATGCGTGGGTTGAAGTTCATGGCAAAAAAATGGCGGCACCTGAAATTTCTGCTCGCGTCTTAATGAAGTTGAAAAAAGATGCCGAAGCCTACTTAGGCGAAGAAGTTACACAAGCTGTAATCACCGTCCCTGCTTACTTTAATGATTCGCAACGTCAAGCCACGAAAGATGCTGGACGTATCGCTGGTTTAGAAGTTATGCGAATTATCAATGAACCTACCGCATCAGCCTTAGCGTTTGGTATGGATAAACCGAAAGGCGATACCAAAATCGCGGTTTATGACTTGGGTGGTGGTACGTTCGATATTTCAATTATTGAAATTGCTGAAATTGAAGGCGAACATCAGTTTGAAGTGTTATCAACTAACGGCGATACGTTCTTAGGTGGTGAAGATTTTGACTCGCGCGTCATTGAATATCTTGCAGAAGAATTCAAAAAAGACACCGGTGTTGACGTTCACAATGATCCTTTAGCATTACAACGTTTGAAAGAAGCGGCTGAAAAAGCAAAAATTGAATTATCGTCTAGCCAACAAACTGACGTAAATTTACCTTACATCACCGCTGATGCGTCAGGACCAAAACATTTAAACGTCAAATTAACTCGCGCGAAATTAGAATCTTTGGTTGAAGAATTGATTACGCGCACTAAAGCACCGTGCGAAATGGCGTTAAAAGATGCCAAAGTTTCACCGTCTGACATCAATCATGTCATTTTGGTGGGCGGACAAACCCGTATGCCAAAAGTCCAAGAAATGGTTAAAAACATTTTTGGTCAAGAACCACGCAAAGACGTAAATCCTGATGAAGCAGTCGCGTTAGGTGCAGCTATCCAAGCGGGTGTTTTGGCGGGTGATGTTAAAGACGTATTGTTATTAGACGTAATTCCGTTGTCTTTAGGTATTGAAACAATGGGCGGTGTTTTGACAAAATTGATTGAAAAAAACACGACTATTCCAACGAAAGCGCAACAAGTATTTTCAACTGCAGATGATAATCAAACGGCTGTGACAATTCATGTGTTACAAGGTGAACGTGAAAAAGCAGCTGCGAACAAATCGTTAGGTCGTTTTGATTTGGCTGATATTCCACCAGCCCCACGTGGTGTACCACAAGTTGAAGTGTCGTTTGACATCGATGCTAACGGTATTTTGAACGTATCGGCAAAAGACAAAGCGACGGGTAAAAAACAATCGATTGTGATTAAAGCCTCAAGTGGTTTATCGGATGACGAAGTAGAACGTATGATTAAAGATGCTGAAGCTCATGCAGATGAAGATCGTAAATTGGCAGAATTAGTTCATGCCCGTAATCACGCCGATGGTTTAATTCACGCCACTGAAAAATCGTTGAAAGATTTAGGTGATAAAGTTCATGCGGATGAAAAATCACACATCGAAGCGGCAATTGCAGCGGCGAAAGAAGCGGTGAAAGGCGACAATAAAGCAGACATTGAAGCAAAAACCGAAGCCTTGACTGAATTGTCAGGCAAATTAGCAGAACGTGTTTATGCTCAAGAAGGTAGCGCGGAAGCTGAACATTCGCACGCTAGTGATTCACATGCTCAACAAGCCGATGACGGTGTCATTGATGCAGATTTTGAAGAAGTGAAAAAATAAACACCTCGTAATTCACTTTTGTTCTCACGTTTTTTGTTTAGAATTCGTGAGAACAAAATTCAAACAGTTCAACTATCAATTTTCTAGCAAATTAACACTTTCAAGTTGTCGCAAAACATGACGCGCTTGCTCATAGTTAAAATTGTCAATATGCCTATGTAGTTGGGCAAATAAATCAAGTTGGCTCGATGCTAAATGTGTTTTGAATGTCTCTAATAGCAATTCAGGGATTACATAATTTGCATTTAATCGTCGCTTAAGTTCAGCAATAATTTCCTTTAGTTTGTCGACATTACTGCTAATCGCAAGCAATAAATCGTCAACGGGTCGTAATGTCTCAATGACCGACATCGCTAGTTCAAATTCATTTTTAAATGTAGTGAATGCAGCAATATCAAATTGTGTTTCGAGTATTTCTGCTGCGGCATGAAGTTTCATTGCACCGACATTTCCAGACGTACCTTTAATTTTGTGAATCAATTCTTTGGCAGCGACAACATTTCCCGAAACCATAAAAGTTGCAATCTCATGAGGAACATTTTTCGTGCTTTCACTGAAATTTAACAATACGCGTGTGGCAAGTTCCTGATCATTGTTCAACATGGTTAATAAATTTTGCAATTCAAATCCTGGCAAATTATCGATGTTCGACACATTTGTAATAATCGTTTCAGCAAAGTTAATAGTTGGTTTTACCCAAAGCGCGAGCGTTGACATTAAAGTTTCCGGATAAATAGGTTTGGCAATAAAATCGTTTACACCTGCATCTACACATTTTTTTTGCTCTTCAATTGTAACGCCAGCAGATAGCGCAATCACTGGCAATTCTGCGTAACACGCTTGATTTCGGATTAACGTCGTTGCTTCAAAACCATCCATTACAGGCATACTCATATCCATCAAAACCGCATCAAAACTATTTTTTTCTAAAAGTGCTAATGCTTCTAAACCGTTATTTGCTATTTCAACTGTAATGCCTGCAAATGTGAGAAATTCACAAATTACTAGCTGGTTAATTTCATTGTCTTCGGCGACCAAAATCCGAATTCCCATCATCGATTGCTCAAATTCTGGTATTTCTGTTTCATACTCGGTTTCATGTTGTTTTGATGCAATGGTTTGATTAAGTTCAAAACTAAACGTGCTACCTTCACCGAGAGTACTTTTAATTGAAAATTCGCCACCCATCATCTGTAATAAATCATGACTAATCACCAGCCCTAATCCAGTACCACCAAAACGTCGAGTAATTGAACCATCGACTTGGCTAAACGGTTGGAAGAGTTTTTCATTATCCTGTTCAGATAGACCGATGCCCGTATCTGTGACGCAAAATAATAATCGCGCGGCTAACGAATCGATTTCTTGAAGTGTAATTTTTAGCGAAACTGAACCGTGTTTTGTGAACTTAATCGCATTGCCAATCAAATTGGTTAAAATTTGCTGCAATCGAAGTTTATCGCCAATCAAATCGGGGGGAACATCCGGCGCAACTTCTATTTTGAAATCAAGAGAATTTTTTTCGGCAATATCAAAAAATAAATCATTTAAATAATTTGTCACTGAATTCAAATTGTAAGGCAGATTATCGATGCTTAAACGCCCCGCCTCCAGTTTTGAAAAATCTAAAATATCATTAAGAATAGCAATCAGGTTATTAGATGATCGGCTAATTTTTTCTAAATAATCCCGAATCTCCAACGACAAATCTTCTTTTTGCAACGCCAAATACGAAAGCCCGTGAATCGCATTCATTGGTGTACGAATTTCATGGCTCATATTTGCTAAAAATACACTTTTTGTTTGTGTAGCTTCGAGTGCTTGTTGGTGCATTTTGTGAAGTTCTTCGGTACGTTTTTCCACTTCATGTTCGAGATTTTCCTGAATTTCTTTAAGTCGGCGAACGCGCCAAAAATATCCCATCATCAACAAAATCCATAAACCGCTAATCACCAATGTTCGAAACCACATCGTTTGCCAATACGCGGGTGTGATAGTAATAGGCAAACTCACACCCGTTTCATTCCAAACACCTTTGCTGTTAGCGGCTTTAACTCGAAAAATGTATTTTCCAGGATTAAGATTAGTGTAGGTGGCGATACGATGCGTGGCATCAGTTTCCACCCAATCATTATCGAAGCCTTCAAGACGATAGGCGTAATGAATAAGATCGGGGGCATCAAATTGCAACGCCGAAAATTCGATACCAAAAACCGACTCCCGCCAAGATAACGTTAACGTCTTGGGTTCAAAAATTGAGCCGTCCAGCTTTACTTCGTCACCATAGTCGTTGCTAGTTTGTAGCGATTTGTTAAAAATAGTGATGTCAGTAATAGCAACAGGTGGCGATGATAGGCTAACTTTTACCTCGCTCGGATTGACAACGGTCACACCTCTTGAACCACCAAAATAAAGTATTCCCTGTTTGTCAGTATAGGAATCTGAAAGACCACCAGTGATTCCACCCGTAATACCGTCGGATGCTGAATAATTGGTAAATGTTTCTGTTGCAGGGTCAAATTTTGAAATACCTGTATTGGTTGACAACCAAATTTTTCCAGCGGAATCGCTGGTTATCAAATCAACTGAATCGAAAGGAAGTTTATTTTTTTTGCCGTAGGAGTGAAATTGCAGAGTTTCATCCGGCAGGGTGATAATTTTGTCAAATCCACTGCTAGTAGCAACCCATAAATTCCCTTGTTTATCTTCATGTAGTCTCGCTATTCTATCGTCACTTAAACTAGCATCATTTTTCGGATCATGACGATAGTGTTGAAACTTGCCCGTTGCCAGTTCCAACATATCTAATCCACCGCCGTCACTGCCAACCATCCAAACCCTACCTTTGCGATCTTCAAGTATATTGGTGGTTCTAATACTTGTACGGCTGCTATTGGGATTATCTGGATCGTAACGATAACGTTGCATAGCTCCAGTCGTTGGGTCATAGCGAATAACACCGTCATGTCCTGCCGTGCATAACCAAAGTGTTTCATCATGTCCCGCTGAAATAGAGGCAATATAATCTTCCGCACCTTCGCCAAAAGAAATTCGCTGGAAAGTATCGGTAGATTTTTTAAATTTATAAAGCCCCGTCTTTGTGCCAATCCAAAGTAGGCCGTCTGCCGACTTATAAAGGCTGTAAACGACATCATTTCCTAGTGTATTTTTACGGGTTGTGTCGGGATGCAACGTTTTGATAACCTTTCGCGTGTTGAGATCAACTAGATGAACACCGCCTGTATAACCTGCTATCCAAATATGCGTATCGTCCTCACCTGCGATGCTCGTCACACTGTCGCTATTGTTCGAATTTGCGCCAAAATCTTGCAGAATGCTAAAACCTTTGCTGGAAAGATTCAGGTGTGTGACACCTTCAGAAATTGAACTTATCCACAAAATGCCCTGCCGATCCTGCATGAACGTCCAAATATCTTGAGCAGTTGGACTATTAGAATTTATCGGACGATGTTTATAGGCGATAAATTGCTGGTGTTCATCGTCCCAACGTGCCAAACCATTGGAAATACTTCCTACCCAAATCGAGCCTTCTTTATCTTCAAGAATTGAAAAAATGCGTTGCGAATTAAACTCGGCGGTATTGGGTAGTAATTTTCTTTGAGACCAATCGGTGTTTATTTGCCAAACAACAATACCGCCTTCAGTGCCAATCCATAATCGCCCTTTTGTGTCCACAAACAGGGAACCTGGCGAGTTAAGTTGTAAGTTTATTTTTTCTTGACCATCAATGTGGTGATGCTTGAAGGAAGATTCTCCGAATGGTAAATAATCCAAACCCGAAAGCCACAATCCCGCCCAAACGCCTCCCTTGTCATCAACAGCAAGAGAATTGACATTATTGTTTATTAGACTGTTTTCGTTTTTGGAATCATGAACGTATTGCTTAAATTCACCTGTTTTTGGATTGAAATGTTGCAAACCTCCCCGTGTGCCAATCCACATTCCATCATGGAGGTCAGAAACAATAACGCGAATATAACGAAACAGTTCTACCCCCGTTGATGGTGCAAATGTGGTGAAATCATTCGATTCGGGATTAAAACGCGCCAACCCATTAGAGGTTCCAACCCAAATATGTTTGTTGCTATCTTCAAAAAGTGACACCACGTTATTGCTAGGCAACGTGTGGGCATCGTCTGGAAAATAACGGAAATCTATAGTCCGATGACCATCGAAACGAAATAATCCATCTCGCGTTCCCATCCAGATAAAACCTTGTCTATCTTGCAAAAAACTCTGTACAAGTCGACCACCTAATACGGCTTCATCCAATTTTTCAAAACGGGGCATTTCTAACGGTGCAGCGCATAACAAATGTGGCGTAGCACTTAAACACAGAAAAAATAATCCGTGTATGCTCGCCATGAAAATGCAACGCGAAAAAGAAAATAGAGAATTCAATTTAGTTTAAAAATCAGTTGATAACATCACGCTCACGCTAGTTGGCGCACCAACAAAATAATACGGTGCGCTACCTCCTACGCCAACGGCACGATTGGTAAACGCGCTGCCACTACTGGAGCTTAAATTCAAATAATTTTGATTGAGTAAGTTATACACATTTAATTTCACACTTGGATTTTTGAACCATTCCGTTGAAGGAAATCGATAACCCGCATCAAAACTGACCAATGTATAACCCTTCATTGATTCATCATTCACCAAGGTGGAATAACGTTTGCCCGTATATTTTGCCGACAAATTAGCTGACCACCCGCCATTTCGATATTGCAACGCCGCGCCAGACATCCACATCGGTACATCAGGAAAGGCTTTACCAGCTGTGGCTTCAAAAGTGGTTGCACCCGTTTGAATGTTTTGATTCATGTGGCTATCGGTGAAAGAAAATGAACCGTACACGCTCCAATCAGGTAAAAATTGCCACGCTGATTCAAGCTCAACGCCTTTTGTGGTGGAATTGCCGACGTTGTAATTTGTATTGATATTGTTAACTGTGTCATAAGCCGCTGCAATGCGATTGCGGTAATCGATATAAAACAGCGTGCCAGAAAAAGACAAACTTTTGCCGACGAAACGATAACCTAAATCCCAATTGGTCGATAATTCTTTGCCAACGTTGACAGAATTTACACGATAGCCCGTGAATTGACCTATTGAATTAAAATTGCCACCATTTATTAAACCATAATATGCGAAATCAGCGGGAGCTTTGAAATTTTCGGCACGGTTAAGAAACACTTGTTGACTGTCGGTGAATTGATAACGTACGCCAACGTTTGGAAGCGGTTCGGCGTAGGTTTTTTGAATGTTGTAATAAGCATTGCCGCCCGCACCGTCGCTTGCGTAATTGGTAAAATCACGGTGAATTTGAGTGTACCGAAAACCCAATGACAGCAGTAATTTGTCGTCTAAAAACTTAATATCATCTTGAGCGAAAAATGATTGCGACGTATTTAACGTTAAATAATTGCGTGCCATATAAGCCGAACCGTCTTGGTGTTTCAAATACAATGCAGGATTTTCTAACCACGGATCAGAACTTTTACCATCGGCACCAAATAGCACGGCGGGTTGTGTGCGGCGTTGACGTGCATATTCAAACCAATAACCCGCCATTAACTGGTGATTTGCAATTTGACTGTGTAAACGAGTGGTCACGCCTGGACGCTCGGTTTCAGGCGCAGTCGCGCTATAAATCATCGTCGTGTCGAGCGTGTCACCATCGTGATTGATGTCACGAACACCGCCACCTAATTTGTTACTTGCATTACTTTCCGACAACGTTCGAAGTTCATTACCACCCGTGCCGTAACCGTAGTAGTAATAAGGGTCAACGTCTAAATGTAACTTTGGCAATAATTCAAATCGTCCTTTCAACGTTGCTAAATAATTTTGAAATGGATTGAGGTTCAAATTGTAATAAAGGTCAGAAGGTACTTTTTCGATTTGTGAACTGCCGTTCATTCCAGCCAAATGTTGCGGTATTTGCGTGCCAAAATCTGCATCACGACCTAGCGTTTGAATTTCGGTTTTCGTCAATGTGCGAAAATTGTGATTAAACATTTCGTTGTATAAAAAACCGGCGGTAATACTGTTATTTTCGGGTAAATTCAATACACTTTTAAATTCCAAATGTTCCCGATCTGCACTACCTTGCCCTTTCCATTTATCTGCTTCGGCTTTCGAGATTGAAATATATGCTTTGAAAAGTTTATCGCCCAAATACCCCGTGTCTGCTCGCAAAAACGATTTGTAAGCGTTATAAGTACCGTAACTTTGCTGCATGCGAAAACGTGCGGAATCATTTGGCGCAGATGTTGTCAAGCTAATTGCTCCACCTGTTGCACCAACTGCAGGTGAATCGATTGGACTGGAACCCTGAGTAACAGAAATTTCGTCTAAATTTTCTAATTCCACCCATCCAGAAGGATAAGTTGCGTAGTTGCCAGCATCATTCATTGGCGCCCCGTCAACGCTGACACCGATTTGATCGCTATTAAAACCGCGCATTCGGAAGCCACCACCAAATAAGCCCGTTGCATCGTAACTGTAAGTATTCACGCCAGGCAATAAAGCTATCGCTTGGTAAGGGTTGTTTTGAGTATTTTTTTGTTCGATTTCCGTGCGGGAAATTACACTTTTCGCTTGTGGCGCATCTTGCGGGTTCATCAGCCCATTACCCGCCGGCGCGGTATCTTCAATCACAATTTCATCAAGCGTGACAGTCTCTTCTGCCAACGTAGTTAACGTCGAAAAACTGATTGCAATTGCAATACTTAGTTTTATTTTTTGAATCATCGTAATGTTGTCGGTTATGAGCTTGAGAATAAATGGTTTGTCGCGAACTAAAGTTCATCCGAAATAATATCACAGCAATAACGTCGCACTTGCAACGTATCCGACCAATAATGACGAGGCAAACCTGTTTTCAACTTGAGATGTTGCAAAAACTGGTGCGGATCGGGTAATGAATCCCACACCGATGGCAAAAATGTACCGCGTAGTCCGCCTTCTTTCATAATCAAACCATCTTCATGCGGACGTAATTGACTAATCAAATCATCTTCCGATTTAAAACTCATCGGCTCGGAAGGGCTGAGAATCGAAATGTGAATATCTAAATTTGGAAATTCTGCTACAGAAACAGGTGGAAAACGCGGGTCTCTAAATGCCGCTAAAAAAGCATTCTTAGCAACATCCATAACTAATGGCTGCACCGCTTCCAACATTCCAATGCAGCCGCGCAATTGTCCACCAATTTCTAACGTAACAAATGTCGCACGAATTCCCTGCAATTCTTCGGGATAATTTTTTACATTTACTGTCAATGCTTCACCGTGCGTCAAACCGTATGCAATCGAATCGTTGGCAATTTTTAACAGTAATTTCTGTTGTTCGTTAGTCAATGACATAAGCCCCATACCCCACAACTCGTGATTTATCCCCAGCCGTATCGCCTGAATTTCTCAAATCGACGGTTTTAATTTGACGGGATTTCTTTTCTGCCAAGGCTAATAAACCACTCACACCAACACACCCGCAAGCGCAATTAGAATCTAATTGTTGGTATTGTAAGTTTTCGATTTTATGGCTTGTTTCCAAATCTAATTGCTGTGCAGTCGCATAATCGTGGTAATGACTTAAATCCGAACTAATCACAATCAACGTGTCTACCTCGTCATAAAATAATTCTAACGCTTGCGAAACTTGTGCAGCGGTTGAATTACCGACGACAATTGGAATCAATTTAAAATCTTTTAATACCGTTTGTAAAAATGGCAATTGGACTTCTAAGCTATGTTCCAACGCATGAGCTTCATCGTCGTAACCCACGAAAGGTAACGTCAATAAATTTTGAATCGCAATTGTATCGACAGGAATGCCGCCCAATGGCGTATTGAAAAAATTGGCATGAGAAACCGCTAGTCCTTCAAAATAAACATGATGTGAAGGTCCTACCAAAACCACACGCTTTATTTTGTCTGCATCAGCTTTTAAACGCGCATAAGCACTGGCGGCAACTTCACCAGAATAAATATAACCTGCGTGTGGAACTATTATGGCTTTTGGAATTTTGGTGGTACTTTTAACGGCGTTCAAATAAGTGTTGAGTAATTTTTGTAATACTTCTGGATTGGCGGGATAAAATGTTCCAGCAACTGCGGGTTGACGAATTAAGACCATGATTGCTCTCCGAAAATAAATTTTTACGCCACTCGATAATATGCCCTAATCTACAACCAGTGCAATGCAAAATTAGAATCTATTCAGAAACTTTTGGAGATATTTCATGAAAACACGATTAAGTTCAGATACTGTCACCACTGACTATTGGCATTTATTAGAAGACGGACGAATACAATGTGATTTATGTCCACGTTTTTGTAAATTACATGAGGGTCAGCGCGGTTTATGTTTTGTACGTCAAAATCAGAATAGCCAGGTTCTCTTAACCAGTTATGGACGGTCAAGTGGTTTTGCGGTCGATCCGATTGAAAAGAAACCGTTGAACCATTTTTATCCGGGTTCAGCGGTTTTTTCTTTTGGCACAGCAGGCTGTAATTTGGCGTGCAAATTTTGTCAGAATTGGGACATTAGCAAATCCCGCGAAATGGATACGTTAATGAGTCAAGCCGAGCCAGAGGCAATTGCTCAAAAAGCCTTAGAACTTGGCTGTCAAAGTGTGGCTTATACGTATAACGATCCTGTAATTTTTCACGAATATGCTATCGATACTGCGATTGCTTGCCGTGAGTTGGGTATCAAATCGGTGTCAGTTTCCAACGGTTACGTTTGCCCACAACCTCGTGCTGAGTTTTATCGATATATGGATGCCGCAAATATCGATTTGAAAGCCTTTAGCGAACGCTTTTATCATCAGCTCACAGGCTCACATTTGAAGGATGTTTTAGAAACTTTGGAATATCTCTATCACGAAACGTCGGTATGGTTGGAACTGACGACGCTGATTATTCCAGGTGAAAACGATTCCGAAGCTGAGTTGGAAGCTATGACGCAATGGGTAGTGGAAAAATTAGGCGCAGATGTGCCGATGCACTTTACGGCGTTTCATCCTGAGTGGAAAATGCTCGATACACCGTCGACACCGCTTGCTTCTTTGTTGTTGGCGCGCGATATTGCCATAAAAAATGGGGTTCGTTATGCCTACGTCGGCAATGTGCATCATAAAGCAGAAGACAGCACGTATTGTCATGCGTGTGGTGAATTATTGATTGGGCGCGATTGGTATCAATTATCTGAATGGCGATTGGATAATCGAGGGGCATGTTTGGCGTGTGGAACGCCGTGTGCGGGTCATTTTGCGGATAAACCTGGTAATTGGAATGCGAAACAAATGAGAGTAAATTTCTAAAATGTCTATATTTCAACTACATCCGCAACTACAACAAGACTGTTTTTTATTGGGAAGATTTGAACTCTGCCAAGTTTTGCTTGTAAACGACAGTCAATTTCCATGGTTTATTCTTGTGCCGCAACGAGAAAATATCCGTGAAATTTATCAACTCACCCCCGATGATCAAATTACGTTAATTCAAGAATCGAGTTATTTAGCAAAGAATTTAGCTGAAATTTTTAATGCAGATAAGTTGAATGTGGCGGCGATTGGAAATTTAGTGCCGCAATTGCACTTGCATCATGTGGTGCGTTATCAAACGGACAAAGCTTGGACAGCACCAATTTGGGGGAAATTTGCTGCTGTTCCATATACGGAGCAGCAGCTAAATGAACTGTTGGAACGTCTAACGCCGCTAAAATTATTGCAATAAAAATTCGGTGAAAAATGCATCTTTAAAACCGGCACTAGGTAAATGGGAATAATCTTTTGCCTTAGTCTTTTTGTGTGGATCAGTTGTGACTGGAACTTCTTCAGATTCTTCTACACCTTCCGCTTTATCAATTGTTTTGTGAATAACATCAATAGATTCTTGTCGTAAGGCTTCGCGCTGTTCCATCGTTTGCAAACTATCCATTGAACGATCACTAAACAACATAATCAATTCATGTTTTAGTGCGGGCATGTGCTTTTTAATTTTCGCACTGGTTTCCTTACCTTCAATTAACAGCTGCACGTTAATCGACAAATATTTTTTAGGTTCAATTAGATTGACGACAAATTTAGGTGTAATTTCCATATATTCGATGCCTGTTCCATCGCCTTTTTCCTCTCCTTCGGCGGCAAACGCGAAATTAGATATAAACAAAAAACTAAACAGTAAAATAAACAAACGCATAAAACACTCCATAAAATTCAAAATTGACGGTTTCAGTATAAACTAAATAGCCAAACCGTTTTAATCGATAATCTCTATTTCACAGCATTGTCATCTTCATAAATTCCGCTCAATTTACGTTTAAATTCATCCGTAATCAATCCGGCATCTTGACGGCTTTTCACAACACGCGGTGTGATTAACACAACAAGTTCTGTTTTATCTGCATTTGTTTTTTTTGTGCCAAACAACGATCCTAAAACAGGTATTTCATGTAACAACGGTATTCCAGAACCACCGTTCGTGTGTTTATCAGCAATTAACCCGCCCAAAACTATTGTCTCACCACTTTGCACAGCAACGGAGCTGTCAATTTCTCGTGTTGAAATTCTGGGATTAGTTTCTTTATCCAAAATAACATCCGCTGCATTCTCTACACTTTGTGTAACTTCCATCGTAACTAAACCATTCGCATTAACACGCGGTTTTATTTTTAGTTTTACGCCTGTTTTACGTTGTTGTTGTTGATTAGAAATGATGCCATTCGCCGTCACACCACCGCCTGAAGAAAGTGATATTTCATCACCAACTTGAATACTGGCTTCTTGATTATTTAGAACCATGATTGATGGCGATGAAATAATGTTGATATTGTTATTATTGGCGGCAGCATTTAGAACGGCACCAATATCAGACGATTTACTTAAAAAAGAATAACCAAAACCACCTTTTGCTGCCCCTGCTGCCGCTGTTGCTAGCGTTTCTGTTGATAACGTTAACCCATTACTATTTGCAGAATTTTGACCACCATTGCTGTGATTGAAATACCATTGAAGACCATATTCAAGTTTATCTGTCAGCGTAACTTCAACAATCGTCGCATCCACTAAAACCTGCAATGGCATTACGTCCAACTGGTTAATCACGGGGCGAATAATTTCGTATTCTTGAGCGGTAGCGACAATGATTAAACTGTTATTCGATTCATCGGCAATGATTCGCACGTCGCCCACGTTTGAAACTTTAGCATCACCTGTGCCGCTGGTATTCGATTTTTGAGTTGTCGTTTTTTTAGTATCAGTAGTTTTATCGGTTTTGTTCGTTAATTCACCGGCTTTTTTACCACTAGCGAGTTTCGGAGCTTTTTCACGTTTCGACGAACCGCTACCATTTCCAAAAATATCATTCAATGTACTTGCTAATTCGACGGCATCAACATGTTGAACTTTGTATACATTTACACCGCCACCTGTCGTTGAATTTGCGCGATCTAAACGTGTGACCCATTGTTCGATGTCTCTTAAATAACGAGCTTGATGCGTAATTGCCAAAACGGCGTTTAATCGTTCAATCGGCATAAAACGAAAAAATTGATCCTCATCGCTTTTAGCTTTTTTGTAAAAAACTTCTTCAAGTTCTTTAATCAGCGTTTCAGCATCAACGTGGGCGAGTGGAAAAAGTGCGAACGAACGTCCTTTTAAAATATCGATGTCGAACGTATTTACCATATCCATAATTCGCGCTAATTCGTCTGCGGCTCCCGAAACCACTAATAAATTGCGTCGACCATCGACGGTCAATAACGTTTTTTCGTGCAACAACGGTTTAATCAAATCGGCGATATTATCGACGGCGACGTTTTTTACTGGAATAACGCGCATTTGATAGCCCGATTTTCCGCCACGATTTGAACTAAAATTCGCGCTGTATAAAGCTTCGTTTAAGGGTTCAATGTGATAAATGCCACCGTCTTTCACTAATGCGGCGTTGTTCATACTTAAAACCATTTCGAGTGTTGGCAATAATTCTTCTTTGCTCAAAGCGTGCGTAGTTTGCAACGTAACTTTACCAACGACTTTTGGACTAAGAACGTAGTTTTGTCCCAAAATATCACTCAAAACAACTTTCGCCACTTCACCTAAATCCGCATCGTCAAAATTCAAACTAAATTCACCCTTGCCTTTAGAAACTGTATTTTGTGTCGCTTGTTCCGTTGCGGGCGGTATAGCGTAATCGGTGCTGGGATATAACTCACTTTTAGGTTTTTGTGCGTCAGATGACGCAGGTTTATTTTGCAATTGCGGAATAGTTTCATTCGGCATTTGCGCGTGGGATGCGATGGGCAACTTTGGACGTTGCGGCGCAAGTAATTCGCAGCCCGATAACGTTGTTAAACTTAGAATAGCAGACGCTAAAGTAGTCAGTTTTTGGGTTGAGTTCATTTTGTTTTTTTCGATTTTTAAAATGGCATAGTATTTCATTGCTGCACAGTTTCGGCACTTTCGTCTGCTTGCGGTTCAACGTTGTTTTGTACTGCGTCAGGCGTTTGCAAATTCTGTGGCGGCATTCCTTGTTGTTGCATTTGCGGAGGGACGGGCTGATGTTGTGGCGGTGGTACACGATTATTTACGTTCATCTGCATTGGAACTGGTGTTCTAGGCTTCAATTTTCGTAACGGCAAGGTTTTCGTTTCACTTGTTTGTGTTAAAACGACGCTATCTGTGTGAATCTCGCTGATTTTCCACCCGTCTAATTCTTCGCCAACTTTATATTTACGATAATTATCTTTTGGCACTTTCGCATTCATTCGACTAAAAAACGCCGTCACACCTTTTGGCGTGGCAAAAACGCCTGTTAAATCCCAAACGAATGCTTCAACTTTTTTCACTGCTGCAACGGGTACACTTTCTGGTATAGGTTCATTAACGGTTTTGCGACCTTTAATAAATAACGGTCGTTCAACCAAATCACTGTAACCTTCTTCGCTAGTCGTGGTTAAATCAAGTTCTGGCAACGATTCTTCAGATTCTGAATTATCAGTTTTGGTTTGTGCAATAGTTGTTGGCGTTTTTGTACCAGCTACCCATTCAATGGTTAAAACGGCGACAAGTAGCGTATTTAACGCGATCAAAACAAGAATAACGGGTCGATTCATGAAGCGGATTTTTTCATAAAACTAATGGCTTGAAAATTTACGCTCAATTCATTACTTGGGTCGATTTGATGAGTGATTTTATTTCTCACGCCACGCATTGGACGAATATCGATTTGCTCAACTACCACAAGCGGCGTAGCGGTTTCTATTTTATGTAACACGGCGCGTAAAACTTCACTGTTTCCTGTCATGCGAACGTTAATTGGGATACGATTAAAATTATTTTTCATGACTACGGGCAATCCTTGTGTACTGCTCAATTGTCCGCCTGCTTCAATAATTGCTTGCTTAATCATTTCTTGTAATTCTGCTGACGCTAACGCGCTGGTGTTTTGGGTACTTAAATAATTTTGGTCAGAAAACTTTGCTTTTAGCGTTTCCATTTCGTCGATAACACTTTGTTTACGCGATAAAATTCGTTCGTATTGTTCAAAACGAAAACCAAGCGCATTTTTTTCTTCATGCAACGCCAAGCCTTGATTTACAAGTGGCAAAATAATGACAAAACTTATAAAACCAATCACGACTAACAATAAGCCAATTGCTAGCCAACGTTCATTTTGATTATTCTTGTGGAGTACCATTTTCAGTCACTGCCTCTTCAGTAGTTACGTCTTCAACCGTTGTTTCGGTAGGCGTTTCATCAGCCGATTCACTTACCGTTTCAGTCGCTGTTTCAGTTATTTCAGTTGTCACGTCACTGTTTTCAGAATTCGCTGGCTTGGTAATTTCGGCAGAAATTTGAAAACGTTCCATGCCACTAGCTTTGTCTTGCGTTACGGGCGAAACAAAATTGGCTTTGGCAAAGTAATCGGACGCTTCCAAGTCTGCTAGCAAATTAGATGCCGTTGGTGATTCGCCTTGTAATTGCAATTGTCCTTCGCTGTATTGCAAATAGGAAAGCCAACTATCATCTTTCATTAACCTACTGATTTCATTGAGAATGGAAACAACTAGCGGCGTAGCGGTTTTTTCATTGATGAGTGCTTGATTTTCCTCACGCATGGTATCCATTTCAGCCTGCAAGGTTTTTACCGCTTTAACTTCTTTTTCGATTTTAGCGATTTTGGCTTGTAAATTTTCGACCGCTTGATATTCCAACCACACTGGTAACGCTAAACTGGCGACGCTTAAAATCACCAATAATGCCACTAACCCAGCAATAACACGGCGCGGCGTGTTGGCGATTTTAGGTTGTAAATGTGGCGGTAATAAATTGTAAGCAGAATGCAATTTCTGCAAATCGTTCGGACAATTTTCAACATCGACGTAATCCAACGAAATATCTAATGTTTTGCAATTTTGATAAAGCGTTTCGAGTGATTTACGCGGCACAATCATCAACTGCACAATAAGTTGTGCGGCTTCGGTATCGATACGTTCGAGACGTGTAGCGAAATAAATTTGGTCGGCTTTAAAGGGACTGTAACGGTCTAATTCATAACTCACGACTTGCAGCACGTTGGTTTGCGCGGCGAGTGGCAAATTTAATGTTTTATTCAGCGCGTCATGGTTCGATAAACGCAAAATGAAAATCGCGTTTTTAAAACGGTCGGGGCTGATTAAATTTTTGACGATTTCTGCACTCGAAATATCTCGTGCCACTGTTGTTAAAATTTCTTGTTGTCCGTTGATTTCATAGCTGAATTCAAATTGTTCATTTATCGGACGAATAATAATTGCCACGCGTGGTGCGTGGAAAAATTGGCGAATTTTTGCGGGAATTAAAAACGCCAATTCGCGTCCCCACCAACGCAGAAACGGTTTGAATTCGATTTTAACGTTTTTGTTTAGGTTCATTTAATTTCAAATTTCCTCTGAATGAGTCAAATTATGTCAGTCTAAAAACGTCAAAAAAGCGGATTCAAATAAACTTCAAATCCGCCTCAAAATTTTTTTAAACGTTCACGCCAAATTGTCGTGTCAACGGTGCTAAACCACCCGCGTAACCTTGACCGACTGCTTTGAATTTCCATTCACCGTTATGACGGTAAATTTCACCAAAAATCATCGCTGTTTCAACCGACGCATCTTCACTCAAATCATAACGCGCAATTTCAACGCCTGAATCTTTGTTAACTACACGAATAAAAGCGTTTGAAACTTGCCCAAAATTTTGTTTGCGTGTTTCTGCTTCATGAATCGTAACGGCAAACGTGACACGCTCAACATCCGCAGGGATTTTGTTCAATTGCAAAACCAACGTTTCATCGTCGCCTTCGCCTTTGCCCGTTAAGTTATCGCCCAAATGTTCAACCGAACCACACGCAGAACGCTTTTGATTGTAGAAAATGAAATCGGCATCTGAACGTACTTTACCGTCATTTTTCAACATGAATGCACTGGCATCCAAATCGAAATCTGCGCCATCAGTTGGACGTGCATCCCAGCCTAAACCGATAAGAACATTGTTTAACGACGGGTCAGTTTTAGACAAACTGAGATTGCCACCTTTGTTGAGTGAAATAGCCATATTGTGTACTCCAATTTTTTGTTTAAGGAGACGTGATTATAAAACACACTGGCAGCAGCTTGTGTCATTTTGGAAAATTAACGAATTTGATTAGATTCAACATAACGCGCTACCACAAATGAATTCATGGTTTCAGAAAAAAGAGATGGCGTTTCGATTTGATTTTGTTGCGTTAGGATTTGAAAGGGTAAATTGTTTGCACCATCGATTTTTTCCATCACTACTTGAACAGCCGCTTGAGCGTCGTTATCTAAAATGGCTTCTACGGTGACAGTTACTGTCGAAATATCAGGAGAAACTTCCGCTTCTGTTGTCGTTTCGACATCTTGTGTCATAGCTTGCGCGGCATTCTCAATACGCGGCACAACAGGCATTGGTGAATGATTCAAAATTGCTTGCTGATGTGCTAAAAAATACGTATCTAATAAATTTACATCCACTTCTGGCAACACATTTAACACATCGCGAGTCGCTAAATTCAAATCAACTTCGGTTTGACCAGCAGCATAAACCGTGAAAATCGGTTGCATCCACGCAAATACATCGGCACTCAATCCACGTACCATTTGTAATTCTTCCAACGCGCGAAACGGTTTATTGCGGGGAGAATAACTCAATTTTGCTGCTTTATATTCTGGTTTTTCTGCACCAAATGGGCGAGTCGTTTCGTCATCATCGCGCCAATCCAAAATTGCATTTTCGAGTTCTAATTGTGCTTGCGTTTCGAGTGGCGCGTGTAACAAAACTTGATGCAATAACGAAGCAGTGACGCTGTTAATGTCTATTTTTCCAGTTTCAGAAAGTAGCCGAATTCGCATAGTCGCGTTTTCAGTTTCAATTTCGTAAATACTACCATCGACACGCCAACGTTTAGCCTCGTCTTCGTGCAACAACATCGCTTGCGCCAAAGAAATTCCGGCTTGCGCTTGAGCATTCGCTTCGGCATTTGCTCGAATCGTCATCACGCCCGTTGATTCACGCCGCATAGTTTTGGTAAAACTGCCCGCCATTAACGTTAAAATACTCAACACCCAAAGCACTAAAATTAAAGCAACACCTTTTTGTTTCATTGTGTCGCATCCGTTACTTCTTCGACGGGGACACTTTCTAAATCGGCGTTGCTATAACTGCTATCGACGTTTAATGCGACAATTATTTCGGGCAAATAACGTCCATCATCGAGTTCCAATAAAATTTTTACCAAACGCGGTTGTTGTTCTTTGTTGAGCCATTCACTTTGCCAACCGTATTCGCCCGTTTCGTCATTCAAACCAAAATAAGATAATTCAAAATTTTCTACGCCTCGTACTAATTCGACGCTGTCTTCAAACCATTCTTCGCCTTCAGATAATGGAAAAAAAGGCGTTAATGTCACATCGACAAAACGCTGTTTGTCCTTTTTTCTGAGTTCCAAATTGAATAATTGCAAACCAGCACGTTCCGCACTGGCGGGAAAAGCAGCAACAAATTGAAGTGATTGCTTTTTACCTTGAAATGAAAATACGCGCTCTTTTTCTGGATTAAAATCGTTCCATTGTGGCGTAGCGTGTGCGAGATGGTGACTAAAAAATTGTTGTACCACGGCAATTTCGTTCACGTCAGCGATTTTTTTTTCACCTTGTTCCCAACTTTTCGCACCAATTGTCAAACTGCTAAAAAGTAACACGACCATCAAACTCAACATGGTCATAGCAATTAAGACTTCGATAAGTGTAAAGCCGTGGGATTTATTCACTCTTCGCCGCCAATTTCAACGTGTTTAATTCTAAAACACGATCATCGGTTTTATCGTCATCGCCCCACCAAACCAGTACATTCACGTTAAATAATTCAACGGGTAAATCATGTAAATTTAATTCGGGTGATATAAACGTTTGTGAATTTACGCGCACGCGCCAATGATAAAACTCGTTTTCAACGCCAAGTTCTTCGCTGATTTTTAGCGGTGTTTCAATGCCAGTTTTAGCGATTAAATTCGTCGCAATTTGTACGGCAGTGGTGTAATTATCAGCGACTTGCGAAGTAGTAATGCCTGTCGAAAAAATTTTCAACAAAATTCCTAGAGACACTGCCAGAATTGAAAACGCAATCAACATTTCCAATAACGAAAAACCACGTTGATTAGTCTGCCAGCGTGACATGACCAGTGAGCCAATTGATATTGATTTCTTGAACGTGGGAATTTTTTTCTAAGGTAATACGTCCACCAATCGATGAACCGTCAGGAAAAAATCGTAAATGTGCGATGCCGTCGTGTAATTCATCTTTTGCGGTACTGACGGTGACATCGATACTTTCGGAAATTTCGTAAGTTTTATCCTGACCAGTTAGAGAATAACTGTTATTACTAAGATTGAAATCGAGGGTAGCTTGCGTATGCGAAAGCATCGCTTGCGAACGGACATAACGTAAACCAGAAGTTAAATCACGGGCGGCGGATGTTAATGCCATCGAATCATTCCCAGCAGACATATTCACCGCCACCGCGCCAAATCCTAACACCATAATACCCAAAACAATAATGAGTTCGAGCAGCGTAAAACCCGCGTTTGAGCGCATTTATTCCCAATTCACAACGTCTTGATCTTCGCCTTCGCCACCTTCTTTGTCGTCTGCACCGTAGGTAAATAAATCAAATTTGCCATGCGTGCCAGGTGACGCATAGTGGTATTCGTTCAACCACGGATCAACGGGTGTTTTCGCTTTTCTCAAATAGGGACCATTCCAACGTTTTGAACCTTCGGGAGCTTCGATTAACGCCTGTAAACCTTGGTCGGAAGTCGGATATTTACCCATGTCCAATTTGTACATATCAAGTGCCGCAGAAAAATCTTCGACTTGCACTTTTGCGGCTTTAGTTTTTGATTCACCCAAATGTTTCATAACTTGAGGTCCAACGATTCCCGCCAACATCGCAATAATCCCTAAAACAACAAGTAATTCTAATAAGGTAAAACCAGATTGTGCTTTTGATTTCATGAACGTTTAAACCTCAGACTTTTGCGGATGTTGACGCGCGTTTACGTTGAGTAATTTATTTAGCGCATTGATATAGGCTTTTGCAGAAGCGGTAACGATGTCAGTATCTGCACCCAAACCATTCACAATCCGCCCCGCTTTTTCCAAACGTACGGTAACTTCGCCTTGTGCATCCGTACCATTCGTAACGTTATTGACCGAATATAATTCGAGCAACGCATCAGATTTTACAAGTTGTTCAATCGCTTTCAGCGTCGCATCAACAACACCCCCGCCCGTTGAATTACCAGTAACTTCTTGGTTGTTCACACGCAATGTCACCACGGCATTTGGTACTTCGCCAGTTTCTGAACACACTTTCAATGACACTAATCTAATATGTTCGTCTTCGGCTTCAATGCTAGTTTCAGAAATTAGTGTTTGTAAATCTTCATCGAAAATTTCGTGTTTTTTGTCCGCCAATTGTTTAAATCGTGCAAAAGCATCGTTTAATTCGGCTTCACTTTCGAACTCAAAACCCAATTCGTTAATTCGACTTTTAAACGCATTACGTCCCGAATGTTTGCCTAAAACCATCCGATTCGCTGTCCAGCCCACATCTTCAGCTCGCATAATTTCGTAAGTTTCTCGACTTTTCAAAATACCGTCTTGATGAATTCCAGCCTCGTGTGCAAAAGCATTTGCACCGACAATTGCCTTATTTGGCTGCACAGGAAAACCCGTAATCGACGAAACCAATTTTGAACACGTCAAAATCTCGCGGGTATCAATGCGCATTTGGCAATCGAACACATCGTGACGGGTACGAACTGCCATCACAACTTCTTCAAGCGACGCATTGCCCGCGCGTTCGCCTAAGCCGTTAATCGTGCATTCAACTTGGCGTGCGCCATTCATGACGGCGGAAAGTGAATTCGCTACGGCTAAACCTAAATCGTTGTGACAATGTACTGAAAAAATCGCTTTATCAGAATTTGGAATACGCTCAATTAAATTTTTAATCGTCGCACCAAATTGTTGTGGAATGCTGTAACCAACGGTATCGGGAATGTTTAACGTCGTCGCGCCGGCATCAATGACTGCTTCTAAAATACGACACAAAAAATCTTCGTCAGAACGTCCCGCATCTTCAGGTGAAAATTCCACGTCATCGGTATATTGCCGCGCACGTTTTACAGCTTTCACCGCGTGTTCAATCACTTGATCCGGTGACATATTGAGCTTCATTTGCATGTGAATAGGTGAAGTCGCAATAAACGTGTGAATGCGTGATTGTTTCGCACCTTTTAAGGCTTCGCCTGCACGGTCAATATCTTTGTCCAACGCGCGAGCCAAACCACAAACAATACTCTCTTTAATCACATTCGCTACAGCTTGCACTGCTTCAAAATCGCCAATACTTGCCGCAGGAAATCCTGCTTCAATCACGTCCACTTTCAAACGTTCTAACGCGCGAGCGATTCTAATTTTCTCGTCACGAGTCATCGACGCGCCAGGACTTTGTTCGCCATCGCGTAGGGTTGTATCAAATATAATCAGTTGGTCTTTCATAAAATTTTTAAATCCAAAATGTAAAAATTAGCCTTTGCGACTTTGTAATTTTTTGCGGCGGCGCATAATAAATGTCACGAGCGGTCCTGAAATCGCATAGCCCAAGAAAAGCAAAAATAACATTGTTTGTGGTTGTGCCATTACGAAAGCAATGGCAAGCATCACGGCAATCGCTACAAAAAATGGGACTTTGCCTTTTAAATCGATTTCTTTAAAACTTGAATAACGGAAATTACTTACCATCAACAAGCCTGTTGTAATCGTCAAAATGATTGCTACATATTTCAGTGCTTCAATATCCCAACCGTGTTCTAAACAAAGCCAAATAAAACCTGCCAAAATTGCAGCGGCGGCTGGACTGGGTAAGCCTTGAAAATAGCGTTTATCCGCAGAAGTCAATTGAGTATTAAAACGTGCTAATCGCAATGCACCGCCAGCAGTATGCACAAAGGCAGCAAATAACCCGACTTTGCCCAAACTTGAAAATGCCCATAAATACATCACTAATGCTGGCGCGACGGCAAATGAAACCATGTCTGATAAGCTGTCATATTGTGCGCCAAACTCACTTTGCGTATTGGTTAGACGTGCAACTCGTCCATCTAAACCGTCCAAAATCATGGCAACAAAAATTGCGACAACGGAAATATCATAATGAGCATTCATCGCGGACGTTATCGCGTAAAAACCCGAAAATAATGCGCCTGTAGTGAATAAATTGGGAAGTAAATAAATGCCGCGACGGCGAATAGTTAATTTTTCAACAGTCATAATTGCCACAAAAGGTAGTGATTTCGATGACGCGAATTATACACGATTCAAACATTACTACTTAGCCACTGCCAAAACTAAGAAAATACACAATTTGATTTTGTGACTCAACCGCAAATGGTGTGACGTTTTAATTCTCGTTCCAACTGCATCAACGCTTTGCCACGATGACTCAGTGAGTTTTTAATATCAAGCGTCAATTCAGCCGCGCTACAGTGATGAGTCGGCACACCGAAAACAGGATCGTACCCAAAGCCATATTCACCTTGCGGATAATCTAAGATGTAACCGTCCCAACGCCCTTGGGCAATTACTGGACACGGATCATTTACGTGACGCATTAACACGAGTACACAAAAAAAATAGGCGTGGCGTTGTATCAATGGCATACCATCTAATTCGCGCAAAAGTTTGGCGGTATTTTCAGTATCACTTGCGCCCTGCCCCGCATAACGCGCTGAATAAATTCCAGGTGCATCATTTAACGCTGCTACGACTAAACCCGAATCGTCAGCAATCGTAGGCAATTTTGAAATTTTTGCCGCATGACGCGCTTTCAAAATTGCATTTTCAACAAACGTTGTTCCCGTTTCTTCAACTTCAGAAACATCGAATTGCGTTTGTGGAATCAACGAATAAGCAGGAAGTAAGGCTTGAAGTTCTTTGATTTTTCCTGCGTTACCGCTAGCAAGAACGAGAGAATTAGTTTGTATCATAAGTTCCAATGCGTTCTAAAAATTGCGTTTCGTCCATGATTTCAACACCTAAATTTTGCGCTTGTGTGAGTTTACTGCCCGCTGCTTCACCTGCCAAAACGTACGTTGTCTTTGCCGATACTGAGCCTGAAACTTTTGCACCTAAACGTTCTAATTTCGCCTTAATTTCGTTACGTGGCGAACTTAATGTCCCTGTTAAAACCCATGTTTGCCCTGCTAATGGTTGTGTCGAATCTTCGGATATTTCACTTTCATCTTCATCCCAATGAATACCAGCGGCAATTAGTTCATCGACTAATTGATTTTGAATTGAATCATTAAAAAAGTCTTTTACCTTATTTGCCTTCACGTATTTGTCTGTTTTGAGATTTTTACTTTCTTTTCCAAAACCAGGCAGTTTTTTTAAAGATTCAATATCTGCTGAACGCAATGCGGCTAAGTTTTTAAAATTCTTTGCTAAAATTTTCGCACTTTCCTCGCCGATGTCTGGAATACCCAACGCGGTTAAAAAAGTGGCAAATGTCGTTTTTTTAGAATTTTCGATTGCAGCAAGGATTTTTGTAGCATTCTTCTCACCTTGCCCTTCCAAACTGCTAATGTCTTCAATTTTTAAACGGTAAATATCGACAACACTATTTAAAATGCCTTGTTCGCATAAAACTTCTATCAATTTTGTTCCCAGTTGGCGAATGTTCATGCAACTGCGTGAGGCGTAGTATTTAATACGTTCAGCGATTTGTGCGGAACAAAAATGTCCACCTGAACAGTGATAAGTGGTAGTTTTTTTTCTTTTGCGCGAAGCGTAGTATTTAATACGTTCAGTGATTTGTGCCGCGAAAATCTGTCTGCTTGAACAGTGATAAATGGTATTTTTTTTAATATTTTTTCTTTTGCGTGAAGTATAAAATTTAATGTGTTCAATAACTTGTGTCGTACAAATTTGTTTTCTTTTTTTGTTCTTGACGGTTTTAACCATTTTAACCGTTTTTTTCACTTCCGATTCACAAACGGGACAATGCGTCGGCATGATAATTTTTTGCCGAGTTTCACCTTTAGCAACAACTTTCTTTACTTTTGGAATCACATCGCCCGCGCGGTAAATTTCTACTTTATCTCCAATGTACAAATTCAAACGTTCGATTTCGTCCATGTTATGCAATGTTGTATTGCTCACAGTCACACCACCGACAAAAACAGGTTCTAAACGCGCTACAGGCGTTAATATTCCCGTGCGTCCAACTTGAAAATCAACGTCGAGTAATTTTGTGGTCACGGCTTGCGCGGGGAATTTTCGTGCAATTGCCCATTTCGGAGAGCGAGCGATAAAACCGAGTTTTTCTTGTAAAGCTAGAGAATCGATTTTATAAACAATGCCATCGATTTCCATCGGCAAGGTGTCACGCAACTTTTCCATGCGTTGATAATCTTGTTCAAAAGCATTTTCGCTTGCTAAAAATGCACGGCAGTTCTGATTTGTTTTAAAACCAATTTCACCAAAATACGACAGAATTTCAGAGTGGCGTGTGAATTCGCGTTCACCCGAATAATCCCCCATGCCATAAGGAATGAATTGTAACGGGCGTTCCATTGCTGCTTTTGGATTAAGTTGGCGAATTGTTCCCGCCGCTGCGTTGCGTGGATTCACAAACGAACGGACATTTTCACTTTGATTAAGTTGTTCAAAAACCGACTTGGTCATAAAAACTTCACCGCGCACCTCCAGAATTTCAGGCGGCGTATTGGTTTGTAATTTCAACGGAATAGATTGAATCGTTTTAATGGTATGTGTGACATCTTCGCCAATTTGACCGTCACCGCGTGTTGCGCCATAAATCAATATGCCATTTTCATAACGTAAACTAATTGCAAAACCGTCTAATTTCGGCTCGCTAAAAATTGGTAACTTTTCAAATAACTCACTTGTGGCTAATTCTTTAAATTCTGATTTTAATTCTTGTGCTTTTTTTATTGTTGTCTCAGCTAACAAATTATCCAATTTTTCAAAATGTTCTAAATTCACCAAACTTTTGGCAGCTGACAAAAAGAATGCGTTTGTTTCTTCTAGTGAAAAAGCGTTCTCTAGTGACAACATTTTTATTTCATGGGGAATTTTACGAAACACACTGCTGACAATATCTCCAACTCGTTGCGTTGGTGATTCGGATACAATCCAAGTAGGACACTGTTTTTCTATTGTTTGCAGTTCTCGAAACGCGGCATCGTATTCCGCATCTGAAACCAGAGGTACGTCAAGGACATGATACGCATGACTCCAACCATTGAGTTGAGTAACAAGCTGTTGATAATCTTTGAACGTCATAAGTTCTTTCAACTTTAAGAGCGCATAAGCGTTGCAATTTTTTTCTTTGTGGCAGCAAGAATCTTTTTTGTTCGTTCTGCCTCAATTTCAGCTTGCTCCATTTCTATGAGTGTATCTTCAATATCAGTACCCGCTAGCAAATCAACAACAATTTTTACTTCGCTTAAATTGTTGCTAACAATTCCCACTGTTTCACCACGCAAAATAGAAAAGCGATGTTTGTAGTATTGACCATTTATTCCAGCAGGACAGGTACAAAAAGCTGACAAATGCTGCCCAGTTCTTTGAAATGTAACTTTGTAAGGTTCTATAGCAGAACCCTGTACTAAAAATTCAACTTTCATGTTCATTCCACTGGTTTAATTGACTGACTAAATTTTGATAATCAACACGAGACATCATTAAATAACGTGCTGATAAGCGTGAATGTATTCATTCACCAAAGTTTGTAACTGCGCTTTATCGAGTAATTGATTATCCACTTTCAAATATAAAACGGCTTCTTCATGATGCAAAATCGCTTCTTCAATGCCGGTCACGTTTAGCACTTTCTTCACAAATTCTTTTGCATCGCCTTCGCTCATCGCCTCAATTGAAATCAATAAACTAGCTAGATAACGTGGTTCTTTCATGAAAAATGAAACCCAAAACCAACTCAACGCCAGTGCTGCACACACCAAAAATACAGCAGTTACACCAAATTGTCCGTTAAACCAACCGCCAACTAATCCGCCACAAAATAAACCCAAAAATTGCGAGCTAGAATATGCACCCATCGCTGTACCTTTTAAATCAGCGGGAGCCGTTTTTGAAACTAACGAGGGCAACGTCGCTTCTAATAAATTAAAGCCACAGAAAAACACGCTTAAAAATACAATCAACGTGACTAAATTTTCGTGCAGAAATGCGAAACCAATTGCAGCAATTGATAACGTCACAATCGCGCCTAAAAATACTTTTTTCATTTGACGTTTTTTTTCTGCCAGAATGATGAATGGCACAATCAACGCCATCGAAATCACAAAAACAGGTAAATAAACCTGCCATTCGGTGCCTTTTTCCAAACCCGCATCGCGCATTAACGTTGGAACGACGACAAAAATTGCCATCAAAATTAAATGTAGAATGAAAATTCCGTAATCCAAACGCAAAAGCTCAGGATTTTTTAACGCCGCCATTGCGTCCGCTGGTACAAATTCAGCATCACGGTGTAGTTTCGATTTTTCTGGATTCGGAACAATGTAAATAACCGTTGCTATTGCCAACAATGTTAAAAAAGCTGTCGTCCAAAATACACCGTGAATTCCACCAAACATTGCAGCGATAATAGGCCCTGCAACAATCCCCGCACCAAATGACATTCCAATACTGATGCCAATCGTAGCCATTGCTTTTGTGCGGTGAATTTCCTGCGTTAAATCGGCAACTAACGCCATAATTACCGCTGAAATCGCCCCAACACCTTGTAACGCTCTACCAATTAACACGCCGTAAATATCATTTGATGATGCCGCGACTACGCTACCTGCAAAAAACAAAACTAAGCCGATGATAATCAGTTTTTTACGCCCAAATTTATCTGACATTAAACCAAATGGAATCTGTAAAACCACTTGCGGCAAACCGTAAATACTCATCGCCAAACCGATTAACGCAGGCGTTGCACCATCTAATTCTTTAGCGAATAGCGACAACACCGGCAGAATCATAAACAGCCCCAGCATTCGTAGCGCATAAACACCCGCTAACGTACTAATGGCGCGTTTTTCCAAAGAAGTAATTGGACTAGTAATATCTTGGATATTAGTCATAAAGGTAAAAGGTTCAAGGTGAAGGGGGCAAAACTACGCGCCAATTTTTGTAAACGTTGCGGTACAGTTATTGTTGCTGGTTTTAGTATTCAGTGCCAACGGCATGGTTGTGCCTTGGCAATCCCCAGACCAGCCTTTGAATTCATAACCTGTAAATGGTTTAGCCCACAATGAAACATCCGTTCCAAAAGGTTTTTTCAATGTGCAACTTTTACTGCCCGAAGTACAACTAAACGAACTCGGCATACTGGTAACTTTGCCATTGCCTTTTACAGACACGCGAGTTACCGAGTTAATCGTGTCCACAACGTTACTGGCATAAACTGCATCAATGATTACTTTTTTCAAACAAAAATTAAAACCACAATCCGTCACGTCGATGAAAGGAACGCCTTCACTGTAAGCCGTCTTAATAGTGTTGTAATTACCGATTTTATTCACAATATCCATGCCGCCAGTCACTGTACCGAATACGGCATAGCCGACATTAGCTGCGATGCCTGTACTTGCGTCAGCTGCAACGGCATCGAAACTAGATGAATTATCTGTCACATTGAAAAAAAATTGTGAAGTCGCTGAATTCGGCTCGGCTGTTCGCGCCATCGAAATCGTACCGATTGAATTGTGTAAACCATTGCTCGCTTCATTCACAATTGAAGCCGAAGGTGTTTTCAATTGCATTGTCTTAGCATCAAAACCACCACCTTGAACGACTTTAATCAGTGTTTTTGTACTATCTTTAGGGTCTGCAACGGTATAAATCCGATGAAAGAACGTATCTTTATAAAACCCAGAATTGATGTAATTCAAAAAATTTTGTGAACTAATCGGTGCTTTATCCCAATTCAATTGAATAGTAATCGTGCCGACGTTAGTTTGCATTTCAATAATTGGTGGTTGTGTAATTGTTGCCGCATAAGCCGAGGTCATGCTTGCTGAAGCAAGCAATAATGAAGAAATCAATGTACGCATTTTTTATATTCCTGTAAATTTTAAAACTGAGTATGAATACGGCACGATTGGATTTTTATCCATGTGTAATAAAAGTGCCACGTGCAACATAAACAATTATCGAGCCATCACTACTAAATTTGTTTACCTTCATGATATTTCAAGGTATTTCAAAACGGTTGTCATTTACAGACTGGTTCAAATAAACCATGAAGGTTTTTTTAAACCAG
>JAQTOX010000101.1 GCA_028713055.1 Methylococcales bacterium | reverse complement strand
AAAAATTCCTTCGTCAACAACCCGTCCTGTGATTTAACAAGCAAATCCACGATTTCAGTTGCTTGCTTTGCATCGAACCCTGCGTCAATCAATCGGTTTGCGGCATGGTGGGTATCGATAGTAAATGTGGTCATGATTTCTTACGCCTTCAAAAGTATTAACCACACGCCAAAGGCAATAACAGCTATCATGATTTTTATCACGGTTAAATCTTTGTGAATTTTTTCAGCGGCGGTCATGACTTAGTTGCCTGTTGGGCTTGCACTTTCATGGTTTCAAAGAAGGCTTTAACACCAGTTACATATTCCGCTGGAATCCATAAATACTCACCTTTCTTATCTTTTTTAGGTCTGCCACCTTTGTTTTTGGGCTTTACTTCAATTTGTTCTGTCATGGTTAAAACTCCATACTGTTAATAGCGTCATCAATTTCTGTTGAGTTGAAAAGTAGATACGAAATTGTGGACGAAATGCTGGCATGACCGAGGGCAATTTGGCAAAGCTCTAACTTGCCGCCCGTCGCTTCATATATAGCGAGAGCAAAAAATTTACGCATTGAATGTGTTGAATAATTCGCGCCAATTGCACCGACTAAAGCAAACAACGCCTTAATCAATCTGCCTGCCTGTTGGCGTGTAATCGCCGCGTATCCGTTGACGTGCTTACGACTAACAAATAATGGTGCTGTAGCATCTAAGCCTTTTGCTGATAACCATTCAACAAGCCTTGCTAATGCTTTTTTAGCATCCGAATTCAATAAAACCGTTCTGCCTACTTTTGTTTTCGATGCAGCGGCTTTTACATGAACGTGCGAATGGATAACATTAACGCCGTATGCGTTTTTGGTGCAAACGTCCGATACTTTCAGTGAGAGCAATTCGCTTATTCTGAACCCCATTGCATGACCTGCCACTAAAATCGTTTTGTCACGGACTGGCATTGGCAATTGAAGTAATTGCTTTAATTGGTCTCGTGTAATGGGAGAAGCACCACGCATTTTAGTCACCTGTTTAAATATGTTTTCAATGGTGAAAACTATAAACGTTAATCGTAAAACAATCAAATTGTTTTCACAATTTAAAACCTAGTTTTTGGGTTAATCTGAATGTTACGTCTCTACGATTTGCAACATTCAACTTCTCAATCCCCTACAACCCGCATAAACACTGACTTGTTAAATTTAGCAATTGCATTTGTGAAATCGAGTAAGTTCAAAACGCCCGTTGACGGTCATTTTTCGATTTAAACGAATTCTGTTTTAACTTATGTAATCACATTGCCCCACCATCAAACGCGCCACACAGGGCAATTATGCAAGGGTGTTTTTTGGAATTAGTGCAGTGGGATTATTAGCAATGGCTTTGGTTGTTTTTGAATTCTTGCCCTTCCGCGTTTCAAACGCGACAGGGGTGAACAGTTTGGCTACGTGCGCGTGGGGGTGATTACGAGTTTTTCAAAAAAGGTGTTGATTTTATTGAACTACCACCCACAAAGGGGAGTTCACCAAACCCACCAAAAGAATATGCCGTGACCATCGATATGGCGAATCCGTTTAGAACAACCGGTGAAATCCAGTCAATCGGTTCTGGTTTGGGTGTAGACTTCGCCATCTTTTCGCACTCGATGAAATAACGACGAGCTATTTTTCCTTGATCATTGTTCTCAACCATCGAAAGTTCTTTTGCCATGTCGAGCGAGATGAAGTAGTCGATTTTCTCTTGGAAGCCGTTATTTTCGGGCTTCCCTTGATTGGGAAGCGCAATCCATTCGGTATTTTCAGCGAATGCGTACATTGCAATTCTTCGCTTAATCCAATCAGCAAATTTTGTTGCGACTTTTAGTTTTTCATGAAGCTCACGCGCATTGACTGCATTCACTTCGTCGTTGCCGATATTCTTAATGTAGATTTCGATTGAGAACGGTGTTTCACTATTTTCAATCGGTTCTTCAATGATTTCTTGCCAACGTTTAATCACTTTTGCACGTGCAACAACATCGTAACCTGTCAAGACAATCATCGTGGCTTCGTAATCGAGTTCGTAACATTTATACGATTGACCTGTGTTTGCAGCATAAATCGTTGATTTAAAACCAGAACTCAAATTTGAGTTTTGCATTTTATCAATAATTACTTCAATATCCCTTAAAACATCTGAATGACGCTTACCCGTCAACGCTGCAATTTCAGTTGAGAGCATGACATTCGGATTTTTAATTTCTGCTGGCGGTGTTACGCCATTTACTTCGGGTTCTTCAACAGGCATTTCATTTGTGCTAACTGGCATATCAACCAACCCATTGCGAGCGATTGCAGTTATTTTGCCATCAGCTCCAGTTCCGTTTCGGGTGAGTGTAGATTCGGAGCGTGTAGGAGGCGGTGCATCATAACCTGAGCCGCCTCTATCTGATTGTAGCCCACCAGCGAAGGGTGATTGCCGCTCAGGGGATTTGGTGGAATCCAGTTCTGAGTATCTGCTGTATTGCAATTCCCCTGCATCATTTTTTGTCTCATTGGGCTGTTCCAAATCGGCGTTAATCCCACGAAATGTCCAACAAATAGTGTTCCATTAGTGTTCCATTTTTACACCATTTTCTGGTAAATTCCATTGCAACATTGCGGCAAAATCGTGTTGCAATGACCAGTCGATGACGCGTCACACATACGATTTCTGGTTGCAATCAATTCACTTTTGCTTTTTGTTCTTTGATTATTTTGTAAATTCTCGCCGCCGATAAATCATGCTTCGTCGCAAGGTTATTTACTTCTGCGCCATTTTGAAATTCATGGTAAATCTGAACGTGTAACAGCCGTTTTTTCTCCGAGTGATTCTTTTTTATGTACAAATTCACACCGCGCCACAACGCCGATATTTCAGCAATAATCTCATCAGCGATAGCCGGAGGAACTTCTTTGGCACAAATGATATTTTTCAAATCTAAAATGTATTCGTCGCTCACAGTCTCTCCTAAAATAGTAAATTTGTTGCATCATCGACACTTCGCACAACCGCACCAATACCGCCAGCACGATTGACCATATCGATAAAGTTTTGTTGCTGTGGCGATACTTTGCCTACGGGTGTTTTCACTTCTAACGCTGTAAATACTGCCACCTGTTGCCCAACCATATCAGGCGTAATTGTTGTGGTTCTAAATCCGATAAGGTCACTTGATCCGACGGCAAGCCCAAAACTTACCCTGCCAATTTGTCCAACATTGTTTCGAAACATCCGCACGTTGGGTGAAGAAATCGCTAACCTAATTTTATTCTGCAATGCCGTTTCACTCATGATTGCACCGCGAAGCCATTAGCCTGTAACCACTTAACGCGGTCATTGTATTTGATATAAGCCCACCCTTGCTTATAGCCTCTCAACCTGCCTAATTCTTTGAAATCATCCAAAGTTTTGCATCTGCCAAACTCAAGCCACTTAATGCGTTTAGCGCGTAAATCAGCAATAAGTGAGGGTGTGAGTTCCACCATTTCAACGTTCGCAGATTCCATTACTTTGGGTTCAACATAGGTCACAAAACCACATTCGGGGCATTCGTTAGGATGTTCTGCTTTCGAGTACGCTGCAAAACATTCCTCGCAGATATGGACGGCTGGTGCATCTTTTGGTTTCTTAATCTTGCCGTTTAACGTCCATTCTCTTACGTCATCAACAAAACCATGTTCATAGGTCAAGCCGGCGCAATCCAAAATAACGCAATCGGTTTTTGATTCATGTGGACGCATAATCCGCCCAACGGCTTGCAAATAGATAGTCAACGATTTAGTTGGTCTGGCAAGTATGACGCACGATGCAGCGGGTATGTCTAAGCCTTCAATGAACAATCCCATGTTTGAAAGCACAGTAAATTGTCCATCGCGCCACTCTTGCAATGTTTGGTCACGTTCTGCGGCAGGTGAATTTGCATCAAGATGTTTAGCTGATATTCCATTTTCAATAAATTCAGCCACGATATTTTTCGAGTGTTGAACGGATGATGCAAAGACGATGGTTTTACGATCAGGTGCAGACGTTAACCAATGGCGAACAATATCCGCTGTAATTTCTTTGCGGTCCATTAACTTCGCAACATCATCCGTATCGTAATCGCCTTTTGAAATTCTAACTTTTTTCAGGTCAGGCGTGAAAGGCGCAAAAACACGCGGCTTGACTAAATGACCTTCGCTAATTAACTGCGTCATTGGCACAACGCTGACTATGTCGCTATAGACTTCACCCAAACCTTTGCCATCCGATCGCACCGGTGTTGCCGTTAATCCGATAAATGCAGCATCGGCATAATGTTCGACGATTGCTTTATAACTCATGCTACAGCTCAAATGACATTCGTCGATGATAACTAAATCAGCATTCGGCTTATCACGTCTGGTCAATGTTTGAATGGATGCTATCTGTACCGCATGGTCATTTTTACGCGGATTGCTTGCCATGATGATGCCGTGGTCTATTTCGAATGCGTCTAACGTTTGGCTCGTTTGATTTACCAATTCTTTACGATGCACACAAAACAGCACCCGTTTCTGCTTTGCCACTGCCATTTCAATAATTCGTGCTGCTAATCTGGTCTTACCTGCGCCAGTGGACGCTTGCAATATCACCCGCTTGTTACCACCCCGAATGCTCGCAAATAACCGACCAATGCCATCGTGCTGATAATCTCTCAATTCAATCATCTTTCCCCCTTCGCCACACGAAAAACCGCATGACTTTCCTGTTATTTTTAGTGTTGTCTTTACTTGTTACCAATGGAATCGTAATCGTCCTCTTGATAATCAATCACGGTTTTAGCATTGGTCGTTTTACTTTTGCCACCCGTTGATTGCTGTCGAACTGCCGCATCCAACACGGATTTAATCCACGCACCTAACTTTTTACCACCTGCCGCCTTCAGGTAACGTTGCCGTTCCTGTTGAGTACACTCGAAGCTAACGCCTGTTTTCTTTTCTTCAGTCATTTTTTGGTCTCCGTTGAGATTTGTTTGTTTTAGGTAAGTCGATTTGTTTCTAAAAAGCACTCGGCCTTGTTAATTTCTTTTTTGGTAAATCTGGCAACACTGGTTTTTTTTGGTAAATCACTGGTAAGAGTGGCAATACTGGTAAATTTGGCAATACTGGTTTTTTTGGCAAATTTGGCAAATTTGGCAAATTTGGCAACACTCAATAGATTCATAGCCTGTAGCCCGTCTTTACCTCTATTTTTTTTTCAGTATTGCCAGTGTTGCCACTAAAAATACACCTCCATTTTTTTTGAGACGAGTGTCTTGCCAAACTTGCCAGTATTGCCAGTGTGGGGGGGATCATCCATTTTTTGCATTTTCGTAGTCATCCGCTGAGGTGTTTTCGTCTGTCAGCAAGTAATAAATTTGCGAATTCCTTTCGCCGATTTGCACCCGCCATAAACTCGAATTACTCAATTTTGTTCCTGTGTAATTGTCGAGAGCATCTTTTGCCTTTCTACGCGCCACGCCGTGTAATTTCATTGCGTAATCAACTATTTCAAGTCGTTTATGATTCCCTTGAATGATTGCGTCAGTAATAGCTTCGATTGCATCTTTATCCTTCGCTTGCTTAATTGCTGCATCGCGTTCCTTTTTGGCTTGCTCAATATCGTTACTATCTGCAATTTGCACAGAATCAAAAAGGTCGTGATAGTTTGAAATAATTGGATTGTCGCTTTGGGCATAAGTTGCCAATAATTCCTTTTTGACATTGCCACGACTTTTGAAGTTTTCAAATAAAACATCTTTGTGTGTTTTGCTGTTACCTTGCACTTCATCCAGTGTGTAAGCGCAATCGCAATCATCGCCTATATCAGACGTGCCACCAGCAACCACTTTGCCATCGCCTGTACGATTTTTATTTGTGTGTGCAAGCATAATCATCGTGCCGCCTTTTAGCGTAAATTCCCGCGCTGTTTTCATGAATTCACTACCTTTTTTCTTGTCCATTAGGTCAGTGAATTTTTTGAGTGTGTCTAAGACAATAATCACGTCTTTAGCAGAATCATCCGCGATTAGTTGGCGTAAATGGCTGCTAAAATCTTCGACTTTAAAACCGTTTTCATTCGGCGCAATCATGCTAAAACCGTATTTCTTAGCTACTTCTCCTTTAGTCACTAAGCCTTTGTAGGTATCATCCGCGTTAATGTAATAGACGTTTTCGCCTTTGATTCTGCCTGCTTTTATTGATTCGGCTAGCATCCACAATGTGAGCAAAGTTTTACCTGTGTTAGGTTTTGCATAAATGGCGGTAAGTTGCCCCAATAGCGCAATACCATCGAGTACAAAAACATCATTCAACATTTGAGTTTTCATAGCGTCCAAGTTGCCAGTGATTGAAAATTTGGCAAATGAAAACTTAGGTTTTTCTGTTGATTCGCCAATTGGTAGCGGCATATCGTCAAAATAAGCTGGTGGTTCATTGGTAGTTTCGTCTTGATACAGCGGCATATTTGAATAATCAATCGGGGATTCAAAACCTACGCTGTTGTCCTGCATATACTTTAACGGCGGCAGCATTTCTATTTCTGCATCTAGTTTTTTATGTGCAAGTTCAAACAGTGCGTTAATGTCGAGATTTAAATCTGGTGCATCGTTGCAATCAATCCCACTTAAACAGCCGTAATTTTTTACGGGTTCGGTAGATCGTGCATCGGCGGTGGCAACTTTTGCGCGTAAACGTTCGGTATTTGCAGCATCGGGTGGGATTTTTTCGCCAATAATTGTGGTATGGCTTGTGTCGTAAATTGATTTTGATTCGTCTAACATGATTGAGCTATCCATAAAAAAGTTTGTCGGATAACCACTAAACGGATTTGTAGCTTGATGCTACTTTTGAAATTTTGGCAAAATTCGTGCATAATGAACGCTCGAAATCGTACTATTTTCACACCGTGTCGGGGTTGAAATTAACGTGTTATCAGCCTGCAAGCCGATGCACGGGGCAGATTCTACCAGTATCCTGAAACCACCGTTCGTTAATTTGTGCGGTGGTTTTTTCGTTTCAGGCGGTTCTGTAAAGTTAATCATTGTGAAAGTCCAATAGAGTTAACACGCGCCACCACCGTTGAAATCGAATGATGATTATTTCACTCGTGATAGTGACTGACGTAGTGTGTTTGTTAGCTATTTTCCACAGACGCGCCACCGCTACGAATTGATTGAAGGTAAGCATCTAAATCTGTTTTAAGAATTCCCACCCGTCTTGGCGACAATTGCACTTTCGCAATCAGCTTTTTTTTAATGAGAAGATCTAAACCGTTTATGCTGATTCCGATAGCTGACGCGGCTTGTTCGCGGTTAAGTACGCTTGTTTGCATTTTTTAAATCCTAAGTTATTTTGTTGGTGCGGCTATTGTCCCAATAACGCACATAGAAAGATTTTCACGCGCGTGAAAATTTTGTAAAAACTTTCTCCTGAATTAAAAAAACGGCTGGGGGGATGTTGCTTAATGGAATCGTTTTGATTGTAGGCTCAATCATTTTCCATAAAAAAGCCTCGCCTTATTTTTAAAGCGAGGCGACTATCATCTAATGCACCGTCTTATTTTCAGGTTCGATTGATTGTTTCAACTGATCTATGACCGCCTGTTGCTCCGCTATTGGTAACGTAGCCACCTGTAAAATCATGTCTAAATCTTTTTGTGCTATCGCTTGCAATGCAAGTTTACTCAACGCATCGACTTGTTTTTGAAGGTTGTTGTTTGCTTTAAAGTGAGCATTTAGCACGGCACTAACGTCTTCTAATTCAGCCAGTACGCCATAAATAACGCCTGAAACATCGAATTTATGCAGGTCTTCACAATCGCCTTCGACGTAAGAAATGAACATATTTAGCGAAGACTTTGCGCGTCCTGTCATGAGGTCAACGGCATTGATTACGTCGAAAAAATTACCGGCTGTTTCAGGGTTAAATCTGTGTTTGAACATAGTTACTCCATAATTTTTGAAAGTAACCACGTATTGAAAAGGGTAGCAAATGGTATAATTACCACGCCTAACCTAAACCGTACTGTGGTCTTGGGTGTATCGCTGGTGGTGGTACTAACACTGCCAGCGAAGGTTATCGCGCCATCATCGGCGCAAATTCAGTTAAAACGTACCTGCTAATTTGAGCAATACGGCTGTAATCAATCCAGTTTGAAGAAATCCTAAACGAACTATCAATGTCGTAACATCCGCCCGTGATTTTTCAATCTGCATCGATAGTTTTAGCTCCAATTCTCTCAAATCGCCTTTAGTTACAAGGTCATCAAGTTTAGCTTGCTCAATTTGTGTAACGGCTTTGGTCAATGCTGTGGCTGTTTTTTCTGGCAAACCACTTTGCACTAATTCAACATAAAACTCGTGTGTGTCGAACGGTATCGCACTCATGATTGTTTTCCTAAAAAAATGAACCAATAAATAAGCCTACTAATAGCCCATAAAATGCAACAAAACCGATTTTCATAAACTCAATTTCACGCTTAGATTTTGCAATGGATGCTTGATTTTCCTGCATTTTTAAATCGTGTTTGAATTGATTGAAAGCGTCATCTTGCTTCATTTCAAACAACCTTAAATCGTGTTTGGTAACGCCATCATCAAGCCGATGTTGCCGCTTAATGTTTTCAATGGCGTTTTCAGTCGATACTTGAATAGCCATGCTGGTGATTTTTATAATTGCGCTTGCTTGTTGTTCACTCAAACCAGTGGCAACCAATTCTTTGTAGTGCGCCTGTGTGTCAAAAGATTTCATAGGTTTGTCCGATGGTTTGAGTTGATTTCGCCGCGCATCTTTTTTTAGCCGCCACAGACATATTTTCACGCCCTTCTAGTGAAACAATTCTACCTATTCCACCAGCTGATATTTTTGCACGGTGTTCTGGTGTCAGTTTTTTACCTTTTTGTGCCGCAGACATATTTTTTCGCGCCTCTTCGGTAATTGGCGGGCGATTCAATTGCGCCACGGACATGCGTGCAATTGCCTCTTGAGTATGTTTTCTGCCTTTGTTTGCTAAGGCAGCTTTAGCTCGTGATTCAGGTGATTGATTTTTACTTGCCGCTGAAATTCTGGCGCGGGTTTGGTCAGTTGTTGGTGGACGTTTTAATTGAGCGATCGACATATTTTTTCGCGCTTCTGGTGTTGCCTTTCTGCCTTTGTTTGCTGCAGCTATTTTTGCTATCGCTTCAGGTGGCATAACCTTTCCTTTTTGAGCCAATGACATTTTAGCGCGAGTTTCTGGTGATGCTTTTTTACCTTTACGCGCTACAGACATTTTGGCACGAGCTTCTGGTGTCACGATATGCCCCATTTGAGCCGCAGAATGTCTGGCACGAGCCGCTGGTGTTGACTTTGTTAACTTGTTTGTTGCTGATATTCGAGCTATTTGTTCTGGCGTTGGTTTTCTACCCATATTTGATGCGGATATTTTAGCGCGAGTTTCATCTGTTATTGGTGGACGGGTTTCCCAAGCGTGAGACATTTTGGCACGAGCTTCTGGCGTGTGTTTTTGTCCTCTACGCGCCAAACCAGCTTTAATCAGTGATTCGGGATTATTCTTAAAAAATAATCGGATAGATGCCGACATTTTCAATCGTTGTTCAACTGATGCAACCCTTCCAGACGTGCCTTCGCCGCCATCCGTAGCATTTGTTAATTTCACACCCATGCGGCGATACATGCGAATAATGAAAACTTCTAAATCAAGCGCGTGTCGCTCCGATTCACATAATTTTGATTCAATAATAATGTTTTCAACGCCGTATTTTTCAACAATGCGGGTGTGATATGAATTGTGAGGTCGTTGTATTTTATTGACGCGAGCCTTCAATCCTTTACCGACGTAAAAAATTGAACCGTCGGGTTTTGCGTGAGTGTAGACATAAAACTGCTTAGTCATTTTGATTTCCCTTCTATGCGGGTTAAAATTTTCCATGAACCTTACGGCTCTATGGCTGTTTTATCGCGTTGGTGTTCTTACCACCAACACGAAGGTTTATCAGGACATATCCGTCCTAAATTCGTTCAAGCAAAAGACTTAACAAGCATGGCTACAATTCCACCGATGATAATCGCAAGTGTGGTTTTGATTGCGACGTTATCCTGTCTTATCGGGCTGATTTCTTTTTCGAGTTTGTAATCAAGGTATTCCTTAAAAAATTCCTTCGTCAACAACCCGTCCTGTGATTTAACAAGCAAATCCACGATTTCAGTTGCTTGCTTTGCATCGAACCCTGCGTCAATCAATCGGTTTGCGGCATGGTGGGTATCGATAGTAAATG
>JAQTOX010000100.1 GCA_028713055.1 Methylococcales bacterium | reverse complement strand
CTACGTCGGCTGGACGTGCTGAGAAAATTCCCACCATCACTACGCCAGTAATGTTGTTAATCAAATTTTCTAATTTCGTTGGATCGATAATGCTCAAATTGTGAACGTCTAAAATTACGTTGTGATTGTCGGTGATGCAATGTTCACGGTAAATCGGTTGACCGCCTAGTTTCACTAATTCTCGTGCCACATAACTCCGCGCCATCGGGACAACTTCAACCGGTAAAGGGAATTTACCTAAAACATCGACGAGTTTTGTTTCGTCTGCGATACATACGAATTTACGACTTGCTGCTGCAATAATTTTTTCACGAGTTAATGCTGCACCGCCGCCTTTAATCAACTGTTTGTGCGGATTAACTTCGTCTGCGCCATCAACGTAAATGTCTAAGGTTCCTACGTCGTTTAAATCTAAAACGGGAATTCCTAAATCTTTTAAACGTTTGGTACTGGCTTCAGAACTCGAAACCGCGCCTTCAATGTCATTTTTAAAATCGGCTAAAAAATCAATAAAGTGATTCACCGTTGAACCTGTGCCTACACCGATAACTGGCACGCCTTTGATATACGGTAAAGCGGCTTCTGCGACTTTGCGTTTTAATTCATCTTGCGTCATTTACGATTTCTCCTAAGTTATAAAAGTTGAAGAGGCAAGGCATCCGCCTCGCGCTTTGATGATAATAACGCATCATTCGCCTTTTTATCAGCGAATTTTATTTTTTTGAAATGATTTGGTTGGAATCGCGCGTACGTTGAAATAAGTATTGTTTTTAAACAGCGTTACTTGCTCCCCGCACCAACAAATCCAACTTGTCGCCATGCTTCATACAACACAATTGCTACGGTATTTGACAAATTTAAACTGCGACTTTCGGGCTGCATCGGCAAATATAAACACCGCTCCCCAATTTCTTGCAAAACTTCCGAAGGTAAACCACGTGTTTCAGGTCCAAATAAAAATGTGTCACCCGCTTGAAATGCCACGTCGTTGTAAGCCGTTTTACCTTTCGTCGTTAAGGCAAAAATGCGCGAGGGTTGAACTTTCGCAAAAAAATCAGATAACGATTCATGACACTGCACCGCTACCCATTCGTGATAATCCAACCCAGCTCGCCGCAATTTTTTATCATCCAAATCGAACCCCAACGGTTTAATTAAGTGCAACTGCATCCCTGCATTTGCACTTAATCGAATGATATTGCCCGTATTCGCCGGAATTTCCGGCTCGAAAAGAACAATGTGAAACATACTAGAAATTATCGTCAATCTGTATAGGACTTAATTTCCAAATTTGGTCGTTGTAGTCTGTAATCGTACGATCGGTAGAGAATTTTCCACTCGCCGCACAATTCAAAATACTCATTTTCGTCCAACGTTCTTTATCTTGATACGCTTCTTCAACGCGACCTTGTGCATCTAAAAAGCTACGGAAATCCGCCAACGTTTTCCATGGATCATTTGGGCTTTTAATCGAATTGATAATGTCGTCAAAAATGTTAGGCTCAAACTGATTGAAATGCCCACATTCCAACAAATTCATTGTGCGTTGCAAATCTCTGTCCGCATCAATATAAGCTTGTGGATTGTAGTTATGATTCAAATTTTGTACTTCTTCTTCGGTTAACCCAAACAAGAAGAAATTTTCGTCGCCCACTTCTTCACGGATTTCGATATTTGCACCGTCCAACGTGCCAATAGTTAACGCGCCATTCATCATGAATTTCATGTTACCTGTGCCAGACGCTTCTTTGCCAGCAGTAGAAATTTGTTCAGATAAATCTGCACCTGGACAGATCTTTTCCATCGCTGAAACGCGATAATTTGGCAAAAATACCAATTTCAATTTTCCACCAACATCAGGATCATTGTTAATAACGTGACCTACGTTGTTAATCAATTTAATAGTACGTTTTGCCATGTAATAACCTGGCGCAGCTTTACCACCAATTAACACACAACGATCTGTCCAATTCGCTGTGTCACCACGTTTAATTCGGTCATACAAGTGAATCACATGCAGCACGTTTAGAATCTGACGTTTATATTCGTGAATTCGTTTTACTTGCACGTCAAACATCGCGTTCACATTAAAATCAACGTCATGTTCTTGTTTTTTATAATCAATCAATTTTTGTTTCGCGTGTTGCTTTAACGTTGCCCATTTATCACGGAAATTTTTATCATCGGCATAAGGCACAAGTAATTTCAATTGCGATAAATCAGTAATCCAACCATCACCAATCGTTTCAGTAATCAATTTGGCGAGTTCAGGATTACATGCCGCTAACCAACGACGTGGCGTTACGCCATTTGTTTTGTTATTGAATTTGTTTGGCCATAACTCGTAAAAATCACGGAACAAGCCTTGTTGCAATAATTTCGAATGCAATTCCGCCACGCCATTCACAGAATAACTACCGACAATCGCTAAATACGCCATCCGTACATATTGTCCGCCCTCACCTTCTTCGATAAGTGACATTCGCGCTAAACGGTCTTTATCTCCTGGCCAATGCGATGATACTTTGGATAAAAAGTGCATGTTAATTTCAAAAATTATTTCCAATAACCGAGGCAATAATTCTTTGAATAAACCCACAGACCAACGTTCTAATGCTTCGGGCAACAACGTGTGATTAGTGTACGCCATTGTGCTGCTGGTAATTGTCCATGCTTCGTTCCACGACAAACCATATTCATCAATCAATAAACGCATCAATTCGGCAACTGAAATACTTGGATGCGTATCATTGAGTTGAAAACAATTTTTGGCGGCGAATTCTTTAAAATTGTTGCCATGTCGTCCAACCCACGTTGCTACCACATCTTGCAAACTTGCTGATGCCAATAAATACTGCTGACGTAAACGTAATGCTTTACCGTTTTCGTTCGCGTCATTCGGATAAAGCACCATCGTGATATTTTCAGCAGTATTTTTTGAAGCCACCGATTCTGCATAATCCCCTGCGTTAAACTCTTGCAAATCGAATTCTTCGGTTGCAGTCGCTTTCCACAAACGCAACGTATTCACAGTGCCATTTTGATAACCTGGAATTGGCGTATCAAAAGGAACCGCTAAAATATCGTGTGTATCCACCCAACTCACGCGGGACTTTCCATTTGCATCAGTACGAATTTCAGTCCGTCCACCAAATTTCACACGCTGTACATATTCTGCGCGTTCGATTTCCCACACATTGCCGTTTCGTAACCAATGATCTGGTTTTTCAACTTGTTCACCATTTACAATCGCTTGTGAGAACATGCCGTATTCATAACGTAGCCCATAACCCGTCACTGGCAATTGTAACGTCGCACAACTATCAATAAAACATGCCGCCAAACGCCCTAAACCACCATTACCTAAACCGGCATCGGGTTCACTTTCAACCAATTCTTCAAGGTCTAAACCTAAGTCATACATAGTAGCTGCGACAACTTCATCAAGATTTAGATTTAACGTGGCATTACTTAATGCTCTACCCATCAAAAATTCCATGGATAAGTAACATCCCCGACGACAATCTTGTTCTTTGTAAGTGGTATAAGTACGTTTCCAGCGTTCTACCAACCGATCACTAATCGCTAACGATAAGGCTTCATACGCATAATGTGGTGAACGGCAACTCGCATCACGTCCCAAACGGTGTCCATAATAACGTTTGAAATCGTTTTCAATATGTTCTACATCCATACCTAAATCAGGCAAAGAAGTAATACTTGCACTCGGTTTACTAGTTTTAAAAATTCTAAATGGCATAATAATCGCTGTTATGTAGGTTAATGTTTAGAGGATAAATAATAATCCAATCCAATCTATATTGAAAAATATAATCAGTCGCCTGAGTGTAGCGGCTCTTGATGACAGTCTCTTGTCAGTTTACCGAAATGAAAACAAAAATTTTCACGATTCTAAATTTTAAGGAATACCAAAATGTCACTTAATGCCGCGATTCTTTTTGAACCCGATGCTTATTTATTGTCCGAACCGAAGTTAATGGGGCGACAAGCAGCGGGCAACAGTTTTTTACGCGCTGCCGTTGCCGGACGAAACGAACAAACGTTATATGCTTATACGCCGCATCAAAAATCTGCCGCTGTTTTTGCTAAGTTGATACAAACGATTGAATCCACCGCTACCGCGCAATGGATACCAGCGGATCGTTTAGATTTACTGAGTCAAATCGGTACGCTGTATTTACCAGGACCTGGTGTAGATGCAGCAGCAAAATTACGATTGCGTGCAGGCAGTGCCGCCTATTCATTAGTTGGCGTAACACACACGACGGCGTCACATCGGGCAATGGATGCGATTACGGGTCTATTATCTGCACCCGTAATGCCGTGGGATGCGTTGATTTGTACATCCACAGCGGTGTTGGAAACCGTGAAACGTTTACTCAATGCCGAAATTGAAACATTGCGCTGGCGTTTTGGTTCAGATATTCAGATTACGTTGCCGCAATTACCCGTGATTCCATTAGGTATTCATTGCGATGATTTTGATTTCACGACGGATAATCGTGCAGCAGCTCGGAAAGCATTCAACATCGGTGATGACGAAATAGTTTTAGTTTTTGTTGGACGTTTATCGTTTCACGCCAAGGCACATCCTCACGCGATGTATCTTGCCGCGCAAGAAGTTGCCAAAAAAACCGGTAAAAAAATTACGTTGTTGCAATGTGGTTGGTTTGGTAATGATGCGATTCAAGCCAGTTTTGTCAACGGTGCAGCGCACTATGCGCCTGACGTACGAGCGTTATTTGTGGATGGTCGAATTCCTGAATCGGCGCGATATAGCTGGGCAGGAGCAGATATTTTTATTTCGCTATCCGACAACATTCAAGAAACGTTTGGTATTACACCTATTGAAGCGATGGCAGCGGGTTTGCCCGTCATTGTGAGTGATTGGAATGGTTATAAAGATACGATACGTGATGGCGTGGATGGTTTTCGAATTCCAACGTTTATGCCGCCGCCGAACTTAGGTGAAAATTTTGCTAAAGCACACGAAATAGAAATGGTGAATTACGATATTTATTGCGGATTGATTTGCCAAACAATTTCGATGTCAATGGTAGCATTGGTTGAAAAACTAACGATATTGGTTGAAAACCCTGACTTGCGACAAAAAATGGGGCATGCCGGTAAAACAAGAGCAAAAACACAATTTGATTGGCGCGGAATTTATGCACAATACCAAACACTTTACGCTGAGTTGCAAACCTTGCGTCATGCCGCTCAACAGAATGAAACATGGCAAACAAAATTAAATGCCGCACCACGCTCAGCGGTAAATCGCCTTGATCCGTTTTATAGTTTTGGACATTACCCAACAAAACTCATTCAACCGCAGACAATCGTCGCTTTACACGTCAATAATGCTTTGGAAAATTATGCCGCGTTGATTAAAAATCCTTTGTTTAATTACGCGACACATGTGTTGCCCAGCGAGACAGTTGTTGAAAAAATCGTAGCGAAGTTAAATACACAACCATTAACTCTCAACGCACTGTCTCAACAAAGTGAAATCGATTTAGGTGAAACCGTTTTAGCCGTTGCGGTTTTGACAAAAATGGATTTAGTGCGCCTGACATAATGCGCTAGTGATCAATCTTCTTTAATCGGTTTATCCGCATTTAACGTGTTCCACCCAACGACAATGCGATAAACCATTAACGTTATCGTCGTAATCAAAATAAAAACACCAACGCCAATCTCAAACGTTAAACCCGCTAATGCAAAACCAGCCAACGCTAGCCAAGTGGTTTTCACTTGCCATTCAAAATGCGATTCCAACCATGTTCCAGCAGCGTCATCTTTATTCAAAAAGTTAATCGCAAAACCCACTAATAATGGCAATCCCGCCAAAAAGAAGGTCAGCACCTGACATAAATAAACTGTCGCAGTGAGTTTTTTTAATGATGATAATTTTTCTTTATTACGATTCATTTTGTCCACCTTTTGAATTTTAAAGTTTGGAAAATCAATAACCTCAGCTTTTTTTGCGTGTTCGCCTAATCTTGACGACACTTTCACCCATTTGCTCTGCATTACGGCGTTCATCACCTTTAGCAAGTAAATCCGCCAACGTAATGTTCGTTAAATAACTTTCGATATGTTCACTCAATCCCATCCACAAATCGTGCGTTAAACACATACTTTCGTGCTGACAATTTGCTTCGCCCCCACACTTGGTCGAATCCAACGGCTCATTCACGGCTTCAACGATTGCACCGATACTAATTTTTTTAGCATCTTGATTGAGTTGATAGCCGCCGCCAGGTCCTCGCACGCCTTGCACAATGCCGGCTTTCCGTAAACGTGCAAATAATTGTTCCAAATACGACAATGAAATCGTCTGTCGCGCCGCAATTTCGGTAAGCGTGACAGGCTTATCTTGACTATAAAATGCTAAATCCAGCATCGCGGTGACAGCATAGCGACCTTTAGTAGTTAAACGCATGATAAATCCTTAGTAAAAATATGGGGAATTTCGTTTAATATACTTAACCTAGTAGAATAGTCAACTATTGAACCATCTATATTTCAATATGATTTAGCTGATATTTTTTCACGCGATAACGCAACGTTTCACGAGTTGTTCCCAAATCACGAGCTGCCGCCGTCAAATTATGTTCAGCACGTTCCAACGCCGTTTTGATAATAAACTTATCCATATCGTCCAACGCCATGCTGCCATCAAGTGGCAGATGAATATGTGTCTTGTCAGCGGTCACTTTTTCAGCGGGTTTTCGCAGTTGCAACCATTGCACCGGAAATTCAGTGCTATCCGCAAATAACACACATCGCTCAATCACATTTCGTAATTCCCGCACATTCCCACGCCAATCATGGGCTTTAAGTTGTTGCCAAACATTCTCAGAAATTTGTTTAACATGCTGACCCGCTTTCGCGTTGTATTCGGCAACAAACAATGGCACAAGTTCATCTAAATCATCGACGGCTTCACGCAATGGTGGCAAATCTACTCGAAACACGTTCAAACGATGATACAAGTCTGCGCGAAATGTTCCCGCTTGCGCCATGTTTTCTAAATCTCGATTGCTCGCGGCGATAATTTGAACATCGACGTTAATTTCTTTTTCACTACCTAAACGTCGAACTTTGTGGTCTTCGATAACTTTTAAAAGTTTTGATTGGAGTTCTAATGGCATTTCGCCAATTTCGTCCATGAATAATGTGCCTCCATCGGCTTGTTCTAATAAACCACGATGCCGTCCTGTTGCGCCAGTAAATGCACCAGCTTCATGTCCAAAAAGTTCTGATTCTAAAAGTTCACGCGGCAACGCAGCACAATTTACTTCAATCATTGGTTGCGCGGCGCGTGAACCGCCATAATGCAAAATTCGCGCAATCAATCCTTTTCCTGTTCCAGTTTCACCGCCAATAATCAATGCGCTAAATGGCACTTGTGTCAGTTTCACTAACAATTGCCGTACTGCTTGTGCTTGAGAACTGTGTCCGACAAAGGCTTCTGGCGAAAAACGGCGATGTCCTTGTTTAGTTTGATCAATAACACGTCGTCGCATCGTCGCACTTCGCGCTGCACTGGTAATTACTAAATCAAGGCGATCCAAGTCACATGGTTTTTCTAAAAAATCGTACGCACCTAAACGTAACGCCCGCACTGAATCCGGTACGTTGCCAAATCCAGTTAAAAATATCCATTCAGCAATACTCACCTGCTTTTTCGTGGTTTCCATGAAATCGAGGGCGTTACCGTCAGGCAAATTCATATCCGATAAAATCAACAATGGCTCAATCGTTTTTGAAATTAAAAACTCTTTCGCCTCGCGTAATGTAGATACTAAAACAACTTCCCAACCCATTTGTCGGTAATGGCGCGACAATTCCGAGCCAAGTAATTTTTCATCTTCAATTATTAACAGCGTTTTTATCATTATTTTGTTCCACTAAATTGATTCGGCAACATCACACTCACCACTGCGCCATTGTCATTATTCAACGTCAAACTACCGTGATTATTTTTCACAAATCGTTGCACCATCGCTAAACCTAAACCTGTGCCACGTTCACGACTGGTGCGAAACGGACGAATACCGTAATCCAACCATTCTCGTGCGAAACCGTGACCGTTGTCATGAACTTGAATCTGCAAGCCATCAGCATTCATGTTGGCAGAAATTAAAATATCACCGCGTTTACCTTCTAACGCATCGGCAGAATTGAGTAACAAATTCAACAATGCTTGACGCAAACCACTTTCTGGCAAACAAACGGGCAACGTTTCGGGCATGACAAATTGTAGATTTAGATTTTCGGGAATTTGATAACGAACCAATGTCACAAGGTCACGAATTAAAACGCTCAAATCAAAATGACTTGGAGTTTCTGGTGTGTGTTTACTGGTGTTCAACATTTCGTTTAACAATCGCGCCAGTCGTTTCAATTCGCTATCAATCAATGCCATACGCTCACATTGATTTTCGTTGTCGATTTCACGACGCAAATTATTGAACGCCATTTGAATTCCCGCCAATGGATTCCGAATCTCGTGTGCTAATTCCGCCGACACTTCACCAATCGCTGCTAATCGTTCTGCTCGCGCTAAACTGTGTTGTTGTTCCAATAATGCTTGCGTTGCCAAACGTACTTCGCGCTGCAATGATTGAGCATATTCGCGTTTAGTGCCTTCAAGTTCTGCTAAATGTTTGACCATTCCGTTGTAACTGTAAAAAACGGGCAATAACAACGGATCAATATGTTTAGTCGCAATTGGCGTGTAATTTTCGTCGGTAAGATGTTCTAACAGTTCACGCAAATCATTTAATGGATGCAAAATGCGGCGTTTCAAAAATAAAATTGCGCCAATCAAAATCGTTGCAAACATCAACAACGCGACATACAACTCTGATTGTGTATCGCGGTTAATGTCTTCAAGCATTTGTTCGCGCTGCACGGTTTCGTTATCCAGAATTTCACTCATCGCTTTTAACACTAGAATCAAACTTTGTTGTTGTTGGTTTTTATCGAGACTCTGACTTTGTGCGAGTAACGCGCGGACATTTTCTAAATGTTGGCGCGTCGGCACAGACAAATAATTTCGATCGGTCATTAAACCGTCGATTTCTGATAATAGTGTGGTCAGTAATTTTGGCGATGAATCGGCTGTTTTATTTGCTAAACGAGTAATGACCGATTGTTGCAAATCGACGGATACATTTTGGATGCGGTGCGAATAATTGACGTAAGATAATGCTGTTTCAAAGTGATGACTCGTGCGCCAAATCATGCCACCTAAAATTCCCAGTGCCAGCAACAATAATCCTAAAAAAGCCAACCCGCGTAATCTAGCGAGGCGATAGACAAGGGGACTCATGCAATTTCAAACGAAAAAATAACCGCAATCAAAGTCATCGACACCAAACCAAAAATAAAAATAATTTCTGCCCAACGTTCCAAACCAAGCGTAGATTTTTCCCATCGAATTGATAAAAAGGAAAACAACGCACTCGCCATAAAAAGGACGCAATCAATAGCAAGTGCTTTGTCGATTAAATAATGCACGGCATCGGGTGGCATCCCTTTAACGATGCTGATAACCATGATGCAAACACCCACCATCGTCGCTGAATTCGGCAAAATATGGTGTGTGAGGTCGTTGTTATTATTGCCGTCACGTTTTAATGGAATAATCCTAGATTTTTTAATGATCATTTTTAACCTAAATTTGAAGAGTCATAAAACCGCAGCGTATTTCGTCCTGCTCTTTTTGCTTCATACATTGCCGTATCGGCTTGTTTTATTATCATATTTACATCTTTTTCATGCCCATTGAACAACGTTACACCAATGCTTGGCGTACTATGATAATCATGAATGCGGAGTTGATAATTTTGATTCAATATCGCTAAAATTTTATCGCCGATTGCTTCCACTTCGGCAGTCGCTTCCAGGATTTGTTCACTCAAATTTTCCAACATCACTATAAATTCATCACCACCAAGACGCGAAACTGTGTCAGTTTCTCGGACAGAAGAAATCAAACGTTCTGCGACTTGTTGCAACAACAAATCCCCCATATCATGCCCTAGCGTGTCGTTTAAATTTTTAAAATTATCCATATCGATAAACAACAACGCGCCTCTTTTACCATGACGATAACTTGAGTTTAATGCGTATCGCAAACGATCCATAAGTAGTCGACGATTCGGCAAGCCCGTTAAAAAATCGTAAAATGCTAAATAACGAATTTCGTCTTCCACAGCCTTACGACTACTAATATCGATATGCGAACC
>JAQTOX010000099.1 GCA_028713055.1 Methylococcales bacterium | reverse complement strand
TGATTCCTAAAACCCGTTGTGCGACGGATGCGTTGAAAGGTGGTGTGACTAGTGTTCATATTATCGATGGTCGCGTAGAACACGCGGTATTGTTGGAATTATTTACCAACCAAGGTGTAGGAACGTTGTTGTTAAATCGTTAAACATCTGCATAATTTACCGCCGTATCGAGCCAACGTTCTATTAAAGGTTGAACATTTTTCGGTACGGCGGTAGCTACATAATCTCCCCACAGCTGCACAGTTTCAAACAAATGTCCGTGCATTTCTGGATTTACCGTTTTAAAACGCAATTGTCCTTTTTGGCGCGTTCCAAACACTTCCCCCGCGCCACGCAATTCCAAATCCTTCTCGGCAATCACAAAACCGTCATTGTGTTCACGCATAATGCTCAACCGTTCACGCGCCATTTCTGGCAACGCCGAATAAAGTAATAAACAATAACTTTCACTGTCGCCACGCCCAACTCGTCCACGCAACTGATGCAATTGTGATAAACCTAAACGTTCTGGATTTTCAATCACCATCAAACTCGCATTTGGCACATCAACCCCCACTTCAATCACCGTTGTGGCAACAAGCAAATCAAGTTCGTGGTTTTTAAATGCCGTCATCACCACTTCTTTTTCGGTAGCTTTCATACGTCCGTGAACCAAACCAATTCGCACCTTCGGCAAGGTTTTTACCAGCATTTTAAAAGACGTTTCAGCGGCTTCACCTTGCAACACGTCTGATTCTTCAATCAACGTACAAACCCAATACGCCTGATTTTTCTTTGCCACCCAATCGTTAATTTTCGCAATGACTTCATCACGCCGTTGTGCCGATAAAACGCGCGTCACCACGGGTTTTCGATTCGGCGGCAATTCATCGATAATCGACACATCCAAATCAGCATATTGCATCATCGCCAAGGTACGTGGAATAGGCGTTGCAGTCATTACCAACTGATGAGGACGCATTTCGCCTTGCTCACCTTTATTCAATAACGCAGAACGTTGATCAACACCAAAACGATGTTGTTCGTCGATGATAACCAGCCCCAAATTTTGAAACTGTACTTGCTCTTGAAATAGCGCGTGTGTACCGATGGCGAGTTGAATTTCACCCGTTGCCAACGCTCGCAAACCTTGTTCACGCGCTTTGCCTTTTAACTGTCCTGTTAAAAATAGAATTTTGAAATTAAACGGCGCAAACCAATGACTAAAATTACGATTATGTTGTTCGGCGAGTAATTCTGTCGGCACCATGAGTGCGACCTGATAACTGTTACTGATTGCTGATAATGCTGCCATTGCCGCGACTAGCGTTTTTCCTGAACCCACATCACCTTGCACCAAGCGCAACATCGGTTGAGCGCGTTCACAATCGGATTGGATTTCAGCAATTACACGCAGTTGTGCGCCTGTGAGTTTGAATGGTAGTGTTTTTAAAAAGGCTTTTTCTACTTTTTTATTAGGTGAAAAAACAGGTGCTTGCCAACATTTTGCCTGTTGTTTCGCGGTACGCATCGTTAAATAATGCACAATCAATTCTTCATGTGCCAATCGTTGTAATGCCGAATTTATCGTAAATTTTTTTCCAGCTTTACTTTCGAGTTTGGGCGAGTGAATTTGTGTTAACGCCGCGCGAAAATCCACATAACCAAACTGTTGCAACACACTTTCTGGCAAATATTCAATCAATTCAGAATCGCAAATAGTTAACGCTTGAGAAATGAATTTTTGTAAATCTTTTTGATACAAACCTTCGGTGCTAGGGTAAATCGGCGTAAGTGCATTTTCAGTAATAACCGCATCGAATTTGTTAATCACTTGATATTCGGGATGCACAATTTCAATACAATTATTAAACCCCCAACGTGTTTCACCAAAACACTGCACCCACACACCTCTTTTCAATGCGTTAGTGTGAACAGTTGAATAATGAAAAAATTTCAATATCAAAATGCCTGTACCATCACTGATATGACACGAAAGCATTTTGCGTCCTGTCGTTTGAATCGCGACATGTTCAATTCGTCCACGCACTAACGACGCTTTGTCAACTTCTAGCGAATTGATAGCAAAAAGCCGCGTACGATCTTCATATCGCAGCGGCAAATGTAGCAATAAATCTTGTAATGTATTCAATTCCAACTTTTGCAAACGAGCCGCCGCTTTATCGCCAACGCCTTTTAGAGATTTGACTGAAAGTTTTAATGAAGACATCTAACGAAAATTAAGCATATTCTTGTAACGGTAGTTCCATAATGCCATCCATTTCAACACCTGCATTTTTTGGCAATGCTGCAACGCCAATCGCCGCGCGTGCTGGATACGGTTCTTGAAAATAACGCCCCATAATTTCATTCACAATTGGGAAATGTGCTAAATCGGTTAAAAAAACGTTCAATTTCACAATGTCATTCAAATCACCACCAGCAGCATGGGCAACCGCTTGTAGGTTTTCAAAAACTTGCGTAATTTCAGCAATAATATCGCCTTCCACCATCGTCATCGTCGCTGGAATCAATGGAATTTGACCGGATAAATAAACTGTGCGATTCACTTTAACCGCTTGTGAATAAGTGCCAATAGCTTGTGGTGCAAGTGGGGTGTGGATGATTTCTTTAATCATATATAAGTCTCCTGAGTGTAAAAAATTAAAAAACAGATTCAACAAGTAAACGTTGAAAAGCAGCAAACAATTTTGCCATGTGGGCGGGTTTGTACGGAAATAAATCGACTGGATCAATAGCGTGAACAATCATGCAGCTGTCGATTTCAAAAATGAGCAACTCGCCGTCGGGTGTTTCACTGCAATCAATTCCTAGATAATCCAAACCTGTTCGTTCATAAATCGTCTTGAACGCCGCAGCATGTTTTTTTGCAAAAGTGTCGTCGAAATCGTGCATTGCTTGCGCTTCTTCAGCACGTTTCGAGGCATCTTCTGCCATTCCTGCGTTCAAATAGTGAATCATCCAATGTTCAGAAATCGCCAAATGACACAAAAACGGTTGTCCTGAAATCAGCACCACACGATATTTACGAAATAAGCTATCTGTATTACGATAATCCACAAATTTCGCCACAAAAAATTCGTTATAACGTTGCCTTTCGAGATAGTCAGTTAACGCATTTTTCGATTCAATTTTTTCTAAATCATGACCCGCATGAGAATCGACTGGACGAATGATTAACGGATAATCAAAATTTTTCGAATTAAGATGTTCAATCGTATGACGCACCGTTTCAGGCATCACAATTCCCACTGCATCTGCCAACAACTGACACGCCGCATCACGCGACATTTTGGCAATATATTCAGGTTTGTTTAAAACGGGCTTTTCCCATTTCGCTAAAAGTGGTTCGAGTTGTTTTAATAATGGTAAGTTTTCTTCAGATTCTGCAATCGCTACAAATAAAACGTCATGCGGTGGTAAATCTTCGTTAAACGCACCAGCAACCGTAAATAAATCTTCAGTCACATAAAACTGCGTCAATTCAATGCCCGAATTTTCGAGTAAAAATTCAATCGGCGTATTCGCCATCAAATCACCAGCACTCATTAACGCCAATACCTGCAATGTCATATTTTTTACGGGTTGCCTGTAAGCACGTTGCAGCGCAATTGCTTCGGCTTGCATTTGCAACGCGAGTTCACGATTACCGCTCAATTGCAAAACCGTGGATAAATCCATCAACGTATTTGCATCATCAGGCTGATTAGCTGTTTTTTCGATTAACATTTGCCCGAGCCGCGTAATATCAATGCCTGCGTGCGCTAGTCGCATCAATTCAACCAAACCTATAAAAGGTGTTTTCGTAAATTCGTTTAAATCTAAAATAGGTTTCATAATTTAATTGTTCAAATTTGTTTTTTGTGCGGCATCTTTTTTTAAAATGGCGGATGAATAACGCAAAAAATCATCCAAATGTTGCGTAATCACATTCACCGTTATGACGAGTTGCAATTTTTTATAATCATGAACGGCGATATTTCGAAATCCCACCATTCGTTTCATCGTTTCTGCCAATTCGTAATCTATCCAATTGGCTTGTGCCAAAAGTGTGAATACATCACGTGAACTTTGCGGCACGCCTAAATTATCACGTCGAATTAAATGTTGTCCCATATCTAAAGCGGCTTCACACGCGCGTTGAATGTTTAAAATCGCCGCATCTTGGCGCGTAAAATTTGTTGCAAAACTTTCTGGTTCACTGTCATATTCTTCCCGAACTCGCGCCACACAACGCTCAATCGAGTCGGCTTTGTTGACTAAAACATCATCCATAAACACGACCTCGTTGTTCAATATCGGCTAATAAATTGGCTCGCGCTTCGTCAAATTCGAGCTTTTCGCTGAGAATAAAACACTCGAATAAACCCGCTTCTAATTCCTTCGCCCACAAACGGCGACCAGTTTGTAAAATTTGATATTGCATCACGGTTGAAGCCGCTCGCATATCTAATAAATCAACATCGCAACCCGTAATTTCTGCCAAATCACTCGCCACTTCCCAAAGACGTAATGGTTCAGCATAACCTGCGACTAATACCGCTAAATCTAAATCACTGTCGGCATTTGCAGAGCCATTAACACGACTACCAAAAGCATAAATCGCTAACGTATTTGGAAAAGCGGTTTGAATTGCATCGCAAAGATTTTTCATATCAATTTACGTCCACACGATAGCGTTGCGGTAATTAAAATATCAATATCATTTTCGGTCGTTCGATGATTCACAATCGCAGCACGAATCGCCACTTGTCCATTTAGTGTCGTCGAAGAGGGCGCAGCAATGCCAGATTCTTGCAATGCAATTACAATTTCAGTATTCACACGGTTTGTATCGTCGCAACGATAACGAAAACATACGATATTTAAAGCGACCGGTGCGAGCAATTCTAATTCAAGCGATGCTTCAATTTTACTTTTTAAATACTGCGCCAATTCGCAAGTATGCGCGATAACTTGCCCCAGTTTTTCGTTGCCATAAACACTCAATGTAAACCATGTTTTTAAGGCTCGAAAGCCACGTGATAAATCCAAACCTAAATCGCATGCCCACGGTGAATTTGCCGACAAACCGCGTTCTTGACGTTGTAAATAAGCGGCGGGTGAGGCAAACGTTTTTTGATGAATATTACCATCTCGAACCAACACAAACCCAGCGTCGTAAGGCACTTGTCCCCATTTGTGAAAATCGAACGCAATCGAATCAGCCAGTTCAATTCCTGCCAAACGAGGCGCAAGTTCTGGTGCCAGCATCGCCAATGCGCCAAATGCACCATCGATATGAAACCAAATGTTTTCATGCCGACACAATGCAGCAATTTTTTGTAAATCATCAATCGCGCCAACGTCCACCGTTCCAATGGTTGCGACGACTAAAAATGGTGTTTTACCCGCTTGTTTATCCGAAATAATGGCTTGTTCTAATGCCGTAACGTCGATTTCGTAATTGGAATTTACGGGAATTTTTCGCAAAGCATGTGTGCCAATGCCAGAAATGTCTAAGGCTTGCGTAACGCTAACGTGTGCAGCAGTTGAAGTGTAAGCCGATAATTCAGGAGAATGTTGCAAACCCATTTGTCGAGTTTTTACTCCCAAAACTTTTGTTTTCGCACACAAACAGCCAATTAAATTTGCCATTGAAGTTCCTGTGACAAATAAACCGCTCGCCGTTTCTGGAAAACTAAACAAATCGCGTACCCAGCGCATCACTTGGCGTTCAATTTCGACGGGAGCTTGATTGCGACCGCCTAAATTTGCGTTCAAACCCGCTGCGAGCATTTCTGCCACCATTCCAACTGGTGTTCCGCCGCCGTGAACCCAACCCATAAAACGCGGATGTGCATTACCGACGGCATAAGGCAAAATGTTTTGCATGAAATCGGTGTGTGCATCTTCGAATGTTTTTTCAGTCAGTGATTCGCGCAAATGCGCTTGAATATCGTCAGGCATCGGTTGCCACACATCACGCGAATTTAAACTTTCCGTGTAATCCAACATATCATCGAGCATTTTGTGTGCTTGCTTACGAAACGCTGTCCAATCGGCTGGGTCTAACGACTTACCCGCAGTTTCAAGCATCGTTGCGCCATTGACTGTAGGGGATTCTAGCCAAATTATTGTTGTAATAACGCACATCTTGCGTTACTTCCACACCGACCCAATTGGGTTTGGCAAAATTTTCCTCCAACGCATCCAATTCAATTTCAGCGACAATCAAACCGGCATTTTCGCCCTCAAATTCGTCGATTTCCCATAAATGATTTTCGTGTCTGACGAAATGGCGCGTTTTTTCGATAACGGGTTTTAAACACAAGTTATCCAAAATTTCATGTGCATCAGAAAGTGGAATTTCGTATTCATATTCGTGGCGTTGCGAGCCAATTGTTGCACTTTTGATATTGAGCCACGCTTGACTGTCACTAATTCGAACACGAATTGAACTGGTTGCTTGTGACGTTAAATAACCTTGTTTATAAATGACTGAATGACTAACTTGCTCACGCCAATCATCATTTGCCAATAAAAATTTATGTTCGATTTCGATTGCCATCAGTTCAACCTAGCGCGAATGACTGCCATCACAATACGGCGCGTTGCCCGTTTTGCCACAGGCACATAAATGAACAGTTTTAGTTTCTTCTGCGACAAATTTTAAAGAATGTTTGTCAGTATCAGCGGTTTTATGTGTTCCATCGCAAAGTGGCATCGTGCCACTTAAACCACAACTGCACCAGCTATAGGTTTCACCGGCTTCAACATCAAGTGTCATTGGTGCATTATATTTTTCAGTCATTTTTATTTTTCCAGTATGAAATGAAGAGAACGTGAATTATAAGCGAAATCTTTATTTAATTGGCTGTCGATGCTAAAGTTATTCCGCATTAAATTACTTGGTATTTATTTTTTAGGAGATTTTTATGGCTTTTGAACTTCCCGCTTTACCGTATGCAAAAGACGCACTCGTGCCTTATATTTCAGCTGAAACGTTAGAATTTCATCATGGCAAACATCACCAAACTTACGTCACCAACTTAAACAATTTAGTTCCTGGGACTGAATTTGAAGGTTTGTCACTTGAAGAAATCGTTGTTAAATCAACGGGTGGAATTTTTAACAATGCCGCGCAAGTTTGGAATCACACATTTTATTGGAACTGTTTAGCTCCAAACGCGGGTGGTGAACCGACTGGCGAATTGAGTGATGCAATTAACGCAACGTTTGGTTCGTTTGCGAAATTCAAAGAAGAATTCACCAAAACTGCGATTACAACTTTTGGTTCGGGTTGGGCGTGGCTCGTTAAAAATGCAGACGGCAGTTTGGCATTAGTTAGCACTAGCAATGCCGGTTGCCCATTAACCGCAGGTCAAACACCGTTGTTGACATGCGACGTTTGGGAACACGCTTACTATGTTGATTACCGCAATGCGCGTCCTGCATATTTGGAAGCCTTCTGGGCATTAGTGAATTGGGATTTTGCAGCGAAAAATTTTGCGGCATAGTTTTTTAAATTCATTTTGATTGAATAGAACGCCCTGCTTTTTTGATTAAAAGGCGGGGCGTTTTTTTATTGTATAAATTACCAACTTAACAAAATTTCAGAGACAACAAACAATGCCAGTCTATTTTATTGCAGAGGATGAAAACCCCAATTATGACAATCTTAGAGTCAAAATTGGCAAAGGTGCAGATGTAGAAAAACGATTAAAGCAATTACAAACAGGAAGTCCGTATAAGTTGAAAGTGATGGGATGGGTCGAAACCAATGATGACAGACTACTAGAGAAATCTCTTCATAATAAATATTCAATATTCCGTACACATGGTGAATGGTTTAATTTGGGCGTATGCGATGTTCTCAAGGAGATTAAATCTCATACGACCAGCGGATACATTTCAGTAAATAGTCACGCATTTGAAATTATTTCTTTTGATAGAAGAGATGGGGTTCCTGAATATTTTGGTGCTTGGCAATGGACTGATGTTGAATCAAGTGAGTTTTGTCCCAGCTGTGGGTGGGGTGGCGGTTTGGATTATAACGAAAACTATGGAGGAAATCGGTGTTTAAAATGTGGTGCAATTGAAGAACTTTTGTACGAAAACTATCATGATGAAGAGACAGATTAAAACACAAAAAAAAGCCTTACTCTTTCGAGTAAGGCTTTTTAATTTATGGTGCCTTGGGCCGGAGTCGAACCGGCACGTCCTTTCGAACGAGGGATTTTAAGTCCCTTGCGTCTACCAATTTCGCCACCAAGGCAAATAACTTGATAAGCCGCGCATTATATAGAAAAAATTAAATTTGGCTACATTTTTTTGCAATTTTAATCACTTTTCGATTCATTTCGACACAATTTACGCCTTAACTCGTTGTTTTATTGCCAAGATGAACAAAGTTATAAAACTCAGCCACAACAGAATTGGCAGCAAATAAAACCACTGTTGATAAAACGTTGGCGGTGGATTTTTCAAATACGGTACACGATAAACATCTGACCACTGTTCATGAATTGGCGAACGTTGCAAAATTTCCCCCGAAGCCAAAACTGCTGACGAAATCCCCGTATTTGTAACACGCAACACGGGACGACGAAATTCTACACCTCGTGCCAACGTCATATAAAAATGCTGATACGGCTGTTGCCACGTCCCGTACCATGAATCATTGGTCACGTTAACAATAAACTGTGCGCCCAAATTTGCTAAATCCCGAGAAAAATACGCAAACAAACCTTCGTAACAAATTTGCGGAGCCATTTTTAAACCATGCCACTCAAATAATGTCGTCGCGCCCTGCCCTCGCGCAAAATGCCCAATCGGTGGCAACCATTGTCGAATTTGTGGAAACCACTGCTCCATCGGGATATATTCACCAAACGCCAACAAAATCGTTTTACTGTAATGAGGTGGAATAATTTCACCGTTTTCGTTTAACAGAAATAACGAATTTGTCAGTAATTTGTCAGGGAATTTAACACTATATGCGCCTGTAATCAGCGGCACATTATGCTCACTCAAAAACGCACTCAACTGGGCTGGATAATTATTTTGCGGTGTTAATTTTTCACCCAAAAATGTCGGAAACGCTGTTTCTGGCCACAATACAAAATCTATTTTTTCATTTTTATGCGTTTCCAAGGCTTCGTGCGTCAGCGAAAGATAGCGATTCAGAATTGCTTGACCATAACCATCGCCAATTTCTGCCGCCATTTTTTCAGAATTACCAATGTTGCCTTGTACCATTAACACGTTAAATTCAGCATCAGGCTTAGGCGAACGTGCTTTTAACGCTAAACCGGCTACATTTAACAACACAAAAACGCCCAGAACTGCACCTAGAACCAACTTACCACGCTGTTCGCGTCGCCATTGCCACGCTAAATACAGTGGCAAATTACACGCTAACGTTATCGCACTCAACCCGCTAAAACCCACGATTTCGGCGAGATGGTAAAACGGAATTCCTGCACCAAACCACGAATAACCAAAATTCCAATCAAACAACGTCAGCGAATAGGCTTCATTTAAAATCGTGATTATCGCTAATAAAGCGAGAGATAACATCGGCGAACAATTGAAACGACGATGAATGTAAAACCACATTGCGCCTGCAATCGGCACATACAAATGAGCAATTAGCGCGTAAATAATCATACCAACGACCGCCACCGCCCAAGGCAAATGTGCGAATTCATGCAGTAAATACGTCATCCAATTAAAACCAATCAGCGTAAATACAAACGCTGTGACCACTCCACCTAAAATAACGGGTTTTAATTCAGTCTGTCGCTGCCAAAATAACCACAACGGTACAAAACCAAATAATGCTGCCCACGGTGGAAATGGAATGTAACTGGTGCCAATAAAAATGCCCGACAGAATCGGTAACGCATACGATTTAATAGCTGTGAATTTCAGCATGAAGTGCGCGGAACTCGTCGGTTAATTTATGCGTGGGAACGTAATGAATAAGCGGTTTTGATTCAGAATGCGATTCACGGACTTTCACCGAAGTTGAAATCATCGACGCTAAAACAGGCAAGCCTTCGGCAATCAATTCGTTCACTAATTGACGGGGCAAATTGGCTTGTTTTTGGAATTGATTAACGATGATACCTTCAATTTCTAACGCTTGATTGTGATCAGCTTTCACTTCAGTGAGTGTTTGCATCAGCAAATACAACGCCTCACGAGCAAACGTATCGCAATCAAACGGAATCAAACATTTGTGTGCAGCAATTAACGCGGATTGACTGTAAAAATTCAAAATCGGCGGGGTGTCCATGTAAATTTCGTCAAAATTTTCTAACTTTTCGAGAGCTTCTTTGAGTTTGAAAATTTTATAACGTGATTCGAGACGACCTTGCAGTGGTTCGAGTTCGGG
>JAQTOX010000098.1 GCA_028713055.1 Methylococcales bacterium | reverse complement strand
TCAAGAGTGAAAAACTCATTAAAATTGCCCATGCCCAAAACCACCAACTGCTGTCGATGCTGTCCATAATCCACAAAATCAACGCTAAAATCGGCAAACCAATCACAGCGGCAAGTGCTAATTGCATCACTTCGTCTTTGATAAATTGCGCGGGCGTGTTTTTGTTAAAGCCGAATTTTTCTTCAATAACAAACGTGCCGTACCAACTCACAGGAATTTCGAATAGCGACATTAAAACAGTCAATAACGCAATTGCGCTAACGCCCGCCATCAAAGGTGATTCGATACGAGCCGTGCAAAATTCAAATACTGCATTGATGCCACCAAACAACGTTAAGATTAAAATTAAACCTACACCCAAACCACGCTCGATGTCGCCGAGTTGTGATTTGGCTAATGTATAATCCGCCGCTTTTTGATGTGCAGTTAATGAAACAGTTTGTGTAAAGGCTTCCGGCACATCGTTACGATGCGCTAAAACATAAGCCGCTTGACGTTTGGCTAACCAAAATTGGGTAGCTGTGACGATAGCAAAGGCGAAAACAAATAATAGAGTGAATGAATTCATGGATGTGGAGGTTATGTTTTAAAAGGAAGTTAAGCAAAAATTTCAGTGAAAAAGTTTTCCATTGCTTGCCACGAACGGCGATTAGCATTTGGACTAAATTTATAACCCGCTGCAAAATCGGTTGCTAACGGATTCGTAAACGCATGAACCGTGTTTCCGTAAGAATGCAATTGCCAATCTACGCCTGCTTGTGTCATTTCTTGTTCAAACGCCGCAACGTGTTTTGGTGGCGCGAGTGGGTCATCATGACCGTGCAGAGCAAGAACTTTTGCGACGATTTTGGAATTTTCTAAATCTGTGGGGGCGTGTAATAACCCGTGAAAACTGACGACACCTTTCACATTCGCACCACTTCGCGCCAAATCTAAAACGCATAATCCACCAAAACAAAACCCAATCGCCGCAATTTTTTTATCATCCACCCACGGTAATAATCTGACATTGGCTAATGCCGCTGAAATTCGACGTTGTAACAACGCCCGATCTTCCATAAATGGACGCATTAACGCGCTACATTCTTCATCGGTTTGTCCTAATTTACCCGCACCGTACATATCGAGTGCGAATCCTACATAACCTAATTTAGCAAGTTCACGCGCTTTATTAGCCGTAAATTCACTGCGTCCCGCCCACGGATGACTCACTAAAACAGCCGGACGTTGCCCTTGAATCGCATCATCGAATGCAAAAAAACCTTCTAAAAGTGTGTCGCCATCGACGTAATTTATAGTGTTTTCAATAATTGCCATCTGCTTATCCTAAAAGTTTAGTGTCGTGTAAATGTTTTAAAAAACCTTCGCTCGCTGCTTCAACCATATCGAGGACACGCTCAAAACCCTGCCCACCGCCATAATATGGATCGGGAACTTCGCGTATTTTCAATTCTGGTGCAAAACTAAGAAAGTAATGAATTTTGTGTTGATATTGCGCGGGGCAGGCTTCCATTAAAATGGCGTGATTATCGTCATCCATCGCTAAGACAAAATCAAAATCTTCAAAATCGCCGAAAACCACTTTGCGTCCACGCAAATGACTAATATCAATGCCGCGTTTTAAGGCGGCATTTTGAGAACGTCCGTCTGGCGCATCGCCAATGTGATAAGCATGTGTACCAGCGGAATCGATTGAAAAATGGTGAGATAATTTTTTGTCATGAACCAAGTGTGTAAATACGCCTTCAGCTGTTGGCGAACGGCAAATGTTACCCATACACACAAATAAAACTTTTATTTTTTTCATACTGTGACTTATTGAAACCTAAACAAATTGTTAGGTTAAATTTTAGCACAGTTCGCCAACTTACCCAGTTTGCGCTTCGAGCAGTAACATTGTTTGTGCTTGAATCATCGGTTCGCCTTCCGATCGCGCGGTACGAATATAGCTGCCGTCTGCCTGTAACAGCCATGCTTGCGAATTATCACTTAAATATAATTCCAAATTTCGCCAAATGCGTTGTGACAATTTTTTATTTTCAATCGGGAAACAGATTTCAACGCGCTTAAACATATTCCGATTCATTAAATCCGCACTCGACGCATATACTTCTTGCGAGCCATCGTTTTCAAACGCATAAATTCGTGAATGCTCTAAAAATCGTCCCACGATTGAACGTACTTCAATGTTTTCTGACACGCCTGGGATATTTGGACGCAAACAACACATGCCGCGCACAATCATTTGAATTTTAACGCCCGCTTGAGAGGCACGATATAAGGCTTGGATCGCTTGCGGTTCAACCACCGCGTTAACTTGAATAATGATTCTTGCTGGTTTGCCATTTTTCACATGACGGATTTCACGCTCAATTTTTTCCATTAAGCCGCTGTGTAAGGTAAATGGCGATTGCAGTAACTTATTCAGTTTCGTTACCTTGCCTAAACTGGTCAATTGGGTGAACACGCGACGCACATCTTCGCCTAATTCTTTATCGCACGAAAATAGTCCGTAATCGGTGTAAACCTGTGCGGTTCTCAAATGATAATTGCCCGTGCTTAAATGGACGTAATTTCGTAATTCTTTCCCTTCGCGGCGCAACACTAAACACATTTTAGCGTGTGTTTTATAACCTACCACACCATAGACAACGTGGACTGCCGCTTCTTGGAGTTTTGATGCTAAATCAATATTGGCTTTTTCGTCAAAACGCGCTCTCAATTCAATAACTACCGTCACGACTTTGCCCCCTCGCGCAGCTTTCACCAACGCATTCACAATTGGTGAGTCCGAACCCGTGCGATAAAGCGTTTGTTTAATGGCTAACACATCTGGGTCAACCGATGCTTGTCGGACAAAATCAATCACCGGACAAAATGATTCAAACGGTTGATGTAACAAAATATCGTTACGCCTAATTGCCGCAAAAATATCTTTTTGTCGCGTTAAATTTGTTGGAACAGTGGGTTTAAATGGCACAAATTTTAAATCCGGTCTATTCAAAATCAGCGCATTCATTTCTTGGACGCGGCTCAGATTCACGGGACCATTGACCAAAAATAAACGTTCGCGTGTCATGCCAAACCGTGCCAATAAAAAGACTACTGTTTCTTCTGGACACTTCGCGTCGATTTCTAAACGCACTTCATCGCCATAATTTCGCATGGCTAATTCACCAGCCACCGCCAGTAATAAATCATCAATCGCATCGTCATCGACAAAAAAATCACTGTTGCGCGTTACCCGAAATTGATAGCAACCTTTGATATTCATGCCATGAAAGAGTTGGTCAATAAACGCATGAATAATCGACGATAAAAATACAAAATCATTTTCACCACTATTTGTTTCTGCACTCGGCAGTTTGATAATACGCGGTAATGAACGAGGAGCTTGTAACACGGCACGTCCACTATTACGCCCAAACGCATCTTTGCCAGTTAGTGAAATAATAAAATTCAAACTTTTATTCAAAATACGTGGAAATGGGTGTGCCGAATCCAAACCCACAGGTGTTAAAACTGGCAAAATTTCTTCATTAAAATACACTTCCAACCATTTGCGTTGCGTGTCCGTCCATTCATGACGACGTACAAAATTGATTTTTTCTTTTTTAAGTTCAGGCAACAAAATATCGTTTAACGTATCGTACTGATCATTGACTAAAAGACGTGTTTGGATAGAAATTTGTTCCAATTGCTCTTTAGGTTTAAATCCATCAATGCCTCGTGTATCAGGATCCATTGCGACCATTTCAAGGACACTGGCAACCCGCACTTCAAAGAATTCATCCAAATTCGAACAAGAAATACACAAATAATTGAGACGTTCAAGGAGTGGCACACTTTCGTCTTTTGCTTGCGCTAACACCCGTTTATTAAATTCTAATAAGCTCAATTCACGGTTAATATAAAGCTCAGATTTTTGTAAATTTATTTCGTCTGGAATATCGGTCATGGTTTAATTTTTGTGATGGTTTTTAAATAATTGGGTGATAGGCTAAGTTTATTTAGCCCCGATGACAAGATTGTGACGAAAATGATTCAAAATTTGTAACTCTATTGTATCTAAATCAATGACGGATATTCATCGTTTGAAGTCACTTAAATGTTTTTCGTCCGTCAATTCATTATTTCAATAATCGTTGAATAGTTGTAGAATCAAAACATGGAAAATACTATTGCAACCTCTATTTTTGAATCACTTTCGTCGGGTGTGAGACTCGATGTATTTCGCTTGCTTGTTAAAAAAGGCATGGAAGGCATGGTTGCGGGTGAAATCGCCTCAACGCTTAATGTGCCGCCGACGAATCTTTCTTTTCACTTAAAAGCACTCACGCAAAATCGTTTGTTAAGCGTTGAACAAGAAGGTCGTTTTCAACGTTATCGCGCCAACATTCCGCTGATGCTCGATTTAATCGGCTATCTCACTGAAGAATGTTGCGAAGGTCATCCCGAATATTGTGCAGAAATGCGCGAAGCCTCGATGTGTTGCGACGCTGTTCTGCCAAAAAATTAAATAACTTAACCACTCATATTTACGAGGTTTTTTTATGCCAGAAAAAATTTATAACGTTCTTTTTTTATGCACAGGAAATTCAGCGCGGAGCATCTTAGCTGAAGGTATTTTGAATCATATTGGCAACGGACGTTTTCGTGCTTTTAGCGCAGGCAGTATGCCAACAGGCGTGGTGAATCCTTACGCTTTAAAACAGCTCGAAAAAGAAGGCATTACTTTAGAAAATCCACGCAGCAAAAGTTGGGAGGAATTCGCCCGGCCTGATGCGCCAAAGTTAGATTTTGTGATTACCGTTTGTGACAACGCCGCTGGTGAAGTATGTCCCATTTGGGCAGGACAACCAATTACCGCACATTGGGGAGTTTTTGACCCCGCTGCCGCTGAAGAAGAACAAAAAAACATCGCATTTGCTCAAGCATTTGCTATTTTACATCGACGTATTTCGTTGTTTTCTTCGCTCAATCCATCGAGCTTAGACGATTTATCTTTGAAAAATAGCGTGCGTGAAATAGGTTTAACGAATTAAAGGAGATACAAATGAAAATTGAAATTTTTGATCCCGTTTTATGCTGTAGCACTGGCATTTGTGGTGTGGACGTTGATCAACGTTTGGTTGATTTTTCGGCTGACTTAGATTGGGCAAAACAAAATGGCACACACATTGAGCGTTTTAATCTAGGAAAAGAACCGCTCGCGTTTGCTGAAAATTTAACGGTAAAAAGTTTTTTAAAACGTTCTGGACAAGAAGGATTGCCGCTGATTTTAGTGGACGGTGAAATTGCTTTAGCGGGACGTTATCCAACTCGTGCCGAATTAGCGCATTGGGCAAATTTTACCGAAATGACAGAAATCGTTGAACCTGTAAAAAGTTGCTGTTCGGGTAAACAATCCTGCTAATTTTTTTAAAAGGCGCATGTCATGAAATTTCTTAATCAACCACCACGTTTTTTATTTTTCACCGGCAAAGGCGGCGTAGGTAAAACCTCGATTGCTTGTGCCGCTGCGATTCAATTGGCTGAAACGGAACAGCGTGTTTTATTGGTCAGCACTGATCCTGCGTCCAACGTGGGACAAGTTTTTGGCGTGAGCATTGGTAATCAAATCACCAAAATTCCGAACATCCCAAATTTAGCCGCATTAGAAATTGACCCACAAGCTGCCGCTCAAGTTTATCGTAATCGCATTGTCGATCCAGTGCGTGGTGTGTTACCTGATGACGTGGTGAAAGGGATTGAAGAACAATTGTCGGGCGCGTGTACAACCGAAATTGCCGCATTTGATGAATTTACCGCGTTGCTGATTGATTCGGCATTAACCAATAATTATGACCACATTATTTTCGACACCGCGCCAACGGGACACACGATTCGCTTATTGCAATTGCCAACAGCGTGGAGTGGATTTTTAGAAGCAGGTAAAGGCGATGCCTCGTGTCTTGGTCCATTAGCAGGATTGGAAAAACAACGCAGTCAATATAAAGCTGCCGTTGATGCCTTAGCTGACCCAAAACGTACCCGTTTAATTCTAGTGGCTCGCGCTCAACAAACCACCTTGCGCGAAGTCGCTCGAACACATGAAGAACTCGCGGCGATTGGTTTATCCAAACAGTATTTGGTGATTAACGGCATTTTGCCTGAAAGTGAAACCGCTAATGATTCGCTCGCTACTGCTATTTTTGAACGTGAGCAAACCGCGTTGAATGAAATTCCTGACGTGTTGAAAGCGTTGCCTTGCGATTTCGTGATGCTGAAAGCGTTTAATTTGGTTGGCATTGCAGCGTTAGGTCAATTGCTGATTGATTCGCCGCCACAAACTCAACTTATTGAAAATTCCCCCATTGAACTGAATGCGCCAAATTTATCTGAATTAGTGAATGGTATTGCTGAAGATGGTCACGGTTTAGTCATGTTGATGGGCAAAGGCGGCGTGGGTAAAACCACTCTCGCTGCTGCAATTGCTGTGGAACTCGCGCATCGGGGCTTGCCTGTACATTTGACCACTTCTGACCCCGCCGCACATTTGAACGAAACCTTAAATGGCGTGTTGGATAATTTGACCGTTAGCCGTATCGACCCGCAAGCTGAAACTGAACGTTATCGCCAACACGTTTTAGAAACCAAAGGCGAGAAACTCGATGCTCAAGGTCGTGCGTTGCTCGAAGAAGATTTGCGTTCACCTTGCACCGAAGAAATTGCGGTGTTTCAAGCCTTCTCGCGCATTATTCGAGAAGCAGGGAAAAAGTTTGTGGTAATGGATACTGCCCCGACAGGTCATACATTATTGTTACTTGATGCCACAGGTGCTTACCACCGCGAAGTCACGCGTCAAATGGGCAATAACGGTTTGCACTATTTAACGCCGATGATGCAACTGCAAGACCCCAAACAAACCAAAGTGTTAATCGCTACGCTGGCGGAAACAACACCTGTTTTAGAAGCTGCAAATTTACAAGCGGATTTGCGCCGCGCTGGCATTGAACCATGGGCGTGGATTATCAATAACAGCGTCGCTCTTACGAATCCACATTCGCCACTTTTAAAACAACGTGCGTTAAACGAAATTGAAAAAATCAGCGATGTAGCAAATACGCATTCGCAACGTTATGCCGTCGTTCCGTTGTTAAAAGCAGAACCTGTGGGCATTGAACGCTTGTTAGAATTATCGGGATACGACAATGACTGAAAGAAAGAAATTAAGTTTTTTAGACCGATTTTTAACGCTGTGGATTTTTCTAGCAATGGCGGCTGGCGTGAGTTTGGGTTATTTCTTACCCGAAAGTAGCGTGTTTTTTAATTCCTTTTCGAGTGGGACAACCAACATTCCGTTAGCGATTGGGCTGATTTTAATGATGTATCCGCCGCTCGCAAAAGTGAATTACAGCAAAATGGGTGCGGTGTTTAAAAATCTAAAATTATTGAGCGTGTCATTATTTCTGAATTGGATTGTTGGTCCTGTGCTGATGTTTGCATTAGCGGTCACTTTTCTAAAAGATAATCCCGAATACATGATCGGCTTAATTTTAATTGGGCTGGCGCGGTGTATTGCAATGGTTTTAGTGTGGAACGACTTAGCCGATGGAAATCGTGAATATGCGGCTGGCTTAGTTGCAATTAACAGTATTTTTCAAGTGTTTTTTTTCAGCATTTACGCTTACTTTTTTATCACTTGGTTGCCGCCGTGGTTGGGTCTGAAAGGTTTTGACGTGGATATTACAGTTAGCCAAATCGCCCAAAGTGTTGCCATTTATTTAGGGATTCCATTTTTGGCAGGTATTGTTAGCCGATTTGGCTTGGTTAAACTCAAAGGCGAAACGTGGTATGAAACGGTTTATATGCCGCGAATTTCGCCGATTACTTTGATTGCATTATTATTTACGATTGTGCTGATGTTTAGTTTGAAAGGGGCGTTGATTGTTACCATTCCGCTAGACGTATTGAAGATTGCTACGCCGTTAGTGATTTATTTTGTGGTAATGTTTTTGAGTAGTTTTTGGTTGTCGCGGTATTTTGAAAAAGATTATTCCAAAAATGCTTCCGTTGCTTTCACCGCTGCGGGCAATAATTTTGAATTAGCCATTGCGGTGGCAATTGGCGTATTTGGTATCAACAGCGGACAAGCCTTTGCAGGCGTAATTGGTCCATTGATTGAAGTCCCTGCGTTAATTTTGCTCGTTAATGTGGCATTTTGGTTTAAAGCGAAATTTTATGGTCAATAATGCAGTTTTCAAAGCACAAACAAAAACGTTTGTGCTTTTTGTGTGATTTAGTTTACTTGTTTGGAAAATATAACATCCCAAACACCATGCCCCAAACGAATACCCCGTTGCTCAAATTTTGTGAGTGGACGATATTCGGGACGTTCACAATAGGTTTGCGTCAGACTTAAATTTTTAAAATTCGGCGTACGATTTAGTATTTCCAACATCCATTCCGCATAATTTCCCCAATCTGTCGCAGCGTGAAAATAGCCATTCGGCGCCAGTTTTTGTGCCAACAATTTAACAAAACTATCCCGCACAATACGACGTTTGAAATGTTTTTTCTTATGCCACGGGTCAGGGAAAAATAAATGTAAACCCGCCAAACTTTCATTTGGAATACGCTGCTCTAAAATTTCAATTGCGTCGTGACAATAAATTCGCACATTAGTAAGTTGCATTTTTTCAATTAACACCAATAAATGCCCGACACCTGGGCGATGAACTTCGATGCCGAGGTAATTTTTATCGGGATTTTCAGCCGCCATCTTCGCCAAACTGTCACCGTTTCCAAAACCAATTTCAACAATCATTGGTGCATTGCGTTCAAAGATTTGTTCAAAATTAATTTCTATTTTTGGGTCAAGGCAATAACGTTGTGCGTGATTTTCTAACGCGAATTTTTGCCCAGGTGTGATGCGTCCTTTGCGTTGCACGAAACTTTTAATGCGCGGCGGTTCAGTATTTTCAAAGATCATAAAATAATAAAAGTGATAAACGTAAAAAAGTGGCATTGTCCACTGTGTTGCCACAGCAGACAAATGCCACTTTATGAATGAAACGTATTGAAAGGAGGATTAGAAAATAAGATCGTCCGCAGTTACAGCTTTTACGCCGTTCAACTCAACAGCAAATTCCGCCGCCGCATCGTCATTTGTACTGACATAAACTACGCCTTTATCAAACCATACTTTACCCATTGCACTGCCATCGACAACGTCTTTTTGATCAACGAATTGTAAGGTCATCAGCGGTTTCACTGCGGGTTCTGTTGTAATCGTATTATTCCCAAACAACGCATTCAATTGATTCATGGGAAGCAATTGTGCATCTTGTTCAGGCGTTAAGTTCGATAAATGAACAGTTGCCACCTCACCATCTTTTGAGTATTGCAAATCAACAATTCCATCGATTGCATTACTATTTTTAATCGAAAGCTCCTGACTCTCTTGATGATGAATCGAATCGCCTTCAGCGAAATTTGCAATGTTATAAGTGTAGTTTCCAGACGCTACATTGAAAGTAACATTTTCATTTCCAGCATCATACTCACCGTCACCAGAAACAGCTACTTCTGTTGCACTTACAGGATCTGTCGTACTTGCTGTGTCTGAAACAACATCCGCAGAAGATGTATCAACCGTACCCGTAGCATTTACAACGGGTGGTTTTGCAAATTGAGATAAATCAATTTTGTCTTGACCCGATCTAAAGTCTTTAATGACATCACGACCAGCGGCATCAACACTGCTATCGTTAGCGGCAACAAAAACAAATGTGTCTTTTCCGAGACCACCTGTCATGATGTCTTTACCCAAGCCACCTTGAAGTGTATCGTCGCCAGCACCACCAATAAGGGTGTCATTACCGGAATCACCTAAAACAAGATCGTCACCCGCCCCGCCATCAACACTGTCATCGCCATTATTGCCATTTACCGTATCGTTACCAGCAGAGCCATTTAATTTGTCGTTACCTTCACCACCGACAACTGAGTCATCGCCAGCACCACCGTCGAGGGTATCGTTACCAGCACCACCATCAAGCGTGTCATTTCCATTGTCGCCTCTAAGCGTATCTGCACCCTCACCGCCATCTAACGAGTCATCTCCATCACCACCAGAAAGGGTATCTTTACCGTTACCGCCAATTAGCTGGTCATTACCTTTGTCACCTTTCAACATATCGTTGCCGTCTAAGCCTTCGATTGTGTCGTTGCCAGCACCACCATTGATGTTGTCATCTTTGGCTTTACCTTGAAGATTGTCATCACTGGCAGTTGGTCTGCTAGAAACAGGAGGTGGCGGCATACCGGTTCCACCCAGTGGCGGCGTACCGGTTCCACCCGTTGGCGGCGTACCGGTGCCACCCGGTGGCGGCGTACCGGTTCCACCCATTGGCGGCGTACCGGTTCCACCCGGTGGCGGCGTACCGGTTCCACCCATTGGCGGCGTACCGGTTTCACCCGGTGGCGG
>JAQTOX010000006.1 GCA_028713055.1 Methylococcales bacterium | reverse complement strand
AAACAGGTGTGGATTTGCGTGAATTCACCGTGTTATCAAACCAAGTTGCAGCCGCTTCGGGTGATACGATTGGCAGTCGTAAAAGTTTGATTGGACGTGATGTATTCAGTCACGAAGCGGGAATTCATGTGGATGGTTTGCTCAAAGACCCAAATAATTATCAAGGTGTAGACCCCGCAATTGTTGGGCGTGAACATCAATTGGTTTTAGGCAAACATTCAGGCTCTCAAGGCGTGATGCACGCTTATAAACAATTGGGAATTCAAATTAGCCAATTACAAGCCAGTCTTTTGCTACCGATGATTCGCCAATTCGCCAGTATTCACAAACGTGCGCCGCAGTTTAGTGATTTAAACCAATTTTTATGTTTGTTATAGCGAGGTGTGCCATGAACAAAAATCGTGAAATTAAAATCGCTGAAAAAGAAGATTTCGCCTCAGCCGATTCAACCCACAAACAAACGCAAAATTCTCAACACACGTTGCCAGAAAGAGTTTTTGTGATGCCGAGCGTGCCACGTCCTGGCATAACCAGTTGGAGTTTGGTGTTGTGATGTTTTTTTCAAAACCGCAAACGCCGCGCAACTTGCCCAGTTTATTTGCTGATTGGCGCAGTGATGTAACCTGTGTTTTTGCTAGAGACCCTGCGGCGCGGAGTTTGATTGAGGTTTTAATTACTTACCCAGGTGTTCACGCGATTTTGTTGCATCGTATCAGTCATCGTTTGTGGCAAGCAGGTTGGAAATTTTCAGCGCGATTTTTATCTGCGTTTACGCGCTGGTTGACCAACATTGATATTCATCCAGGTGCGACGATTGGTAAACGCTTTTTTATCGACCACGGCGCATGCGTTGTCATTGGTGAAACGGCGGTGGTTGGTGATGACGTGACTATGTATCACGGTGTCACACTTGGTGGCACGTCTTGGAACAAAGGGCGGCGGCATCCGTCGATTGGCAATAACGTGTTAATTGGTGCTGGTGCAAAAATTTTGGGTGCAATTGAAATTGGTGACAACGTCAAAGTCGGTGCGAATTCGGTAGTCATGAAAGATGTACCAGCGTGTTGCACGGTTGTTGGCATTCCAGGTCGCGTGACGTTGAGTAAAGGCGTGAAAATTCAAAATCCACGTGGAATTGATTTAGAAATCCCCGCGCTTGACCCCGTTGGAAAAGCCATTGCTTGTTTAACAGAGCGTTTAGACGCGCTCGAAAATAATCAAAAACCTGTCGCCGTTGAAAAAGAAAGTTGTGAATATTGCGAAGCAGATGGCGTTTGCAAAGGTGGTGAGTGATGGATTTACTCGAATTTGATGCCAAAGATTTGTATTTCGAGCGCGAAGATTTGCCCGAAGTTCAAAGTTTAATCAAAGCCGCCTCCGAATTGTATGGCAGTGGTGAAGCGGAATTACCGTTGCTTCAAGCGTATTTGCGTGCGCCAGAATCGCTAAATGTGTTGGTGGCGTTAAACCGTTTTTATTATTACCAACACCGTTTGACCGAAGCGTTGATGATTTCTGAAAAAGCGTTGCATTTGATTCGTCAAGACATCGATTTTCCAAACGATTGGCAACAGTTAGAACGCACGCATATTAGCGATGCACCTAAAGAATCGCTGACGCGCATTCGGTTGTATTTGTTCACGTTGAAATCAATTGGTTTTTTGAATATGCGTTTAGAAAATCTGCAATTAAGCCGCGCTATTTTTGAAAAATTAATTGCGCTCGATGACAAAGACCGCATCGGCGCGAAAGGGTTGTTAGAAGTTTTAGAGTTACGAGTAAGTTAGTTTAAAAGGTGATTGTTATGTCAAATGAAAAAGAAGATTCAATTATTGCATTTGTTCCCGCTACGCTGTTTGTGGTGTTAGTGGTTTATTTACTGATGAGTGATCCATTCATCGTTGGACCTTTTTAAGAATCCTCAATTCTGGTCTGCAAGATTTTACTTGCTGCTTATTTTTTGCCATTACAAGTTAAGTTTAAAAGGTGGTTATCATGTCAAACGAAAAAGAAGACAGCATTGTCACCATTGCGTTATTTTCAACTGCGTTATCTATGTTGTTTATCATTTGTCTATTAACGAGCGGTACGCTCATTCTTAGACCTTAAAATAAACTCAGTTCTGGTGTGCAAGATTTACTTGCGACTTAATTTTTTACCGTTGGCGAGGTGTACCATGAATTTTGAAGAAGAAATGGAAGAATTAGAATCGGCTGAGGATTTTCTTCAGTATTTCGAGTTAGATTACGAGCCAAGCGTGGTGCATGTGAATCGGTTACATATTTTGCAACGCTTCAACACCTATTTAACGCAAGCAGAAGGCAACATGCCTGCGGATGACGATGCAAAAAAAATCGTTTACAAAAATCTTTTAGCGCGAGCGTATCAAGATTTTGTCGAATCGGATGCCTTGACTGAAAAAGTATTTAAAGTATTCAAAATGGGCGATGAATCAAATAATTTCGTCTCACTTAGCGACATAAAAGTATGAACGAAGACCGCTTTGACGAAGGGCGATTTGATTTCGGCGAGGCAGTTCGCGTTACACGAAACGTTCGCAACGACGGCACTTATCCAGGCAAAGAAGTTGGCGAATTACTCGTGCGTCGTGGCAGTGTCGGAAATGTGATTGAAGTCGGCACGTTTTTACAAGACCAAGTGATTTTCACGGTGCATTTTTTAGATCAAGGAAAAATGGTCGGTTGCCGTTTAGAAGAGTTAATCGGTGCAAACGAGCCTTGGAATCCAAGTCGTTTTGAATTTCACGACATGGTGAAATGTAAAATTGATTTAGGCATGAACGGCAATGTCCTTTTTGAAAAAGGTACGCAAGGCGAGATTTTAAAAGTGTTACGCGACTTGCAACCGATGCAATATCACGTTCGTTTTCCAGATAAAACTTTGCAAGTTCCCGAATCTGCGCTTGAACCTGCTGACCCTAATTTTCGAGAACCAGAGGATTAAACATGACAACCGCTGTCGAACCCTACACCTTATTGCGAGCGGCGTTAGCGTTATTTGAAAAATCGACTTCGCAACTTTCACCCGAAGAATTAACGCGAGTTCAAGCGCAAGCTCAAAACGAATTTACGTTAGAAACACGCGTTTTAAATTCGCCTGAAGCGGCAGCGGTTATCGTGCCAGACAAAGAAGTGGACTTAGCGTTTGCTGAAATTCACGGACGTTTTGAAAACGCCGCCGATTTTGAAAATCTTTTGGCAATGAATACGTTGACGGTTGAAACGTTGAAAGCCGCGTTATTTCGGCAATGCAAAGTGAATACTATTTTGGAACTGGTATCGAAAAATTTGCCAGCCGTGAGCGATGTCGAAATCGGGCTTTATTATCACTCGCACCCTGAAAAATTTTATTGCCCAGAGCAACGCACTGCGCGACATATTTTAATCAGCATCAATCCCGAATATCCTGAAAATATCCGTGAAAATGCCTTGCAACGCCTTGAAGAGATCGCCGAAAAACTCAAACGCAAACCGAAAAAATTCGCCGATTTAGCATTGAAAAATTCGGAATGTCCGACGGCATTTAACGGCGGCGAATTAGGCAATGTGATTGCTGGCAAACTTTATCCCGAATTAGACACGGCGTTATTTGCCTTGAAAGAAAACGAAATTAGCGGCGTGGTAGAAACCGAAATTGGTTTCCATTTGATTCAATGCACAAAAATTAGTCACGCTGAAACAATGTCGTTAAAAAAAGCGACTCCGAAAATTCGTCAGTTAATGCAAGAACGGCAACGCCGAATTTGTCAAAAAGAATGGTTGGCAAATTTGCCCAAAGTGAACGAGGAAAATCATGAGCAAAGAAACTAAACAACATTGTTCGTTTTGTGAAATCGAAGCCTCGGCTTCTGTGCCGATGATTGCTGGCGCGGAAGGGCATATTTGCGAAGCGTGCGTGATTTTGGCGAGCCAAGTGGTTTCGAGTTGGGGCAAAAAGAAAGCCTTATCCGATATGCCGCAAGACTTGCCTAAACCCGTTGAAATCAAAAAACTGCTCGACCAATATGTGATTGGTCAAGATTTAGCCAAAGAAATTCTCGCGGTTGCCGTTTATAACCATTACAAACGCCTTAAACACGAAAGCAGTAAAACCGCAGGTTTAGGCAGTGCTGACCAAAGCGTTGAAATCGGTAAATCAAACATCTTACTCGTCGGACCTTCAGGAACGGGGAAAACCTTACTCGCCAGCACGTTAGCAAAAATTGTCGGCGTGCCGTTTGCCGTTGCCGATGCGACCACACTGACGCAAGCAGGTTATGTTGGCGATGACGTAGAAAACATTTTAGTGCGCTTACTCGACGTGGCAAATGGCGACATCAGCAAAGCCGAATGGGGCATTGTCTATATTGACGAAGTAGACAAAATTGCCCGAAGCCCTGAACAAGCCATCGGCACGCGCGATGTTTCAGGCGAAGGCGTGCAACAAGCGTTATTACGTTTGGTCGAAGGTTCGCACGTTAAAGTTTCGCTCAAAGGACGACGTAAAGAGCAAAGTGGCGGCAATGAATCTGTGACAGTTGATACACGCAACATTTTATTTATTTCAGGTGGCGCGTTCCCAGGTTTGGAAAAACATGTCGAAAAACGCTTAGTTCCTGGGCATACGGCGATTGGGTTTCATGCTGAAATGAATTCGACCGAAAAACCCAAATTAGAAGACATGCTCAACGCCACGCAACCTGACGATTTGAAAAAGTTTGGTTTAATTCCTGAATTTATCGGGCGTTTTCCAGTTTTAGCTCCGCTTGAACCGCTGGATGTTGAAGCGTTAATCAAAGTTCTCACCGAACCCAAAAACGCGCTGGTCAAACAATATCAACAGTTGTTTGCCTTTGATGACGTGGAACTCGAATTCACGCAAGACGCGCTAGAAGAAATCGCCGAACAAGCTATCGAACATAATACAGGCGCACGCGGTTTGCGCGGTATTATGGAAAAAGTATTACGTCGAATTATGTTTGATATTCCTTCACGAGAAAACGTCGAACGTTGTATCGTCAACGCAGACGTTATCAAAGGAGAACAAGAGGTTGAAATTATCGAACGTGAAGAACCCCAACAAGCTACCCAATAACTTACGAGCAGAAAATCATGAGTACACAAACCATTATCGAAAAACAACTCGCCGACAACGCGGTCATCATTTATATGAAAGGCGTACCGACTGCGCCAGAATGCGGATTTTCTGCTAAAGCGGTTGGGATTTTAAACGCGATTAACATCCCTTTTGCGTATGTGGATGTTTTGAAAGCTCCGTTTATCCGCGAAAAATTGCCAAAAATTTCAAAATGGCCAACGTTTCCACAATTATTTATTAACGGTGAACTCGTCGGCGGTTGTGACATTGTCGAATCGATGTCGAATGACGGCAGTTTGTTGAAAATGTTGCAATCGACTATCAAAACAGATTCGACTACGGTTACGCATTCCGAAGTTTCAATGTTAATCAGTCAAGCCTATCCCAACGCGAAAATTAGTATCGAAGGACAAGGCTGTGATTTAACGATTAGCGTGGTAAGTGAAGATTTCGCGGGATTGCCGCTGGTCAAACAACATCAAGGTGTAATGGCGACATTGAACGATGTTTTAGCGTCGGGACGTTTGCACGCTGTGACGTTAAAAACGTCTACACCTGAAATACAACCTGCGCCGCAAGCGGGTTTGTTACAAATTCAAAGTTAATTTCGTTAATCTGGGAGAATGTCATGGCAAAAGTAGGTATTTTTTTTGGAACAGATGCGGGAAATACGCGCAAATTCGCCAAACAAATTGCGAAACAATTAGGCGAAACGATTGTTGCGGATAAACCCGTCAATATTCGCAATGCAAAAGTTGAGGATTTATTAGCGTATGACGTGTTAATTTTGGGTTCACCAACGTATGGCGATGGTGAATTACCTGGTTTAACCAGCGGTAATCAAACTGAAAGTTGGGAAGAATTTTTACCCACATTAGCAGGTGTCGATTTTTCTGGAAAAACAATCGCGTTATACGGTTTGGGCGACCAAGAAGGCTACCCTGATAATTTTGTTGATGCGATTGGAATTTTATACGATGCGTTTAGCGATTGTGGTGCGAAATTTATCGGATTCACACACAACGAGGGTTATGAATTCAACCGTTCCAAAGCGTTGATTGATGATAAATTTGTCGGTTTGGTTCTGGATGAAGACAATCAAAAAGCATTAAGTGAAATGCGCTTGAATGACTGGTTGAGTGAAATTAGCGCGGCGTGGAAATAAACGGTTGCAGTCATGATTGAAGAACAAGCCATTGTTACGCGCATTGAACCAAATCGGGTTTGGATAAAAAGCCTGCAAAGTAGCGCGTGCGGTGGCTGTTCACAACAAATGTCTTGTGGCACAACGACGTTAGCTAAACTTTTACCAAAGCGCGAGTTCGCTGTGGATTGTGATTTAGATTTGCAGGTTGGTGATTTAGTTCGCGTCCAAATTGACGATTCACATTTATTGCTAAGTTCGATGTTGTTGTATTTGTTACCGTTGTTAGTGACATTGACGAGCGTTGGAATTACAAATGCTTTGTTGCCAACGCTGGAATCGTGGTTGCCAGAAATTGCGCTTGTGACATTGTTGCTGACTTTTTGGTTAATTCACCATTTTCACACGCCACTGTTAGTGCGTTTTTGTTTTAAACCCCTGATTGTCGGCAGACTTTAAAGTTTAACGCCCAGAATAGGCACATTACTTTTGAATATCGCCCATACGGTCATGCCTATTTTAAGTTCCAAATTCTGCATACCTTCTTGCGAGTTTGTAACCGTCAGAGTTTCACCGCCTTCTAATAACACAATGATTTCAGCGTTTATTTTATTTTCTTGAATGTTGATGACACGACATGGCAAACGATTACAGGCTGAAAATTGATTGATGCTATCTGAGACAACTAACGTTATATCGGTACTATTGATTAACAATATGGCATCAGACCCGACCATTAAGCCAGTTTCATTGAGAAATGATAGGCTGACAGTGACGTTGATGTACTCCCCCCTTTTGAGTTTTACGATGACTTCGCTATTTACCGCACCAGTATGAATGTCAATAATCCTACCAAAAAGTTGATTTCGCGCACTAGTTTTAACGATCAGACGTTGCAATAACAAAACAGTATCGGGATTTTCAGTAAGGCTACGATTAAGTTGTTTTATAAAAAGCTGATGTTGTTGTTTTAAATCTGTAAAAAGCGTGACTAACGTCCGTCCTGCTTCAGTCAAACACGTGCCACCACCTTTCAAGCCACCTGTTGCCGTAGCAACTAACGTTTTGGGTGAACTGTTATTGGCTCTTTCGATAATTTGCCACGCGCCTTTATAACTTAAACCAACCTGTTTGGCAGCTTGATTGAGCGAACCGCTCTGCTCAATGGCTTTTAACAAACCAATAACTCGGTTATCCAACGCACCAGCTAAACGCAAATCGCCTTCTATCCATATTGGTGTAATGTCGTTATTTTTATTTTCAGTCATGATTTTACCTAAAAATTTAATTCGTTATTTACTTTAATACATAGCGTCGTATAATGCACCTAAAAGTAGTCAGACAGGTTAGATTTCAATAGAGATGTCATTACGATTTCACAGAAACATCATCGTATCACTTCTGGTCTTAAAAATAATTAGCACGCGGGGTGTCGATCAAGTCATCGCTTTTTGGGTTAGCGGAAAAGAAAGATGCTCGGACGAATTCGGGTAAAGCATCTTGCGATTTTAATTTTAGGAGAACGTCATGATTTTTAGAACACTGAAACCAGTATTTGTATTAGGTTTACTTTCAATTGCAGCATCTAGTTACGCCGATACAACGTTAGTCGCGGTCGCGTCAAATTTCACCAAACCGATGACGGAAATTGCCGCTGAATTTGAAAAAGCAACAGGTCACACCGCGCAATTATCGTTTGGTTCATCGGGGAAATTCGTGTCGCAATTAGAAAATGGTGCGCCATTTGAAGTCTTTTTAGCGGCGGATGATAAAAATTCGCTCAAGTTGCAACAAGCTGGATTGGCTGTTGCCGACAGTCGTTTTACTTACGCATTGGGAAAATTGGTTTTATGGTCAAGTACAGCGAATTATGTAGATGATCATGGCGAAATTCTTAGCAAAGGTGATTTTAAACACATTGCGTTAGCCGACCCTAAACTTGCACCGTATGGCACGGCGGCAGTGGACGTATTGAAAAATATGAACCTTCTCGACAAACTTCAACCGTTGTTTGTACAAGGTGAAAACATTTCACAAACACACCAATTTATTAGCACAGGCAATGCTGAATTAGGTTTTGTCGCGCTGTCGCAAGTTAGCGAAAATGGCAAAATAACCAGTGGTTCAGGTTGGGTTGTTCCTACAAATCTTTATGCACCGATTAAACAAGATGCTATTTTGCTTACACCTGGTGCTGAAAATCCAGCGGCGAAAGCCTTACTCGATTATTTAAAATCTGCATCTGCGCTAGCGATTATCAAAAAATACGGCTATGACTTACCGAATTGATTATGCTTACCTCTGCAGATTTCGCCACGCTGTTACTGACGTTTAAAGTCGCCAGCCTCGCCACGATTTTTATGTTGCTATTCGGCACGCCGTTGGCGTGGTGGTTGGCACGGACACACTCAAAATGGCGCGGAATTATCAACGCAGTGGTGGCGTTACCACTCGTTTTACCGCCGACGGTTTTAGGCTTTTATTTGCTAATTTTATTAGGCAAAAACGGGGTTATCGGTGAATTCACAACGTGGTTAGGCATCGGCACATTGCCTTTTACATTTACGGGTTTAGTCGTTGCATCAGTTTTATATTCGATGCCATTTGTAGTGCAACCGTTGCAAAATGCGTTTAGCAGTATTGGCGAACAACCCTTAGAAGCTGCTGCAACATTACGCGCCAGTCCGTTAGATACATTTTTCAGTGTCGTTCTACCCTTATCGAAATCGGGATTTTTAACAGCCATTATTTTAGGTTTCGCGCATACAGTTGGAGAATTTGGAGTTGTGTTAATGGTCGGCGGCAACATTCCTGACAAAACGCGCGTCGTATCGGTACAAATTTATAACCACGTCGAAGCCTTAGAATATACGCAAGCCCATTGGCTCGCAGGTGGATTGCTTGCCTTTTCGTTCACTGTCTTATTGATTCTTTACACTGTACTTAAAACACAACCTCCCAGTCCACACGCATAAAATGAACCGCAAATTAAATAATTCGATTATTGCTCGTTTCAAACTCGATTATGACGAATTTCAGTTGTCGGTAAATTTGTCTTTGCCAAATTCTGGCATTAGCGTTTTATTTGGTCATTCAGGTTCAGGAAAAACAACTTTGTTACGTTGCATTGCAGGTTTACAAAAAGCTGAAAGCGGTTTTTTAAACATCAACGGTAATGTTTGGCAAGACAGTGACAACGATATTTTTTTACCGACGCATAAACGTTCACTCGGTTATGTTTTCCAAGAGGCGAATCTGTTTTCTCATTTAACGGTGCGTGAAAATTTAAATTATGGGCTGAAGCGAATTAAAGCGAATTTCGAGACCGCAAAATTTAATCACATCACTAACTTATTAGGCATTGAACATTTGATAAATAGAATGCCTGAGCGTTTGTCGGGTGGCGAAAAACAACGTGTGGCTATTGCACGCGCGTTAGTTTTGAATCCCGAAATTTTGTTAATGGACGAACCCCTCGCCTCGCTCGATTTCAAACGAAAACAAGAAATTTTGCCATTTCTGAGTCGCTTAAATCAGGAATTAAATATCCCTGTTTTATACGTCACGCATTCACACCAAGAAGTCGCGCAACTGGCGGATTATTTGGTGGTTTTAGAAGCAGGAAAAGTACAGGCTTCAGGTATTTTGTCAGAAACCTTGAGTCGTTTAGATTTACCACTTTCGCAAGACCGTGACGCAACGACCGTTTGGAATACAACGGTGGTTGAACACGAAACGGATTTTTACCTGACGCGCGTTGCGTTCAATGGTGGTTCGTTGAGTTTGCCTGCAATTGATGCAAAAATTGGAACGCCGTTACGGATTCAAATTTATGCACGTGATGTTAGCATCGTGCTTGAAGTGCCAAGAGCGACAAGTATTCTCAATGTGTTGCCTGCGACAATCATCGATATTGTTGATGGCGAAAGTGGGCAAAGCATTGTGCGTTTAGAAGTGGGTAGTCAATCGCTGTTAGCGCATATCACGCGCAAATCAGCGTTAGTTTTAAACCTGAAAATCGGCAAAGCGGTTTTTGTGCAGATTAAAGGAATGTCGATTTTAAATTAACCAACCGAGAGGAAGTATCATGAAAGCAAGTGCGCGTAATCAATTTGTTGGAACAGTGAGCGAAGTTCGTGTCGGTGCAGTGAATGCCGAAGTTCATGTCAGTTTGAAAGGTGGTGAAGTTATTGTCGCCTCGATTACCAAAGAATCTGTCGATACATTGGCAATTAAAAACGGTATTGCAGTTATTGCGTTAGTTAAAGCTCCGCAAATTATTGTTGTGACCGATTTTGGTGGTTACAAACTTTCCGCTCGTAATCAATTACAAGGCAAAGTCACCAAAGTAAAATTAGGTGCTGTCAATGCGGAAGTTGATATTGAATTAAGCGGTGGTGAGTTAGTTGCAGCCACTGTGACGAATGATAGTGTTGAAACCTTGGGCTTAACCGAAGGTCAAGTGGCTACAGCAGTGTTTAAAGCAGGTGCAGTGATTTTGGCTATTGCAAGTTAATTTGAAATGGCACGGTCATATTGATTTCTAATGTGACCGTGTTGCTGTTTGATAAGTTGTAGTCAGTGAACAGTTTGATAATTAAGTAATCAATCAAATAGGGAGGAGGATTTTTCATGAAAATAAGTGCGCGTAATCAATTCAAAGGTGTTGTTAGCGAAGTACGTATTGGAGCTGTAAATACCGAAGTTCATACGATTTTGAAAGGTGGCGAAGTTATTATTGCCTCAATTACTAAAGAATCCGCCGAATCACTGGCAATAAAAAAAGGTACAAATGTCATCACTTTAATCAAAGCACCACAAGTGACTATTGTTACCGATTTTGTGAGTTACTTACGTTCAGCACGCAATCAATTACAAGGCAAAATAACTAAAGTTAAATTAGGAATTGTGTCAGCCGAAGTCAAGGTTGGATTAAGCGACTGCAATTATATTGTGGCGACCGTTCCCCATCATGACGTTTTAATACTTGGCTTGCACGAAGGTCAGGAAGCTACAGCGGTATTCAGGGCAGATGCCGTAATTTTGGCTGTAGCGAGTTGAGATTTGGTAGCTTGGTTACAATCTAATTTGAGTTGTGACCAAGTTTACCCTTGAATTATTTGGGAGTGAATGTCATGCCATTAGAAACAAACACAAAATTGCGAGGCGATAACGTGTTAACTGTCACTGTTCGTGAACACGATTATTCGGCAGGTTGTACTCGTGCAAGTACGTTTGGAGTACCGCTAATTTTACCATTATGTTCGCACGTTGCTGTTGATGAACAAATTCAAGTTTCCATTCGCGCTAATGATATTGCATTATCGCTAAATTATATTCACGGCATCTCTATACAAAACCAAATTAAAGGACGAATTTGCACACTCATTCCCAATGGAAACAGCTTAATTGTGCAAGTAGATTGTGGTGAAACATTATTAGTTGAAATTACGTTGGGGGCTTGTCGAGATATGGCATTGCAAGAAGGCGACACGATTTATTGTCTAATCAAAACGCATTCTATTACCCATCTTAATGAACAGAATACTCAACCTTACCAGCTGCCGGTAGCTGAACGTGTTAATTATGGCTATCGTTTGGATTTAACCAACTAATTGCCGAGCTAATAAAACCAAAGGATGCTCCACTTTGTTTTCGTCAGAATTGAGAAAAATCGCACAACCAAAATTACTGCTCACGACCAAATCAGCTTGAGAATTTGTGATAACTTGTCGTTTTAAATCGCGCAATTGAGCTGCATTTTCGGGATGCGTCAGCATATAACTCCCGCCAGAACCACAACAAATGTGATTTTCATCCAAAGTAATAACGTTTAAATCGGGGATTTTTTGTAATAGCGCATAAACACTTTTTTGATTTTTGAGGACGTTGCGCTGACTACACGGTTCGTGAACTGCAACGTTTAAATTGGAAGATTCGAGTTTTAAATTTTCTGACCAATTCGCCAGTAAAAATTCGTTAATATCAAACAAACGTTTTTTAAAACTTTCATTTTCATATTCGCTTAACATCGCGCCACAGCCTGTCGCAACGTGAACGACTGCATCAACATTTAGCGCGTTGAAAACGGCAAGATTATTTTCGATTAAATTTGTGGCAGATTGTCCGTTGTGTTGATGAATCGCGCCGCAACAACTTTGTGCTTTGGGAATTTGAACGTCATAGCCGTTGGCATTAAGCAATTTAATCGCTGCAATCAAGGTTTCAGAATCAAAATGTTCTGCAATACAACCTGTGAATAAGCCAACGCTTCCACGCGAAATGCCATTTGCAGGGTAATTATCAAACAACGGTTTTAGCGCGGGTTCAGAAAGCAAATTTTCAGCGTTCGCTAATCCGAATTTTTCAAAAATGCCTGATTTTTGCGACGGTTTTTGCACGCCTGATTTTAAATAAATTTTCAAAAACGGCATGAACCAAGTGCGTTGTTTTTTATTTTCAATCAAATAAAACGCAAGTTTCCCCAAACCGTTCAACGGTTTTTGTAATTTCGTTTGTGCCTGATCGAATAATTGTCCGTAAGCCATTTGACTCGGACAACTCGCCTCGCAAGCGCGACATTGCACACAATTATTCAAATGTTTCAGTTCGTCTGCACTAACAGGTACATCTTCAATCAAAATTTTGCTAATCGTGCGAATGCGGCTACGAGGCGTTTCTTCGTTGATTTGAAATAATTTAAATGTCGGGCAACCACTCACGCATTGCCCACACCGCATACATTCATTGGCTTCTGGAATATACAAACCAGATGAAACGGATAGTTCCGATTCGTTAAATTCCAAATCCATAAAATCAAACATTTATTTAACTTCCAATTCTTTAATTCGCATTTGCTCACCATCGGTAATTTGCAATTGATGGCTTTCACATAACGGACAACCATCGTAACGGTGTTCGATGACAACGTTTTTCTGGCATTGCATGCACCACGCCTGTCCTGCGACTTCGATAATTTCAAGTGTTGCGTTTTCGGCAAGCGAACCGCGCGTGACAACGGGAAAGGCAAACCGCATGGCATCTGGTTCGACGCTCGACAATTTTCCAATTTCCAAAAATACGGTTTTAACGGTCGAGTAATTTTGTTGTTTGGCTTGTTCTTGCAAAATTTCAAGCATCCCTTCGCAAAGTGACATTTCGTGCATAATCTTTTCCTAATCAATGACTAATTCAAAACCAACACACGGGTCAATCGCATTGATGAGTAACGCGGCGTGTTGGCGTAATAAGGTTTCATTATGCACGCAGAGTGATTGCAAACTCAAAGCGGCAATACCGTTTGGCTGAAAATTCCACTCTGTTGGCGCGACAATTTGATAATTTTCAATCACACCATTTTTTAATTCGACTTTATGAATCAACAAACCGCGTGAGGCTTGAATTTGCGCCACACCCATTTCGTTTTTTGTTGGATTAGACGGCGTTTGTATATCAATAAAATTTTGTCGTAACACGTTTGGCAGATTCGCTAATTCAAACAACCGACTAACTAAACGAGTAATCAAACCGTTGCCATATTTTTCGAGTAAATTCGCAATCAATGGCTGTGTTTGCTGACGATTTAAACAACTGGTTTCATAAGATTCGTTTTGCCATGTTGGAGTTTGGCTGTTGAATGTCGTGAGCAAATCCGAATCCGTTAATGTCGGCAACAAACGCAACGCACAACGTCCTAAAATTTGCTGATTATTCGCCAACAAATCACGCAATAACAAAGCTGGAATGCTGGCGTTATCGTTTAACCAAATTCGCAAATCGTCTTCATTTTTTGTGTCTAAAAAATGTTGGCGTTGGTTCAAAAATAGCGCGTCTAAATCTGTTTCTAACTGAACAATCAAGCCATCAAGTTGTTTAGGATTGATTTCTAACTTGCTGTTTAAACTGAACGCATCGCCACTGGCAAATAACGCTTTTTTAAAATCTGCCACATATTTTAAAAACGGGGCAAGCCGCGCTTTATCTGTGTTAATTAACAGCCACCAACAATGTTCACGGACAATTTCAGTGTTTAACAACAAATTCCGTGCGGCAGTTTCAGCAGAATTTTGAGCAATTCCCAACGCCTGAAATGCCGCAAATGATTGCGCCACGCCACAAACATTAAATAGCAATGGCAAAATTTTCAGCGTCTGCTCAGGTGTTTTGCCAATAAACAAACGGCTCGTGTGCAATGGACGTGTTGATTCAATCTCAACATTTAGCACTTTTCCATTGTCACAACTCAGCGTAATTCTTAATTTTCCCGTATCAATCACGGTGTTTCTCGATTTGAAAATCGCCCACGAAATAAATCTCGACGGCTAATTTTTGGCGGTTCGGGAATTTCGAGTAACGCATCTAACGCCGCTTGCGCGGTTTGGACAGCGACATCTTGTTCTTCAAAATCAAACATCGGCGAATACAACGAACACGTTTGATAAAATCCCAGCGCGTCTTCGTAACCGACCACAAATTCAAATTCTCCCGCAGGAAAACGATGCGTGATTTTCGCGCCTGCCGTTTTGTCATCATCTCGCAAATACAACAAATTCATAAACCACGGCGTAATCAAAACGCCTAACCATACCCCTTGATAAAGTCGAAAATCCACCGCTTGAACGTGCAATTTTGGATTCAAAATCGGCACACCTTCCATGCGTTGCGTTTGAATCTGTTTAAAACAGTTTTCCAAAATTTGCGTGATGTCGTTCATCAATAAAAATTGAGAATTTCGCCCAACCGTTCCGCACTATCCGCTAAATCTTCCATCGCCGCACACGCAACGCTCGGCACGTCGCTCACTTCCAAGGTGTTTAAAATCAGCGTGTCGTCCGAATTAAAATACTGCACCCACCACACTTTATCCGTCAGCGTGCTGGTAATCCGATTTGTGCCGTAACTGCGCGACAAAATCGACACCGTACCTTTGCCGAGTGTTTCATATAAAAACTGCAAATCTTCGGGTGTTTGCGGCAACAAACTCAAATTGATAACGTGCGTCAACGTGTCAGGCGAATAATCCGCGATTTGATTATTGAGTTCGGCAATCAACGGCAAGGCGTTCATCAAACCATTCGGCAAATTCTGTTCGTCAAAATGCAGTTGTTTTTTTGCGCTGATAAACGTTTGTTCTTTCACCAAACGCGGAATATCGCCGATTTCAATAAAATCATTTTGCGCTTCGCCTTGTTTGTTAAAACTTTGCACGCGCCACACACCCGCTAAAACCGATTCTTGAATCTGCGTTTGCACATCGCCTTGTTTAATAATGCTAACTTCGCCTTCACCTAAAATTTCATTGATAAACGCGAGTTCGTTGCTATCCAAACCAAGCGTTGGAAACACCTGATTTTCGGCGGGAACGTAATTTTTTAAGGCTTCCAGCACGGATTGCAACAACGCTTTCGCTTTGGCAATCGATTTTGTATTTGTCACCGAAACGCGCGGCATTGAATACGTCATCATCTCGCTAGGCAAACGCATAAAATCGAGTTCTGCGCCGTCGGTTTCTTTGGGTTGGCTACCTTGACCAATAATGGGTAATTGCATGGTTATTTCTCACATAAAAAGTCAGGCAGTTGCGGTTCTCGATTCACCAAATCCGCAAATAAATGGTCAACGTTATAATCGCCTTGCAACGTTAATGTCAGAGCCTGCAACGCATCTTGAATTTGTGCGGCTTGCTCAGGGCTGATAATTTCTCGCGCCGTCTCTAAAAAAGTTAAAATCCATGCGCCAATTTCAGGTTTGCCCACCAAAATCGGGTCGATTAAATGTTGCGTGCCGTCGCGTTCACATACGGCGTAATCTCCGTTGAAACCGATAACTTGCATGGGGATTCCTAGGCACATGGGGGATTTTCTACCTTTCGTTGGGTTGAATTTTTAATGCAATGGTTCAAGAATACCTAAGTCTTTGCAGATTTTTCGTGCTAACAATTCGTTAATTTCTCGATGACGTGGAATGGTCGAAACTTTTTGTTCTTGTCGATTAACATAAATGGTGTGACTGCCACCTTCTCGCAAACATTCGCAACCACGTTGTTCTAAATATCGCAACAAGTCCCGCCGCTTCATGCAAAAGCCATATCCATATCAAACGTTTCTTTGATGAATTCCTGTCCTTGCAACGATTCTTCTGCTAAAAAACGATTCGTTTCGATGACCATTGCGATGGATTCCATCAAATTCGTTCTCGCTTCTTCTAACGTCTCACCTTGTGTATTTGCACCGCTTAATTCTTCGACAAAGGCAATGTAACCTTCGGGAACTTTTTGAAAAATGGCTGTTAATTTCATTGTGTTTTTTCCTTTGATTGAGTTGAACAACAACGTGCATCTTACCGTGTGTTGCTGAAGTCAAACTACTTATCAAACGCAAAACTCAATACTTCCCCCGAAAATCCACAGGCACAGCCACCGCACCATCAAGCGTTTGCGGCGGCGTGATTTTAATATCGGGCGCAAAAATCACCCGCTCATCACCCAACCGACACGCCACCGTTTCAGAGGGACGCTCATTTTCATAACGCGCAATATCAAGCATCGGATCAGCAAGCGTCACCATATCCGCAATTTCAAGCGGTTCAATGCCAAACGTTTGCAAATAATTCAACGCCAACGTCATCGCAGGTTTAATTTGCGCTTTCACAACAGGGCGCAAACTGCCGCCGAAATCTTCCAATTCAACAGGCTGCACGCCAATCAATAACAATTGTTTCGGATACTCGCCCAGCAATTGCGCCATCGCTAACACTTCTTGAAAACCCGTTTGATGCAAACTCATTTTTTTCGCGCCTAAAAAATTCGGCACATCGTCATCGTGAATTTGGTGCAAACTTCCCGCTGGAAAACCAAAATCTATCGCATCAAACACAATCAAAATATCGGCTTGTTGAACATGCTCGACCAGATAAATGCCTTGCGTGCCGCCATCCATCACGGTGACGTTTTCAGGAAAAACATAGCTTTTTAAAAGCTGTTCCACCACACGCACGCCAAAACCTTCATCCGCCCAAAGCAAATTCCCAATGCCGAGCAATAAAACGTTTGGTTTAATCATCGGCTGGCGCATCGTCTTTAAAGGTTCGATAACCTGTGACCATCGTTTTGAGCATACTTTGGCGCGACAATTTATCTTCTCGAATCGCCACATAAATATGCGCGATAACAAAACAAATAATTGCCCACATAATCAAATGATGCCAACTGTGAACATCCTGACTTTGCCCAAACAACGGAATCACCCAACTGCTAAACAACGCAAATTGCCAACTGTCTTGCCCCGTGCCTTCACCATAAAGCGCAAAGCCCGTCACAATCATAAACAGCGTTCCCCACACCAAAATGAAGTGCATGAACAGTAACGCAAGCGGATTATGTCCAAGATATTTACGCGGTTGTTTATCGATGAAGCTGTACCACAAAATCTCATGCCAAACGCCCGCCCAAAATTTTTGCGTCAACAGTGGCGGCAAAAATAATTGCCGTGCATATTCATTACCCGCGTAAGCCCAATAAATCCGAAACAACAAGCCGATTGCTAAAATATAACCCGCCGCAAAATGCGCGAATCGAATGTAGCCCATCACAAAATGGTCAGACGCTTCGCCGCTCACCGATGCCAACGGATTAGCAATTAAATAACCTGTAACCGCCAAAACCGTAATGGCTAAGGCATTCAAACTGTGCCAAAGACGTACTGGAATTTCATAAACATAAACTGCTTTTGGGATTTCCACCGCGTTACTGCTCATGACTGTGACTCCGTTTAAATTTTTATGCGAATCGCTTTAGGTTTTGAAAGCATTGAACCCAAAACAAAACCGACGCTATTTAACGCCGTTGTGGCGAGTAAAAAACCTAATGCAAAATCGGTGTAAAGCAATTCATGACTAAAACTTTGCATCAACGCAAAACTGGTCAACCAGCCGATGGTTAAACCGATACCGAATTGAAATCGACTTGCCAGCAAACCTGCGCCCAATGTAATCAGCACATGGTCTAAACCAGAAAATGGGTGAACAAAACCATTTAAAAAATCGCTGGTTTCATGAAAACCTTCGTGAGCAAAAGCCGCGTTAGCAAAAATTGTTAAAGCCAAAAATGTAACGAACTGCGAAAAAAATTTATTCATGGTTATCTCCTAAAAAATGGGAAATCGAATGTTACGCGGGTAATGTGAAAATTAGCGGACTTTCACTTGCGTCAATTCTGTCCCATCTGGACTTATAACGTGCGTCGAACACGCAAGGCACGGGTCAAAACTGTGCAACGTGCGTAAAATTTCAACAGGTTCTTCGGGGCGTTCGACTTTGGTATTCATCAACGCCGCTTCAAATGCACCGATATTTCCCGCTTCATCACGCGGCGAACCATTCCACGTTGTTGGCACAACGCATTGATAATTTTCAATTTTCGCGTCTTTAATCACCAGCCAATGCCCCAACGCACCACGCGGTGCTTCGGTAAAACCTACGCCTTTGACGTGGCTGTCCCAAGTATCGGTTTGCCATTTCGTGACGTTTGCGGTGGCTAAATCGCCAGCCTTGATATTTGTGACCAATTTGTCCATGAAATAACGCATTTTTCCTGCCGCCCATTGCGCTTCCAAACCACGCGCCGCCGTGCGTCCGAGCGTTGAAAATAACGCTGTGACGGGAACATCTAACGTTTTCAAAACGAAATTTATTTGCTCAGTAATTTCTTTATTGCCTTGCGCGTAACCAATGACATAACGCGCCAATGGTCCAACTTCCATTGCATGACCACGCCAACGCGGTGCTTTAATCCACGAGTATTTTGCATTTTCGTCGAGTTCTTGAATGTTGGTTTTTGTGCCTTTGGTTTTATTACCCAATTTGAAATGTGGCTCGGTGATGCCATCCCACGGATGCAAACCTTTCAAATCATCGGGGTACGCATACCACGAATGCGGCACAAACTCTTGAATTTGCTCAGGGTCACGCAAATCGACTTCGTGAACTTTGCTCAAATCCCCGTTGATAATCGCGCCACGCGGCATGAGTAAATTGCTGGCAGAATAATCGTTAGCTTTGTCAGGAATATCGCCGTAAGACAATAAACTTGTGCCAGATAAACCGCCGCCATAAAGCCAACCTTTGTAAAATCCTGCAATCGCCAGTAAATCAGGAATATAAACTTGGTCAATAAAGGTAATGCTTTGGTCAATAAGCGAGGAAATCAGGTTTAATCGTTCCATGTTAATCGCACCCACTGCGCCAACACCATCAACGTTAATCGCACACGGAACGCCCCCGACTAACCAATTAGGATGCGGGTCTTTGCCACCAAAAATGGTGCGAATTTTCATGATGTCTTTTTGAAAATCCAACGCTTCCAAATAATGCGTGACCGCCATTAAATCCGCTTCAGGCGGCAATAAATACGCGGGATTTGTCCAATAACCATTTTTGAAAGGCCCAAGTTGCCCCGATTCGACAAACTTTCTAATGCGCGTTTGCACATCACGGAAATAACCCGCTGAGGATTTCGGATTATGTGGAGAAATTTTTTGTTGTAATTCAGAAGTCGCTTGCGAGTCAGCTTTTAAGGCATTAACAGGATTTACCCAATCGAGCGCGTGCAAATGATAAAAATGCACTAAATGGTCTTGCACCTGCAACGTCAATTGCATGATGTTACGAATTGAATTCGCATTTTCAGGAATCGAAATTTTCAACGCATCTTCAACTGCACGAACTGATGTCAGCGCGTGTGTTCCCGTACAAACGCCGCAAATCCGTTGCACAAATGCCCACGCATCACGCGGGTCACGACCTTTTAAAATGACTTCCAAACCGCGCCACATCGTGCCGCTCGAAACCGCGTTGCGGATGATGTTGTTTTCGTCGATATTCACTTCGCAACGCATGTGACCTTCGATGCGCGTCACTGGGTCAACCACAATGCGCCGTCCGCCTGTGTCTAAGTTATAACCATTTGGGGTAATGATAGCGGTCATTTTTGTTCTCCTTGTGATTGAGCGCGTTTGAGAGCGGTAATACCCGCGTGAGCGGCAACGCCTGCTGTGACAACACCTGCGGCAATGCCTCCGACTTTGTCGGCGTTGGCTTCAATACCGAATTGGTTAATGTTTGTGACACGTTCGTAAAAACTGCCTTTATCCCAAAAACCATCTTCTGAACACCCCAAACAACCGTGACCTGATTGAATCGGGAACGACACGCCTTCATTCCAACGCATGGTCGAACAAGCGTTATAAGTCGTCGGGCCTTTGCAACCCATTTTGTATAAACAATGACCTTGACGCGCCGCGTCATCGTCCCATTCTTCGACAAATTGCCCCGCGTCGAAATGTGGGCGGCGATAACATTTATCGTGAATACGTTGACTGTAAAACATTTGTGGTCTGCCTTGCGCGTCGAGCGTGGGCAACTTATCAAACGTTAAAAGATAAGTAACCACAGCGGTCATAACTTCGGCAATCGGCGGACAACCTGGGACTTTGACAATGGGTTTATTGGCTAAATTAGGAATTTTATGCGTCGGTGTGGCACGAGTCGGATTCGGTTTTGCGGCTTGAACACAGCCCCACGATGCACATGACCCCCAAGAAATAATCGCTTTACAGTTTTCAGCCGCGTAACGCAATTGTTCAACAAACGGTTTGCCGCCGATGATGCAATACATGCCATCTTCACCTAATGGCGCATTGCCTTCAACAGCAAGAATGTAATTGCCTTTATATTTTTCGACAATTTCTGTGACAATAGCTTCAGCTTCATGTCCAGCCGATGCCATAATTGTGTCGTCATAATCAAGCGAAAGCATCGATAAAATCACATCTTTTGCTAACGGATGACCTGAGCGAATGAACGATTCTGAGCAACAAGTACATTCCAAACCATGTAGCCATAAAACAGGAATACGCGGTTTCGTTTCCATCGCATGAGCAATTTTTGGTGCGAAAGCGGGGGCAAGTCCTAATGAAGCGGCGGTTAAACTACAAAATTTCAAAAAACTCCGCCGCGAAATACCTTGTCGCCGCATCACATCATAAAAGGTTTCATTCATTCTCAACTCCTCAAGTTAATCCTATTCTTTTAGTAAACTGTTTTGATAGGTTTAAGGAGGTGTTAGCAAGCGTTATGCCTAGCGGAAGACTTTGTAATTCGGGGATTGTCGATGTTTGTAACGCAACAAAACGACACATTTTGTTGCGTTAATCACAATTCATTGTCGTGTTTCTAAACTCGCAACAACGCTTTTGCCATTTTTTCAGAAAGTTGTTCTTCAACAAATTGCGGTTCGTTGGGCGGATAAAATGAATCTTCGTGATATTCAAAACCATTTTCTTCAAACAAAGCGCGCAACTCTTTCATTTTTACAGCCGCTTTTAATTTTTCGCCAAGTTCTGGGTCAGCTTTTGCTTTTGCAGAAAATTCTTTAATAGCATTAACACTCATTGATATAACTCCTGTGGTAAAAAAAATTGATAAATAGTTTTGTTTTAACCTTCCATCATCTTGACGTAAGCGCGACGCAATAATTCCATTTCGGCGGGCGATTGACGGCGTAATTCAGTTAAGGTTTTAAGTTTTAAATTACGACTTTCGAGTAATTTATAGGGTGGGTCGAGCAAGGTAAATCGCGCCAAATACACGGTAATCGCCCCTTTAGGCGTATCGATTTGTTCGCAAAACGTGGGTTCGATTTTGAGCAAATCGTCATCAAAATCTAAAATTTGATTGATAGCTTTAAGTAATAACGCTGGATGCAGATTGATTTCGCTGATTTCTGCTTCGTCGCTTTCAAGAATTTCAGACAGCAACGGCAACGACTCAGGAAAACAAATGCTGCCGTTTTCTTGTTGAGCAAACAAAATTAACGCGCTGATGTCGCCTTTGTAGAGAAGCAATAAACGATGATTTTCAAACGGATTAGCCATTGCCGTAAGTATCCCAAAGCGGTTTGTAACTGCTATCAAGACGCGATAAACGATTACTCACTTGTTCAAGCAGCGCATATTTCTGAAAACGTCCGCGATTATTGGCGTACCACTGTTCCATTTCGGCGTTTAATTGCACGCGTTGTGCGGCACACTCGGCAATTTGTTGTTTTAACCACGTCATGCTGTTTTGTGGTGTTAATTCCGCAACGCGATAACGCAAACCGTGATTAAAAATCCGCACGCCACCACCTTGTGCGGCGGTGTGATATAAGGCTTGCGCGTCAATGACTTCAACGCCTGCTAAATAATCAATCCTGAATTCGTGTAACTGTGGAAGCCACGGCGTTGTCGCGCCCATCAAAACCGTTTTAGCATTTGTCGCAAGTTCGGCAAGACGCGGAAAGGTTTTGTTTGGAAGTGAACTCGCCGTTAAAAATACCCAATCTGCATCGGGCAATAAAAATTCACACGCACTGCTAGGCAAATCATCGCCAGTGGGCTGTTTCTCCAAAACACTCAAGTGCATTAAATCTTGGTATTGTTCGATGTTTGGATAATGCCCAATGACGACGACTTTTTTACCTTTTAATTGCGGCAAAAAATAATCAAAAACGGCGAGATTTGGATGTTGCGAGGTATTATCGAGTGCAACAGAATCAGGGAGCGGACGATTGTTTAAACAACTGTTAATTGCCGCCATCGCAATAGTGGCTTGATGCGGTTGCCACTGCAAAATCCACGCAGCTAAATCTTTCAGCGGTTTGCCCACCAAATCACCTGACCACGGCAACGTTCGCGTGGAAAAATGCGGACTCATCGCTAAACCCGTGCCGTGTTTGCTTTGGCAAAGTGTCCACACCAAGCCAATCATCACGTTATCAACGACTGCGTCAGTATCGCAATGGTCGAGCAATAATTCATAAACGTGTTTTGGATTCATTGTGGCAATTCGAGTAATTTGGCTTCGGTTTTGATGTTGTCTTCACGTCCCCAAGCGTTAATGCCTTCGACAAAAAATTGTTTTTTGCTCGGATGTGGTTGCACGACATCGTATTCGGCGTAAAAACTGCCGTCGCTGTTAAATTGAATTTGTCCGATACGTTGTTTTTTTTCGTTGTACCAATAACCCGCTAAATTTGAATCTTGTGTTAGCGGGTCAAGAATTAAACGAAATTCAGCATCTTCAAAATTTGGCAATTGAATCGGCGTTTGTACCGAAAAACCCAATTTCACAATCGCTTCGCTGATACGTTGGCAAATGACTTTACCAAACGCAAACTGATTATCGATTTGCTCTTTTAGGCTCACGACTACCAAACCTCAGCAGGCACTTTTAACGCCTCAACAGGTTTTCCACCGAGCAAATGTTCGTCGATAATTGTTGCCACATCGTCTTTAGTGACATTGCCATACATGATGCCTTCGGGATAAACGAGAACGTTTGTGCCAAACATACAAGGTCCCATGCAGCCTGTGTTGGTTAAACCGATTTTTTCAAACAAATTGCGACTTTGAATTTGATTCATAAATTCTTCCATCACACTCGCGCAACCTTTCGCGCCGCACGAACCGCGTGGATGTCCTTGTGGACGATTTTGGGTACAAATAAAAACGTGTTTCTCTGGTCTTGGCATAACGGCAATTCCTTTCTAAATAGCTTTGTGCTGATGAGTAAAACAATTTTTTGGACAGACTTTTGAACACGCTTCACAGCCGATGCAATCGTCTGGATTTTTCAAACTCATGACCATGCTGTTGTCGTCATCGTCTTCAAAATCACCATAATCGTCATCAAATTCTTCAACGATTTCGTCTTTGTCGATTAAATTGAAAACGTCACGCGGACAAACTTTAAAACACCGTCCACACGCAATGCAGGTTTTTTGGTTTAAATTTGAAACGTAATTGGGAGTCCAAACTGTGCCGCCAAACGTTGTACCTGTTACAAATTCACTCATCTTTCCTCCTCACGCGCCGCTGGCAGCCAGAAATTTTTTGTTCGCTTCGTCCCATGCTTGGCAGGCTTCAAATGTTGCTTGAGCAATGCCCATCAATTCGCCATAAGCGTCGGGCAAACGGTCTTCGATTAAATCGTGTAATTCCATTGCTTTTTCGCTGGCGAGACGTTTATTTTTTTTCACGTCTTTTTCTAATTTTTTGAGTTCTTCTTCAGTCATGTTTGCACTTCCTTCAAATTCTAGGCTTCTGCGACTTCACGGTATTTTTCAATTAACGCGGCGGCTTTTTCGACGACTTCTTCTGTTTTCACGCACATTTCTTCAAGACTTGGAAAACCAAAACGATGCACATCACGCAAAATTTTATCGACCACAATCAGTTTGCCTGTGAGAACAAATGCGCGTCCAAACCCTTCGTGCGTGATGTTGATAACGGGAACTGCCATGAGTTTGGTTTTTTTCTCAACCAATGTGGCGATAGTGTTGTAATACACTTTGACGCGAGCAAGCGTGATTTCGTCTGGGTCGCCAACAATTGGAATTTCGCGGCGACGTTCTTTGGTCAAAATTAACGGGTCGATAATTTGCGCTTCGGTCAAACCGTCGTAAGTGTCGTAAGTATCAATTGCGCGGAGTTGTTTTAAAATTTCAACAACAACATCTGACGTTAAAAACGGGTCATTTTCTTGAACAACTAATTCGCTCATGGGTAAATCCTCTAGGTTTTTTAAAATTATTTTCTTTAAAGCACATCCCCCTGCGGCTATCGCCGCTCCCCCTCCAAAGGGGGAAAACCAGTAAAAATCAAAAGCGGTTGCTTTTTAATCTTTCGCCCCCTTTGGAGGGGGCAGCCTGAAAGGCTGGGGGAGGTGCTTTAGGTTATTCTTGCCAATCTTCTTCAGCCATCGCATCAAAACGTTTTGGGTCAGGCGTTTTGTTTTGATTGATAGCTTTGGCAAGCCAATTTGTTGCACCTGATTTCATTTCAGCTTGCAAATCGGCGACTAAATTTTTAATGCGACTGCCTTCGTGAACTTTTACGGGTTGAATGCCGTGCGCGATGATTTGTTTAATTGCCGATGCGCCAATCGCTTGGCAATACACCGCCGCGCAACCGTCGAGCAATTTAATTTTCACGGCTAATTTATCTTCGTTGCCGTCTTGGGCGAGATTGCCAAATTGCGCGGCTTCGAGTAATTCGGCTTGCTCAGGATTGACGGCGTAAATGGCAAACGATTGAGCTGAACCAAAATGCTGGTCAACGTGCAACATGTCCGAAGTTGCAAAAGCGACTTTGATGGCAGTATCCATTTGGATTTTCTCCTCGTTGTTTTTGACAACGTAAATGTGGCGAGCTAATGACATGATGGCGAGCAAGCGTGATGTTGAGCGGCATCGAACTTTTGCGAATAAATCGAGTGATACACTTCAATTTCTTCATGCGCGAAGTTAATCACCAGATTCGCCAAATCAAATAATGCCTGACGTGACCCGCGATAACCCACCCACGTTTTTTGATAACCACCGATAAGGTCATAAAGCGGAAAACCTGCGCGTAAAATCGGAATCCCCAAACGTTCTGCGCTGGCGACGGCGTGCGAATTACCGATTAACAATTGCGCTTTGTGTTCTTTGGCGAGCAGTTCTAAATCTTCCAAATCGCCAATTTTGATTTGTTTCACTGGCATATTGGCTAAAACGGGTGTGTGTGCAGTAGTCACGGCGGCAACGATTTCTGAACCCATGCCTGCGAGCAAATGTGAAAACGCATTGAGTTGGTCAGGGTCGGCGGCAATCGCTACGCGCAATTGTCCCAACATAAAATGCGTGTCGAGCATCGCGTCTTGTAATTGCGAACGTTGGCGTTCAATGCGTTCTGGAACAGGTTGTTGACTGATATTGGCGAGCGTTAGAATCAAATCATCATTCGCCTGCAACCCATAAAGATGGTCAAACTGATAACTGGGAACGCCTGTTTTTTCTTTTAACAAATCACCTGCTTTTTGCAACGATGCACCGATAACCAGCGTCGAGGTTGCATCGCCAAGTGTTTTTAATTCCGAAATCGGCGTGCCGCCAATCGTCACAGGTGAAAAATCATCTTCTGTCAAACTGCCGTCAAGCGAATCAGAAATGTCAGGCACAAACACAGGGCGCAAATTGAATTGTTCAATCGTGTCACGCAAGGCTTCTAAATCGCCTGACGTAAGCATCGGACTGACTAACACATTGACTTGGCGCGGACGATTATTTGGTTTTGTACCCGCTTCAGCCGCATTCGGCACTAACGCTTTGATGATTTCATAAACAGTCGCCGCATAACCCGTTTCGACACAGCCTGTAAAATCAGGCGTGTTCACCATCACAACAGCAATGTGGTCGAATTGCGGATAAGTTTCGCGGAATTCTTTTAAATTACGATGCACATCCGCGCCTTGTGTTTCGGCTAAACCTGTTGTCAAAACCACAATCAACGCAGGATTCGATTTTTCAGCAATCGCTTTGATGCCTTCGATTACATTTTCATCTGCGCCCATCACGGAACTGCTTTGATCCATCGCGGTGGTTTGCAAGGGAATCGGCTCACGGAAATGACGTACAAAAAATACTTTTGCAAACGCGGTGCAACCTTGCGAGCCGTGCAACATCGGCATTGCGCGGTCAAAACCTAACGTGGCAAGTGTGCCGCCTACAGGTTGACTGGCTTTGAGCGGATTTACAGAAAGGGCTTTGTTGCGTTTAATGATTTCAGCCATGTTGTGTCTCCTTCGTAGTTTTCCACGGTGCAGGCGCACGCACGGCTTCCCAAACGGGACTTTCAATGGTTAATGACAATTGCCGCACGAGTTCTAGCATTCCTTGATAACCTTCGTAACCGAACTCGCGTTCTTGGTTAATATCGAGAAAGGGGATTTTGGCTTTGAGCGCGGTGTACATATTTCGTCCGCCAGCAATCAAAATATCGACTTTGTAATCTCGGACGCATTTGAGCAACGCTTTCGGACTGCCGTCCTCAATCATCATCGCTTCTTCACCCATGAGTTCACGGATTCGCGCTTTATCTTCTTCAGTCGATTTTTTCGTGCCTGTTGCCACAACGACCATGTCTAAATCTTGCAATGCCGAAATCACTGACCAACTTTTTACACCGCCCGTGAATAATAAAACGCGCTTACCTTTTAAACGCGCTTTCCACTGTTCGAGGGCGGCTTGGATTCGGGCTTCTTCACGAGCAATGACTTTTTCAGTACGTTCGACCAAATCGGCATCGTTCAAATTTTTCGCAAAATCACGCAACGCTTGGCTAGTGTCGCTGATACCGTAAAAACTGCCTTCAAACCACGGCGTGCCGTATTCTTTTTGCAATTTTCGCGCAACGTTGACCATCGCTTTTGAGCAAACCATCATGTTGACTTCGGCGCGGTGCATAGTTTGGACTTCATGAAAACGTGCATCGCCTGAAAGTGTACATAAAACACGCAAACCCATTTCATCGAGCAACGGTAAAACTTGCCAGAATTCGCCTGCAATGTTGTATTCGCCGATTAAATTTACGTCGTGGATTTTGTAGTTTGGATGTTGCGGTGATGGTTCAGGTTCGCGTGTGCCAATAACGTGATTGACCATCGCATCACCTGCAATGCGGTTGCCTAAATTTTTTGTGCCGTAAAAACCCGCGCAATCAATGGGAATCACAGGAACGCCGTAACGTTCTGCGGCGGATTTACAAATGGCGTTAATGTCGTCGCCGACTAATGCTGGCACGCAAGTGTTATAAACAAAAACGGCGGGCGGGTTGTAGCTATCGATGGCTTGTTTGATGGAATGGAAAAGGCGTTTTTCGCTGCGTCCCATGATGACATCTTGTTCGGTTAAATCGGTGGTCATGCCGATTTGATACAACTGTGAACCCGATGAGCGTGTGCCTCGGTTATCCCATGAACTACCCGCGCAGGCAATTGAACCGTGAACCAAATGGGCGACATCGGCAATCGGTAACAACGCAATTTGCGCCCCGTCGAACGCACAACCGCCTGCGGTCGAACCTGGTTTGGGTTTCGCGCAACCTGATTTTTCTTTCTTGTTATGCTCGCAAGCGGGTTCGTCTAATAATTCTGCAATGTCTTTACTGGTTTTCATGGCATCACTCCATTTTTGTTAATGAAGCTACTGCAACCAACGTGCCACGCACTAATCAATTGATTTTGTTTGTTTTATTTTAAAAATAAATTGTAGGAAATACGACAAAGGCGCGTTTTTTGAGGGGATTTTGTAAGATTTTTTTGTGGTAAAAATGAACAATCAAAAGCCAAATACAGATTTTTCAACAATCACGGGCTGAATCGTGAACACGTTTTTAGTTTCAGTATTCACAGAAACGTTGACCCAATTAAGATATGGACTGCCAAAAGTTTCCAACCGCGTAAAGTTTGAAATCGGATTATCTAAATTTTCCAATGGATTATCGACGGTATAAGTATGGCTATCACCATGTACTAATAAAACCTGACCATTAAATTTTCGAGTTTCGTCAATCAACGCCGTTAAGAAATTGTTATAACCATCAAATTCTTGCTCAATTCTTTCGTTAAAATCATCGCCTTCTAACAAATCAAAATTTAGGTCAGCATGAATAATCACAACTATTCCAGCCGCTTTTTGATTTTGTGCCGATGTAAATGCGTCATGTAAAAAAGAAATGTTTGCCTTGTCGCGGGCTTGATACTCAACATTATCCGCGTCACATTCAATTTGAGTTCGATGGCTATTTGTTTGAATACACGTCCCATCATTAACTTTATTGTTATTACTCCCCGAAACATTTAACCCAACAAAAACCAAACCGCCATACGTCCAAAGATTATTTTCTGAATAAAGTTCACTTGATAAACCTTGATGCTGTAATTTCATTTTGGTTTGCCCAAAACTGTACTCATTCGAAAACAGCGTTTTACGAAGATAATTAAGTCGTTCAAGATTGTCGTATGAACCATTGTTTATACGGTGACAATCTGTCCATTCGTTATCTCCCAATACATAAACAGTCGGCGCATTTACTTTGTTAAATAAATCGATAGTTTCTTTACCAATAACATTATCCAAACAAAGAGAACTGCCATCTTTAGTGTCGCCATCGAAAACGCTAAAAGCGATTTGTGAGCTGTTCATGCTTTCAACTAATCGTGACATTTTTTCACCATTTTTTTCGCCATCGCCATTTCTGGTGTAAGGCATGTCACCCCACAAACCAAATGAGAATGTCTGAGCATTGACAATGGATGAAATCAATAAATTTAGGATAAAAACGAAGGAGACAACGTTTATGCGTTTCATATTTATAGACAATTGGAAATTTTATGATTCGCAAGATACTGACACAATTATCATGTTATTTATAGTCGAACATTTGTGAAATAAAACCGTCATCTTGTCGCGCTAAAGTGCGGTGAAAATTTTTCTTGGCGTGACGAATATAATGAAATGTCCAATTTGCAAGCAAATCAGAACCCACAAATTACATACTGACAAATGCAGTCAAAAAGCGAAAAAACTAAAAAATGAATCGTTTATTAGTGCTTATAAGACCATTGATAGCAGATTTTTACCTGCCTATTGAGGAAATTCAAAATTCACAAGGCGAGTGTTTTTTATAACAACACCCGCATCGGAATCATTGCTGAAAAACTAAACCCATATTTTCAATAAAATCCGTTGTGCAGATTCATTGCGTCTCGACGCGAATGAAATTAACAAGAATCTCAATCGCTTCATAACACAACTCCTATTTTTGATTTTTATACAAGTCGATAAAATCTTGCATTCCAAACGTAGCAATTACGTTTAAATCATCGTCGAGAATTTCATAAAAAACGACGTCATCACCACGAATACTAAATAAAACAACCACATCAATATCACCGCCACCTTCTCGATGCGGCTCAACACTTGGCTGACTAATGGTGTAACTACCAACGGGACGAATTTCTTTTAATGCACCGTTAGCTTCATAAATTCGATGTTCACCTTGAATAACAAAAAGATGATTAAGGACTTTGTGCCGATGCAAAACAATTTGCTGATTCGCCGCAAATTTGAAAATCACATCAACGATTTTGTTTTGCTCATCAATGTTTAGAATCGAATAGAGTAAATGTTCAAAATTTCCGAGAGTTTGCCAGTTGATATTTGAGTCATTAAACATTTAAATTTCCTTTGTTGTGGGTTTGAAAACAGTTTCAGTTTAAAAACAAAGGTAAATTATGTAATCCGATTTTTGCCCAAAAAATACGGGCATTTTGCCCGACTTCATCGAGCCATCTTGTGACAAAAGAATCCATTGTGGAAACAAACCCATAACAAATCGGAATATGCGTTAATTTTATTTCCAACAAAAACAATAAAACGTATGGTTTTTGTAACGGTGAAAAATTTATGGTGTTTGATAACACAAACCTTTTTGCAAAACTTTACCGCTGGATTTTTAATTCAAATTTTAAGCTTTCTAAATCCATCGTAGTCAACAACCAACCTTACGGAACGCTTACTGTTTCGGCGAATCAAGACGTACAAATTGCTTAAGCATGGGAAGACGTTTGTAATTTTTTTGGATTAGCCACAGTCACAACGATAGTATTGATGACTGAAAAATATAGGTGAAAATATTTTGCCCATCTTCATAGGTAACGTTATAGGAAATATGATATTTTTCACAAATATTTTTAACCATATTCAAGCCTAATCCTAAACCTCTCTTAGCTTCATCCTCTCTGAAATTTTTTTCAAAGATTTTATCTTTATCCTTAATTTGGTCTCCATACGTTCTAATAGCCAATATTGCCGTGTCATTTGATTGTAAAAGATTGATGTTGATAGGCTTGTTTTTAGTGGCATATTTAATTCCATTCGAGATGTTATTATCAATAATTCTCTCTAGTTCTATTTGATTGATATTAGTAAAAATATCTTCTTCAATCGTTGATTGAATTTCTTTATGACTGACCTTTGAAATAGTTGAAAAAAACTCAATTCGTTTCTTCAAAAAATCACTAAGATTGATATTTTTTGGAGGGTATTCAATCGTATCTGCTGACGCAACATAAGCTAAATCTTCATAAAAATTTGAAAGCATATTGATAGAGGAATCAATTTTATCAATATAAGACGAGACAGATTTATCGGTTTGTTTGTGTTTAATCATTTCAGCATTCATCATAATGTTCGTTAATGGCGTTCTGAGTTGATGAACCGTGTCGGCAATAAACTGATTTTTATCTTTTAAGATATTAGAACTGCGTTCAATCTCTTTATTTAATTGATTATGCAGCGCGTTATAACTTTCATTTAAAACAGCCATTTCTTCAATTTTGATATTGCGAATATCGGAGTATTGATTGTTTTTTATATTATCAACCATTTTCAAAAGCGGATTTGAAAGCCTTTTCATAATGAACAGATAAATTAAAACCAAAATACTCAATATGAAAAAAAGTTGTGTGACTGCTTGAATAAATGTTTTTTGTATATCGTTTTCTAACGATTCTGTTGAATAGGTGGTTTTTACAAGGAGGTTTGTTTTAGTCGATTTGTTAAACAGCCCATTTGTTATAGAGTAGATGGTAAATTGATGTTGTGACAAATTAAGTGAGCTAAGAAGATTATCATCACGAAATACTTCATCAATAACTTCGTGAATACGTCTTTGATTATTTATAAGATCTTTAAGACCTAATTTTGTTAGAGCCTCGAGTTGCTTATTCTTGATAGACAAAACATTAGCTAGCTGAAATAAAATATTTTTTGTCGCTTCCCAACCCTCCTGTTGCAAAAATTTTTTGCTGTGATTTGTTTTATCAAAGGTTTTATCAAAGTAAATTCTCTGGATAGAATCATTGGTAAGATAAAATTCAATTAGCCCAACATTTTTGATTAAATCGTATTTTGCTTTAAGTTCTCTTGCAAAATCTAAAACGAATGCAATTTGTAGAATATATTTTTCATCATTTGATAATTTTATGAAATACCGCTTAAACGGTATAGATGATGGGGTAATTAAGTCAAGTATGATGGGAGAGATGTCAATAGCCACTTTTTTAGTAAAAATGGAACTCATCAACTCTTTTATTTCCATGACATTACCAAAGTTAAGACCTATATCCGTTTTATAAGAGGCATCTTCGATAATGTAATCTTTATTGATTAGAAATACTTGATAACTTCCAAAGTGAACATCTTTGTTTAGTTCTTCAGCGGCTTTATCAACATTAAAATGCGTGCGATCTCTTTTATAAATTTTATATAGTTGATTTAATTTTGAGAGATTTTCTGATTTGGATTTGTCGAAATCGTATTGTAATTTATCAAAAAGTAGTCGGTAATCTTCTCGAATTTGTTGAGTAACATTGATGTATTTGTTTGAATAATTTTGAATCAGTGTATTTCGATAGTTTTGAAATTTAATCGCATCGCCAATAACTACCACCATGATGACTAATAAAAAAAATGATGCTATGTAGCCATTTAGCTTAATTTTTAATTTCAAATTTGTACCCTATTCCTCTATCAGCAAATATAAAATTTTCACCACCATCAAAATGTTTTCTCAAGTCATTGACCAATTGCCTTAAAGGATAAGAATCTTTAATTTCATTTTCCCAAACATAATTTTCAATTTTTTCAGTCGTTAAAATTTTATTGATATTATTCAAAAATAGATTGAGAAGCCGTTTTTCTTTTTTTCTTAATCGTTTAGCAACACCGTTAACACTTAATTCCTCATATTCCAAATCATAAGTGACTGCATCGGATATTTTTATTAGCGTGTCTTTATTCTTTGATTTGCTTATTAACTTGCTAATTCTTATGTTTAATTCCTCTAAATAAAACGGTTTTTTAATATAATCATCACAACCATTTTTATAAGCCGATTTAAGACTATCCAACTCCATTGAAGCCGTTATCATAATAATTGGAGTGTCTATATCCTTATTTCGAATATATTTCACAATCTCCAATCCATTGATATGTGGGATGTTAATATCGACAATGTATAAATCAAAATTGGACTTATCAATAACATTGATGGCTTCTGTACCGTTTTCTAAATCTATGACTTCATTGCCTTTTAGCTTTAGATAATCAGTAATTGTTTCGTTTAATATAGAATCGTCTTCAATCAGTAGAATTTTCATTTTTTTATTCACTTTGTATTTTTCAAGAATAATGGTACCGCTACTTTATTTAACAAAAAAGCCCCGCTTTGCTGTGATGCAATCGGGGCTTTCACTTCAAAATTTAATTGAGTGAATAGTTATTTTTCAAGCTCAATAGCACGGATTTCTGTTTTTTCAGCAAGGCATTGTTGCCATTCTTCAAATGCACCGCCTGTTGCGCTAGTTTCAGGACATGATTTTTGTAATCGTTTCGTCCATTTACTTTGAGCTGATTTCAACGCTTTCATATCGGCACCTTTTGACTTTAATGCCAATTTATAAGCCTCATTCATTCTCGCAGTTTGACGCTCATTTTCGGCACTTGCACAACCATCGGCCGACGAATGATCTTCAGCATTGATACATTTCAAAAACTCTGCACTCGCTGAAAAACTTGCAACGGGTAACGCTGATAAAACTAAACCTAAAACTAATTTTTTCATTTAAAACTCCTAAAATTAAATCTATTGGAATATCACCAAGCACAAATTTTAAAATCACTTCCTACCCAGCACGCCTTATCTTTTTCGCTTCTTTTTGCTTCGCCCCAGCGGGAACTTATGCCTTCATTTGATAGACTACTTACCTCAGCAATTCCTTTGTCAGTAACATAAATACTAACTGCTGAAAGTTCCCAAAGTAGCGGTTTGTCATTGATTGGATTTGAAAGTGAGAACGAACCTTTTCCTTCTGGAGAGAACAGACACTTTCCTTTGTAGGCAACTTTATTGTCGCTGTCTATTTGGCATTTCACAGTTTTTTCTACAGCTAATGATTGACCAGCAATTAAGAGTAATGCAAAACCTAAAAGTAACTTTTTCATTTTTGTAGCTCCTAAAAATTAACGGCAGATTTAACGCACTAAATTAAAAATATCAGTTGGTTTATCGATAGACACGTCTGATAACCCTTCGGAATCATCAGTGCGCGGTTTAATCTCTTGCTGGCAGATATGAGCGTAAAGATGCTCTGCTCCTTCTGTTACACCATAACTACCCGTAAATATAGAACCAACAAATTTTTTCTGTTCCTTGTCGTAATCAAAATACGCGGGATTTTTGTTTGAACAGAAGATAAACGTTTCAGTTACAGCTCCCCATTTCGCTTTTTTAGGCGGTAAATCGGGATAACCTTTTTTATCAATCACTGATCGTGGGTAATCGATGCTAGTGGTTTTAACGAATACTTTAATTAAAGATTCTTTACTGTCCGATTTCATAATCTGAGAATCTTCAACCTTCCACCACCAACAAGAATCCATGTGGCAACGCCCCGTTACGATATTTTTAGTTGGTGAAGAATTGGTAGTTTTACATTCACCATTAGAAATAGAAGTTACATCTTCATCATTAGCATTATCGATAGTTAAGCAAACGGTACTTTTCTTTTTTGAGATAAATTTGTGGTCGGTAGCGTTACGCTGGTAAAGGTAAAAATATTCCTTTCCTTCGATTGATTTAAACGAAATACCATCTGACGCTTCTTTGAGTGATTTAGGGGCAACAACTATCGTTACTTGTTTCGTCAATGCAGAGTTTGCAAAAGATAACGTCGGCAATAACAATAATGTCAATGCAGTGAATGTTTTTGAGTTTGCCATGAGTGTTCCTTTTTAAATTGGGAAAGTGACGTTGAACCCGACAACTCCCATTTCAGTAATTTTCTGGTCGTTGTCGAGGTTCAATTTCATCAAATCATTCTTTAACCGTCTTAATTTAGAATGAAATTGAAATCATTTAGCGGCTTCGTTACGCCTGTTAAAGCAATTTCAGCTTCCGCCGTTGAAACATCCTGATCCAAATTGATTTCAACAATCGTTTCAGCGTTATCAAAATCTACCCAAAAACGCACTTGATTTGCGGCAGTAAAAGGCGCGGCATCAATGTTTTTTGATTTAATCAAAGTAAGTGAACTACCAAATCCCACAGTCCCTGGCACTTTGCTTCCTGCTAAATCAATAACATCCTTACCTCTGTTGATATTGAAATTATCAATAACTTCACGAGCGGCTCCCACGCCTATGTCGCCTTCACCGAAGATAAAGTAATTACCATTGCCGTTACTGACTAGATGATCTACTCCTGAACCACCGATAAGGTGCCCCCCGTAATTATTGCTAACAGTCAATGTATCATCACCAGCCCCGCCAATCAGTGTAGATTGATAGCCACCAGAGACATTGTCGTTACCAGCTAGAGCGTTAATCCAGTCGGATTTTGAAAGATTATCGTCTCCTTTTGTTCCATATAGCACCCGTGAACTAGCAAGATCATCGGGCGGCCCTAATTTATCGTTTGCAGAACCTGTACCTGGCTTTGTTGGCGTTGTTTGAACGGGTTTTGTTTCTACAACGGGTTCATCGATTGGTTCATAAACTGGTTCATCAGTTGGTTGGTTTTCATCAGTCATTTCTGTTGGCTCAGTTTTACCAGAACCATCAGTTTCACTACTACCATCATCCATAAGCGTTTCAATTGTCTTTTGCGTGCCATCTGAAAATTGCACGATTTCAATGTCTGACAAAATATCTTCGCCTTCGTCGTCACCCGAACCAACGTATTTGATGACTAATTGCGCCACACCTTCTGCGTCCATGTTTGCAGTGATTTGATAATCATCAAACAAACCGTTGTAAATGGCGACATCGTCACCTGCGCCACCGTTTAATTCGTCGTTACCTTCGCCACCTTCGAGTGTGTCATCACCGCCTTCGGCGTTAATTACATCATCGCCCGCCGCACCGCTGAAGGAATTGGCAATTGTGCCGCCTTCGACTTCTTGCAAAGTATTGTCTAAATCATTACCCACGCCTGAAATCGCTTTTGGGCCTTGCAAGGTCAAAATTTCGATTTCTGGATTCGCGCTTAAATCATAAGGCACTGTGGCAATCACTTGGTCTTCGTCAGTGCTTTGTGAGTCTTCAACGATTTTGTCTCCGTCGTTGTTCATGAAATAAACGTCTGCACCCGCACCGCCATTCAAAATATCCATACCCGAACCACCTTCGAGCGTATCGGCACCTTCGCCACCAATCAGCGTATCGTTACCCGCTTCGCCTTTGAGTAAATTGTCACCAATGTTGCCTGTGATAACGTTGTCTAACTTATTGCCTGTACCGTTGTTATTGGTAATGCCCGCTAAAACGAGATTTTCGAAGTTGTCGCCCAGCGTGTAATTAAACGCCGTTTCAACGGTATCGATGCCGCCCGTTTTTTTGTTTGTATTCGTTTCAACAACGGTGTCGAGCTTGTTATCGAAAACGTAATAATCGTTGCCGTCACCGCCCGTCATGGCATCTACACCCGCGCCACCATTTAAGGTATCGTTACCTCCGCCGCCGTCTAGCTTATCGTTACCTTTGTCGCCCGATAAAAAGTCGTCGCCACTGCCGCCGAGAAGTTGATCGTTGCCGTCACCACCAATCAAACTATCATTTCCAGTGCCGCCGTCGAGAGAATCATCACCTGTGCCGCCGTCTAGCGTATCGTTACCACCTAAACCGTTTAAGGTGTCATTGCCTGCTAATCCTGCGAATTTATCGGCAATTTCGGTACCGATTAGTTTATCTTTCGCTGTTGTGCCTGTTGGTTTTTTTGTAGTGGATGCCATATTGAAAATTCCTTGAAAAGGTTTTGAAAAGGGTGTTTTACTAGATGATTTTTTTCACTAAGTCTTGCCGTATAAATTTGATGAATAACATTATTTGAAACTGGACATAATTTAACTCCTTTGTAGATGATGATAATTATTCTTCAAATGCCATTTTGTATAATTCGGGCAAGATCACACCTGCTTTGCCTTTCAAATCAAACGTTACCTTTGTATCTAAATCTGTTTCAGTCAAATTAACTTGTATCGTTGTGATATTACGTTCGATTGCCAATAGAGGCAGATTTGCCACTGGATAAACAAAGCCTGATGTACCAACAATTAACATCAAATCGCATTCTTTAACCGCTAGTTCAGCTTCACGTAATGCTTTAGCTGGCAGAAGCTCACGAAACCAAACCACATTAGGTCGAACCCAATTACCACATTTTTCACATTTAGGTGGTTCAATTCTGCTTTCAGGAAATTTAACAATCGCGGATGTTTCAGGATGTTCGTAAGGATGACGACATTCAAAGCAACGGGCGGTATGAATGCTGCCATGTAAATGTAAAACATTTTGGCTACCTGCTCGCTCATGTAAATCATCAACGTTTTGTGTAATCAATGTCACTTTTGGCAATTTTGTTGCGAGTTTTGCAATGGTTTGATGCCCCGCGTTAGGTTCGGCGCGTAAGGCTTTATGTCTGCGCCATTCGTACCAGCCCCAAGCAAGTGCGGGGTCTTGAGAGAAACCTTTTGCTGAAGATAGCTTTTCTGGGCTGTAATTTTTCCAAAGTCCAGTCATTGCATCTCGAAAAGTCGGAATGCCTGATTCTGCTGAAATTCCTGCACCTGTTAGAACTACTAGATGCGTGGTTTCTTTTAAGCGTGTTAACGTTCCTGAAATCATATTTTCACCAAATCATTTTTGAGAATGGAATGCCAGCTATTTTGACTATAAAACTCTAACACCTAATTGTCAGACGAATGTCAGATTGCGTTAAAATGTACGAAAAACTGGAAAAACCCCATATTGAGATTTTCCATTGATTTATAACGTTTTTTAATTACGAATGAAAAAATACAACATTTACCTGATTGTTACGCTCATGCCACTGAGTATTCATGCTGAATCCGCCTTAGAATTACCACCAACGGTCATTACCTCAAATATCAGCGAACATTCTCACGACGATTTACAGGATAAAGAATTGCCTGACTTAAATGGCATATTACGTCAAGAACCGAGTGTCACTCTCAATCAAGGTAGCGGACAAATGACTTCAAATTTGAGCTTTCGTGGTGCGGGTGGTCAAGGAATGCTCACACTAGATGGCGTACCATTATTCAGTGATTTTGTGGGGGTTTATTCTTTACAACGTTATTCGATAAATGAATTAGATCGTGTCACGGTATCACGCAGTTTTGATGGCAATTTCAGTGGCAGTCGAACATTAGGCGGAACGATTCACTTAAAAACTCGACAACTACAAGAAAACGATAATTTTCTGCATTTTGAAGGCGGAAGTTATGACACCTTGCGTGAATCAGCGGGAGCAGGTTTAACCTCAGAACTCGGCAATTTTTCAGCCGTTGCTGGAAGAAGTGATGTTTTCAATGGCATTAGTGAAGCAAAAATCGGAACAGAACGCGATGAATTTGAAATGAATCATGCCTCTGGAAATTGGAGCAAAAATTTTGACAAAGGGAAATTAGACGCATCGTTATATTTTGTGAAATCAAAACAAGACATTGATGGTCCAGGATTATTGCCAGATAAAACATTTGGTTGGGTTGATGATACGCAAGGCAAACTGTCTGATGAAACATGGGTTACGCAATTACACGGACAATATGATTTATCATCGAATTGGAATACGTCTTTGCAATTAGGTTTTACTCAAGACCAACAAAAAATGAAATACACGGCGATTAAACCGTTTTCCATTACAAACCAGTTATTTATGGCAGATTGGAAAAATAAGCATTCGTTAGCATTAAGCGAAAATGTGAATCATCGTGCCTCCATGGTGTGGGGCGTAAATGCTCAACATCAACAAACGTTAAATGTTCCTTCTTCATCGCAGACAATTATTAGCCCTAATGTGCATGGCGAATTGCTTTTAGATAAATGGAAATTCGATGCTGATACACGCTTTGATCAAAATGATACTTATGGCAATCATCAAGTCTTTTCATTAGGTGTAAATCGCTCGTTTTCACAAACTATCAACGTATGGGCAAAAGGGGGTACAGGTTATCGCCAACCTGGTGTGAGTGAGTTAATGCACCTAAGTGGAAATAAAAACTTGCAAGGTGAATCCAGTACAGGCGGTGAAATGGGTGTGCGTTGGAATCCATTTTTTGAGAGTGAAATTAGCATCAGTGGTTATTATCAAAACTATCAGAACATGATTCTTTTTCTATATGATCCAACCGTTGGAACGGTGAGAGCGGGAAACTTGCCTAAAGCGGATGTTTTTGGTGCTGAATTCCAATCACAGCATCGTTGGACTGATTTTTGGAAAAGTGGTTTGAATTATGGCTATATGTCCGCAAAAAATTCTGAAAATCATTTATATGTGCCGTATCTGCCTAAGCATCAAGGTTCATTTTGGAACGAATTCCAATTACTCCAACCATTAAAAATGCGAGTGGATTTAACGTTCCATGATTTTTATTGGTTTGATGGCGGCAATAAACAAAAAGCCAATGCAGCACCGCGTGTAAATGCGTTGTTAAAATATCAACTTACGCCAAGAACAGATTTGTATTTACGCGGAGAAAACCTAAGTAATAATTGCACAATGGAAATTTATAATTTTGGTGTTAATGGTGCTGCAGTTTATTTTGGTTTGCAAACTGGGTTTTAGCTGTATTTTCGTGGCTATTTATGTGAAAGTTTTTCTTTGTGAAAACAATCACAGTACATTACAAAAAATTAAAAACGGTTTCGGTTTAGAAACAAAGGCGAATGGTGTAATCCGATTTTTACCCAAAAAATACGGGCATTTTGCCCGACTTCATCGAGCCATCTTGTAATAAAAGAATCCATTGCGAATAATTGGCAACCATTTTTATAAACCAAAGCGTTGCAATGAACCTTAAATCCCATTTTTTATCGCAACTCATAGCAATTGCCTTATTGAGTTTATTCACAACAACGGCTTACGTTTTATATCGCAGTGACCAACAAACACAGCACGCCATGCAAATCATAATGGATTCATTAAGTAAGCAAATTTTGGTTCAAACACAGCTTATTGCCAATCAAGAACCTAATTTTTCATTGTGGAAACAAACCCATAACAAATCGGGAATATGCGTTAATTTTATTTCCAATAAAAACAATAAAACGTATGGTTTTTGTAACGGTGAAAAATTTATGGTGTTTGATAACACAAACCTTTTTACAAAACTTTACCGCTGGATTTTTAATTCAAATTTTGAAATTTCTAAATCCATCGTAGTTAACAACCAACCTTACGGAACGCTCACTGTTTCGGCGAATCAAGATGTGCAAATTGCTCAAGCATGGGAAGACGTTTGTAATTTCATTGGATTAGCAACCATCACAACGATCGCTATTTCCTTTTTGGTTTTTACGAGCGTGCGGCGAACAGTACGACCAACTTGTGCGATTGTGGACGGATTAGAACGAATACGAAAAGGCGATTTAAATTATCGACTGCCATTATTTGATATTGTTGAATGGCAAATTATCTCTGATGCGGTCAATCACTTAGCAGATAGTCAGCAACAATTATTAGAAGACCGTCGTCAACTCATCGTGAAACTCATGACGTTGCAAGAAGATGAAAGACGGTATTTATCACGCGAATTACACGATGAATTTGGTCAATGTTTGGCGGGAATTAACGCTATTACGGCATCTGTTAGTTATACCGCCGCAGAAAAATGTCCTGATTTAATTGATGAAATCAGTCAAATTAACCCGATTACAAAACACATGATGGATTCCATTCACAGTTTATTAGCGCGTTTGAGACCTGTTGAATTAGATGAATTGGGACTTTTGGCAAGTTTGAGTGGTTTAGTTTTAGATTGGAATAATCGTAATAATGGCAAAGTTTTTTACCAGTTAAATATCGGAGGCGATTGTAAAAACATTTCTGAAGCTCAATCTGTTGCACTATTTAGAATCACACAAGAATGCTTGACCAATGTCGCTAAACATTCCAATGCAACTCAAGTCGATATTTCATTAAAAAATGAAAATGACAACATTATTTTCATTGTCAAAGACAATGGCATAGCCACAACACTACCGTTTGCCAATAAATCGGGAATTGGATTATTTGGCATTCATGAACGAGTGACCGCATTGCATGGTGAGGTATCATTTGCCATTAACAAGCCTCACGGATTAGTTGTATCCGTGTCACTTCCCATAACTGGAGACGAATCATGATTAAAATTTTGCTGGTTGATGACCATGCGATTGTTCGAGAAGGCTATCGCGGATTGATTTCAAAACAATCGGATTTGCAACTGGTAGCGGAAGCCGATAATGGCAATCATGCGTATGAGCTTTTTAAAGAGTGTAACCCTGATGTCATCGTAACTGATATTTCATTGCCAACTATTAGTGGTTTAGAACTTATTTCTCGTATCAAACAACGCTGTAATCAAGCAAAAATCTTGGTATTCAGTATGCACAAAAATTCAAACTTTGCCCTGCAAGCCACTCGTGCAGGAGCTTTAGGATATGTGACGAAAAGCAGTTCACCTGAAATATTATTACAAGGAATACGAGAAGTTTATGCAGGACGTTATTTTTTGAGTCCAGATATGGCTCAGGTTTTGGCATTGGAAAAAATCGACAACGAACGTACCGCGTTAGAATCTTTAACCATCCGCGAATTTGAAATTTTACGGTTGCTAGTCGAAGCAAAAAATACAGAAGAAATTGCAAAGATTTTAAATATCAGCCAAAAAACGGTTTGTAATTGCCATTATCAAATTAAAAGTAAATTGGGTGTTTCTAATGATATAGAACTGACACGCTTGGCAATTAAATTGAATGTGGTCGTTTGTTAAAGATTGTCACAACAACACACGCATCTTTGATTCTTAAAAATTAACGCTTTTTAGAATAAAAATGCGTAAAATCATCGACGAATTCACCATTAACATAAAAATAAATAGCTAAAAACAAAAACTACACCATGAACAAAACTGACCAACTACGATTTACAGTCAATGACCGCATTGATAACATAGATGTTTCGCCATCTCATGTTTCGTTGGCGTTGCTTGGAGAATTTTCAAAAGATGTGAGTGATTTTTTAAAAGGTTCAAACAGTGAAGTTGACCCTAAAAAAATTGCAATTTCAATTGAAGAAGGCTCTCTTGTCCTTGTTACGGGATTATTCGTTGCGAGTACATTGTGGGCCGATATTGAACGTTTAAACAACGGTGCATCACTCAGTTCCATCGACTCAAAACGTGCAGAAATCGTAGAAACTTGGCAAAGAAAGGCAAAAAAAGATAAAAACAGGCGTTATTCCATCATAAATGAGAAAGATGGAATATCTTTTCATGTGAATTCAGATTCAAATTTTCATAGAACAGAAGATGTTTGGGTTCAAGTAGAAAAATATCTATATGGGGAAGTGTTTGATATGGGAGGGCAAAATAAAGTTAATGTCCATATCAGGTTAGAGGATGGCACTGTTGAAAAAATAACCTCTACATCTAAATTTTTGATGGAAGAAAAAGAAAATAGACTTTATCACTCCGTTTCACTTCATGTGACAGCAGAAGAAAACCTTATGACAGGCAAATTAAGAAATTACTATTTAATTGATTTCTTAGATTACCAACCTAGTTACGATGATGATGAATTTAATCTTATGGTAGAAAAAGGAACAAAAGCATGGGCAGATGTATCAGATGCAACAACATGGTTAGAAGATTTGCGCGGTGGTAGTCATAGATGAAATTTTCTGCACTTTTAGATACGAGCTTTTTAATTTCATTGACCGATAAGAATAGACCAACTCATGAAATAGCAAAACAATACTACAAATACATGATAGAACAAGGCATCACGATGTATTTATCAAGTATTGTCGTTTCAGAGTTTTGCATAAAACAACTACTTACGGATTTACCATTAAGAAATTTTCAATTTCTACCCTTTAACATTCCCGACGGAATTGAATCTGCAAACATCTATAATTTGCTTGGAAATATAAAAAGCGATGATAGTCGAACCGTAGTACGAAATGATTTGAAAATAATTGCACAAGCGTTGAAAGCAAATATCCCCGTAATTTTCACGGATGATTTCCGTACTTTTTATAAAGATTGTGAGCGACTTTCCACTTCTGGCAAGAACATAAAAGCCATCGTCTTAAAACACGGTTTTGATTCTTCCCAATTACGATTTGATGGTCAAAAAGATATTGAGGATGTCATAACTCAATGAAAATGATGTTGAAGAATCTAAGGTGAAAAAATTCTCCCTGTATTGATTTTGTAGTCTTTTACATTCACAACAACACCCGCATCGGAATCATCGCCGAAAAAACAAACCCGTGTTTTCGATAAAACCGCTGTGCTGATTCATTCGCCAAATCGGTAAGTAACGTAATGCGATGACAATCATGCAAGCGTGCGGTTTCGATAGTTTGTTTTAAAAGTTGCGAACCAATGCCATTACCCCTCCGACTTGGCGCGACAACCAAATCTTCAAGCAATGCCACCCGCTGCCCAAGCGCAGTGGAAAAGGTAAAAAGTAAATTCACCATTCCCACAATTTGATTCTTCTGACGCGCAACCAAAATCAGCCCAACGTCAGGATTATTTAAAATATGCGTTAAACCCCGACGTTGCGCTTCATAATCAGGTTGAAAATCGGCTTCTTGTGAAAATAACAGCGCGAGCAAGTCACACAACGCTGGAATATCGGAAGCCGTTGCGAGCGTAATTTTCATCACACGTTATACGGACTGGCAATCCAATCACGCAAAATAGCTTCATCTTGCGGCGGCAAATAGGAAAAATCGCCCGAAATATCCCGATAAACTGCTTCCGCGCTGTCTGTTGAAACCATTTTACCTTTGAGCATGTAAAAAAACCACGCAAACGCATAACCCGCTTGCCGATCAAAACGGGTAAGAATGTTGCTCAACGCCGTGCCTTTTTTGCCAGCGAAATCTTCCAAGTGCGGTAAATTCGTGGTTTCGATATTGATAATTTCAGCATTCACAATCTGTTCACCAAACCGTCCCGTGTGGCGATATGGGCGAATAATCCAGTTTTCAGAAAGGTGTTTCGTTTGTCCCGCGCTGCTACGATTCCAATCATCCATAAAACGTTGCACGGGATGTTCAGACACATTGCGTTCGTTAATGACTTCCATAAAAATCGCCACATCGGTTTTGCGCCGATAAACATAACGTGCTTGTCCAAACGCGAGCGGCTCAACGCAAAGCGGTTGCAATGGGTCGATAAATTCTTCTAAATCTTCAGGCGGATTCGCTTCGTCGGCGAGCAATCGGTCGCTGACTTCGTGAATTTTATCGATTTCAATCAAGGTAAAATCTTCGGCTTTTTCACCCGTTTGCACGACAAAATAAAGCGTGCGACCTGTCTTTTTTGTGGCAATTAACTTTTGTTCAAGCGTGTGGTCGATGAGCGTTTGCAGATTTTGTCCGCATTCAATATAGGTTCGCTCCGCCCATTCGACTAAATCTTTCGCAAGCCGTGTTCCTTGCGCGTCAACCACACCGCCCAATTGATACCACTCATCACCTGTCAACGCTAAACGCACAGGATAATCGGGAATTAACGCTTGCAACGCATTGAGCAAAACCGCGTTATTTTTATCAGGGACAAGTTGTTTGCAAGATTGCGTAATCGTTTGCCCTGCGAGATTAAGTTTAGGTTCAATCATTGTTTTCTTCCGATTGAGTTGTGGGATTTAGACGCGCTTGCACGACTTCACGCACATCGGGCTCAGGGTCGTTTGCCAACACGCCAAGTTCGCTGCAATCCACTTTTAAGGCGACGGTATAACGCACCACCCAATCTTCATCGTCGATTAAAACGACCGCATCTTCAGGCGACATACGTTCAGCAATAATGCGCCGCACCGCAGGCGAGCTATCGTTTGCCATCAGTCCCAAACTCACTTCGGGCAAACGTTCGGCGACTTTTTTGCGAACTTGCAAATCCTCGTCTTTGATAAAACGAAACAACCGCCCAATCGGCAAACGTTTCACAATCGTCAAACGCACAATGTAATCAGGGTCGGTGGCGAGTTTTTCGAGATAGCTAAACTCGATTCTATCCGCCACCGTCATGCGAACTTCGCGGTCTGGGTCGTTTAAAAAACAAGTGATTTGTTGCGGTGGCAAACGATAAGCGATGACGCGACGCACGACTTCATCTTCGTCGGTAATTAAATCGTTTAGAAATTTTATTGGTGCGTAACGTGCAGCAATGGCGCGGCGTTCCCAAAAAGAGTCTTTGAGATATTGAACAGCGTATTCAGGATTGAGGCGAAAAAAGCGGTCGATTTGCCGACCGCTTTCAACAAAAATACAAATGTCAGCGGGAATGCAACGTCCCATTAACAACGTTTTGCCACGAAATGGACATAAACGGCAATCTGCAACAGGGACATTTACAATCGATTCCGCCATGATTTCACCTAATCGTCGATAACTTCGGC